>PABE01000114.1 GCA_002702725.1 Porticoccaceae bacterium
AAACTACGACTGGCCAACAACCTTTTACACGCGATTTTCCACAGTGACGACTGAAGAGACGGGTCGAGAATTTTAACGGAACAAGACAAACGCATATCGAAGGAAGAGGGCAAAATGCCAACTGACTCAAATCAAATGGCTAGAACAAGGGAAATGCTTGCCGCTTCTAGGGCAGCCCGTCAGCGAGCTGTCGCGGAATTTCCATTGCGTGTCGCAAGTATCGCAGCGGATCTAAAAAAGATTTGTGACCTGCGTGATAGCGGGGCTGTCGTAAGCGATTCGATGCATGAAACCATGCGATACATGGAAGATCGAATCCGCGAGTGCTATCGGGAAACATTCGGAACCGAGCTTGGTCAGTAGGTTATCTGAAAACGGCGTGTAACGAGTCTCGGTAGAGGAGAAGCGAATTGACCACGAAACGAGAACGCGCGTTGCTCAGGCTCGCCAGGAGACGACGATCAGAGGCACGTGAGCTTCGGCGCGAGAACGCGGCTCTGAGAATGCGTCTTGAGTCGTATCCCCTACTACTGCAGGCACTGGCCGTAGTGCTTCGAAACCTCCCACTCAGCGGCATCAGATAAAATGCACACGACCGAGACAACGAACGGCCGCGTAAGCTTCAACGGAGATTTTTCCGGAGATGCCGTGTTTACGTTCACGACTGAACTCGGGGGATTGAAGCGAATGGAAGTCCCAGTCCAAGACGTTCTGGACCTGGCCGCCGAGTTCGTACGCAGAGAGCAGATCTCACACGTATCCAATCGCGGCACCTACGAAACGCTAGTTGACAAACAACCTCACGATCTCAAGTCGTGGGCCGGCAGCTAAGACTCCCATAACCCACGACATCACACCAATAATCCAGCAACTCAAGCACGGAGGGTGTGATGAACCTGATTTTGTTTTGCCTATTGCTCGGGCTTCCTTCCACAAACGCCCGCAGAATACATCGTGTTGACCTCATCGAAATCAATCACGTCTGCCGCCGGGATCAAAGCCAGTTCACTCAGATCATTATCTGGGACTGGTCACCGACGCTGAACCAGTACGTCGTTGTGGCGTGGCAGAACTCGCCGCCAGAGCCGATCATTAGCCGCGCTGGTGGAAGCTACCAGTTCCGCTGGAGGCTCACGGATCAAATCGTTCGGGCTGACAGCTACCGTGAGACCTGGACGCTAAACGACCCGGAACTGGACAATCGCAAGGTCTGGCCAGTAGAACGACGGAGGCAACTGTGGTGAAAATTGCTCGCATACTTCTAATCGGCTACTTGGTGGCCGCAGTCACCACGACGGTGTTTCTTCTGGTCGTCTCGTACCGAGCTGACGCAGATATGGGCTTCTTCGAGGCCGTCACCTACGGCATGAGCTGGCCAGTCACCTGGCTGCTCGGCCTCATCTTCTGGCTCGCCGCCGAGAACCGCTAACTGACTTTTACACGGGAGATCCGTAATGCGTACGATCATCGCCGGAGGCCGAAACTACCACCTCTCACAAGCCGACTACGCGTTCC
Source organism: Porticoccaceae bacterium (assembly GCA_002702725.1). GTDB lineage: Bacteria > Pseudomonadota > Gammaproteobacteria > Pseudomonadales > Porticoccaceae > NAT127. The sequence continues at coordinate 1,516 of PABE01000114.1, forward strand.
TTGACGAACTTGTCGACTCGATCACCGAAGTCGTCTGCGGCGGCGCCCAGGGGGCTGACGAGTGTGGCCGGAACTGGGCCATCCTAAACTCCATCCCCGTGAAGATGTTCCCGGCCAACTGGACAGACCACGGTAGAGCGGCCGGGCCCATCAGGAATCGCGAAATGGCCGCATATGGCGATCGACTGATTGCATTCTGGGACGGCCAGTCGCGCGGCACAAAAAACATGATCGAGGAGGCCAAGAAGCAAGGCCTCGAGGTTATCGTAAGGAAACCCGGCGAATAGCGGCCGATCCTGGCCAAGGAAACTTTTTTGAGAATCTGCTCTGAAGGTGTTGACTTGCTGTTGCCGTTTTGAATAATGGCAAATGCCGCAAGTAAAGTTTCCTTCCTTCAGCCAAAGGGCAAAGCCGTGCAGCTGAGACAGATCAAGTGTCTTCGTCGGCACAAGCCGCCAACACTCAATGCCATCAAGCATTACCTCTACTGCAATCCAGACGGCCGCGATGTCGTAAACGGTCGCCGCTGCGTCAAATACGTGAAGACGCGGTTGTTGTACGCGACGATCACGCAGGGGTGGCTGACTGACGCACACTTCTTGATGCGGATCCCGGAGACCGGATCACTTCAGGCCAAACTCGACGCGATCGTCGCCGAGATCTGCAGCGGCAAGAACAAGCTGAAAGAGACTTTGCCGGATCCGGCTGAGTGCCCATCGGTTCCGCTGAATGGAATCATGCCAAAGTTTCGTCCAAACAGCGATTTCGAGCTTGTGCCGAGCGAAACCGGTGTCACGGATCTACCCGAACCGGACGTGAGCACACGATACGGTCGGACTGGGCACTTGCGGACGATCCTTCCGCATTCGAGCGAACCGCACAAGCACTACCGTTTCGACGCCAATCTCTGGCGGTTCATGCAGATGCACTGGCCACAGGCCGAGTTGTCGGTGTGGGATAACGGCGCGGGTCATTACCTCACCGCGTGGGTAAATGATGACCTAGTCGGTTTGACAATGGGTGTGTAGCAGAGAGTTTAGTTTTTCACCACTTGCAATGGGTAACGGAGCAATGCAAACAAAAGTCCGAGTCAGTACGTTTCAGCCGTTTGCGAAAGCAATCAACCGTCAATTTGAGTCGATGTCCGCGAATGGCGATCCGCTGTTTGTCGTTGACATCAGCCGAGACGATCTCTGGGCACACTACCTCAATTCATTTCCACCAGGATCGAATCCGATCTTCCGCACAAATACGGAGCATGACTGCAGTTGCTGCCGGCACTTCGTGAAGAATGTCGCCGGCGTCGTCCGCATAGTAGACGGAAAGCTTGTCTCAGTCTGGGATGTCGAAGGTTTGGCGTCGCCGTACAAAGAGGTGGCGGAAGCGATGTCGCAAGTCGTCAGACGGGCGCAGATTGCCGGCGTATTCCGCACAAGCTTCAGTCAATTCGGTGCCGAACGGACGACCGAATGCTCAGATGGTGCCGAGATCGACTGGCATCACTTCTACTGCTACGTTCCGAAAGCGTATCAGACGCTGAATGTCGACGCCGAAATCGGCAACGTCAATTCGATCGCTGGCGTGTTCCGTCGTGGTCTGGAAGAACTGACGTCTGAGTCTCTTGAAGACATCCTCTCACTAATCGAAGACAAGCAGCTGTACCGTGGCGAAGAGCACGAACGGAGCGTAAGGGGATTCCGAGACCTTCATCGGAAGTACCAGGAACTTGCCGGCTTGCCGTCACGGGCGTTATGCGAACGTTACCGACATCTTTTTGTCTGGGATAACGTGTTCTCGCCGGCTGCTCGGTTCCGAAACAGTGTGATCGGTACGCTTGCCCAAGACCTGTCGGAAGGTGTTGAACTGGAAACAGCGGTCAAGTCGTTCGAGAGCAAGGTTGCACCGCAGAACTACAAGCGGCCGAAGTCGCTGATCACGCCGCGTATGATCGCGGCGGCTATGGAAACGATCGAAGGCCTTGGGTTGGAAGACGCGTTGCACCGTAGGCATGCGACATTCTCTGACGTCAGCGTGAACAACGTACTATTCGTTGATAACGAGATCCGTGGGCGAATGCGTGATGGAGGCGTGGCCGACTTGCTTATGCAAGAGGCCAGAGTGCCAACGCCGTCGTTCGATTCCGCGACGGAAATCAGTATCGACGAGTTTCTGAGCAATGTGGTCCCGACGGCCGATTCTATTGACATGCTGCTGGAAAACCGCATGACCGGAAACTTCGCCAGCATCACGGCACCAGCAATCCCAGAGGCAAAGCGGATCCTGAAATGGAGTAACAACTTTGCTTGGACGTACGACGGCAACGTGGCCGACAGCATCAAGGAACGGGTCAAGCGGGCTGGCGGCAAGATTGACGCGTACTTCCGAGCCAGCCTCAGCTGGTACAACTACGATGACCTCGATATCCACATGCGTACTCCGCGTGGAGATCACATCTACTTTGGCCGAAAGGCCGGCATTCTCGACGTTGACATGAATGCCGGTAGCGGACGAAGCCGCGAGCCTGTTGAAAACATGGTTCTCGACAAGTTACACGACGGGGTGTACAGCATTTGGGTCAACCAATACTTCCAGCGCGAGACCTCAAACGTCGGCTTTGAGGTAGAGCTTGAGTGCGACGGGATTCTGGAGCACTTCTCATACGACAGACCAATGCGATCTGACGAGAACGTAGACGTATTCAAGGTCCGCGTTGAGCGAGGCCAGATCAAAGAGGTAGTTCCCTCTAGCAAAGTGAAGTCGACCGCCAAGTCAATTGAGAAGTGGGGCCTGACGACGAACAACCTCGTCCGCGTGAACACGCTGCTGCTGAGCCCGAACCACTGGGATGACAACAGCGTCGGTAACCGGCACTGGTTCTTCATCCTCGATGGATGTCACAACCCTGATCCGATCCGAGGGTTGTACAACGAGTTCCTACAGCCGTCGCTGGAGCAGCACCGCAAAGTGTTCGAGGTGCTCGGTGACAAGCTAAAGTGCCAGCCGTCTGACGACCAACTCAGCGGGGTTGGTTTCTCCTCAACTCGAAAAGACACGGCGGTGGTCGTCGTGCAATCGGGCACAAAGAAGCGCCCGTACAAGATCGTCTTCTAACTTTCGTTTCGGTTTTCTGACCACCAAGAAGGAAATAGTGCAGTGGATATTTTTGCCAAAGCTACCAAGATCAAGTTGCGTTTTGATTCCAGCGTTGGCGCGCTGGCCGTTGAACAGCTGTGGGATCTGCCCCTGACCAGCGAGCGGAAAGTCAACCTCGACGGCCTGGCCCGAGCGGTCAACCGTGAACTGAAAGAGACCGCTGAAGAAAGTTTCGTGCAGACCAAACCGGACCCACGCCGGGAGCAACTTTCGCTTCAACTGGAAATCCTCAAATTCATCATTAACTTCCGGCTCGATGAGAACCGGAAGAAGACGCAGGCCGCTCAACTCGAAACTGAACGCGAGCGGCTGAAGAGCATCCTCGAGACCAAGAAAGCACAGGCTCTCGAGAACCTCAGCGTCGAGGAAATTGAACAGCGACTCGCGTCGCTTGGCGCCTAGTCTCTTCCAGCAAGCGACCAAGGCATACGATTGATCTGACACTTGGACCACCGGAGCGACGAGTAGATCGGCAGACGAGGGTGAGTCGACAGCGAACCCGCCGGTGAAGTTTGAGACGTGAGGCAGGCTACCGATCGGCCAGAACCACAGGGGATGTCCAATGAAGCGCTAATTGATGCCGGAGGGCGAAACACTCCAACATGAAATAAGGGCACGCCACTGTTGCCGTGGTGGCCACCTGGGGCCAGGGAATCGACCAGGACTTGAAAGGCTACTGGCTTTAGCGAACAGCGAGCCGGCATTGATCCGACGCCAGCGGGGAGCCGATCGCTTTTTATTTTGGACCTGTGATGACGAAGCTCACGAGACAGCAGCTGCCGACACTTGTGGAAGTCTCCACTGTGATCCGAACCGTAAACGGCCGGACTGTTGAGCGACGCGCCCGTGAGCACCTCAACGTCAGAATTGTGCGAAGTGATCTATCACTCTACGAAGACGACCAAGTTGACATTGAGGAAATGTCCATCGAGGTCGGAAACGGGGTGGATCACGCGGGGAAGAAGCGATGGTTCATAAACGCTATTCGGCTCCGCGTTTGGGATAAGCATATTGGCTATCGGGCCAGTCGCGACAACTCGGCACAGGGCATTCGAATCGATTTGAGCATTCAGCTGTCTGGCCGCGATCAAGAGGTCTTCGGCCAGCGGTTCAAACTGCACGACTCATTCGAAGAGGGCCATCGTGACGGCAAGCAGAAGTCAACGACGCTTTTCTTTGTGGGCATCTAACAATACAAACGGAGCGAGAAATGATCGTCTGCCCTGAATGCCGTGGTGAACGGAAAATAAGAACCTTTGGGGTCGTCTGTATTCCTGGTTTTGGTGCAAGTGACCCGTCTGGCCATATTTGGTGCCCTTTATGCGATGCGACTGGATCCATATCAGAATCGCGAATGCGGCTTTTTAAACTTGGCCAGAACATACGAGAATACCGAGAACGTACTCTCAGTCTTGGGTTGCGGGAAGCCGCAGAGAAATGGGGGACAACACCGTCGAAACTTACTGCAATTGAGAGTGGCCTTGCGGAAAGTGAATGGAGACCACCTGGGTTTCCGAAACATCTTGAAATTCAGCCGCCAGTAAAAGAGGGATGGGTTGTTAACGGCTGCGATGATCGCCGCCTTCTGCATGACGACGAGCAGTTTCGGAAGCGCGCTCTGGAAGCACTCTATATTGCTATAGACCCAGGTGGAGGGCGAATGATGTCGCAACTGGAGCGTAACGAGATGTTTAGGCTCATAGGTCTTGTTGACGAACTGTCTTTCTCACTTGTTGGCGGGGTTCCGACAGCTCACGAGCGGTTTACATGATGCCGCAAAAAATTAAGAGCGCCGTGCGATTCGCGTTCAAGTGCCTGCGCGGCATGACAACGGCTGCGATATTCTGCATAGCAGCACCCATGTATGTAATGTGCAGTCCGATCTGGATTGTCGGAGCTGCGTACAACTGGGCCAATGACCAGCACGACCGACCCTTCAAATCACACTTCTACTGGCTTGCGTTCAAATCTGAGCACGAGCGGGAACGTTGGTTAGAGTCTGGCAAAGAGTGGTAACTAGCTTCACATCCCAAACGGAATTGATATGACCTACATCGACAAACGCATGGCGATGATATTCAACGAGTGGGCCCGGCGGTACAGCGAGTCGCCGGAGAGTTTCACGGAGGTGCTCGACGCAGACGGCAAGCCAATTGAAGACTACGGCGAATGCTGCGTGGAGACATTCAAGTCCATCGCCGATGAAATGGACGCGAAAGGTCTTCTGCCGACGGGCCCCGACAATGCACGGTAGCCTTCGAAGCATTGTCGGCCGGGTTGAGCGACTGGTTGACATCGAGCTCGCCGCGCGAGAGTTGCTTGAGCAAATCGCCGTGTCTGATGCGGCCGAGGGCGTTGGCGATCGGACTCCAGAGGAAAATGCCGCGATTGCGAATCTTGAGAAAGCCGTCATCGGCGTCTCTACCAGAAAGGTCTCGCAGTGAACGACCAAGCCAAAAAGTTTCTCTACGTGATTCCGGAAAAGAAACCGACCGGCTGGTTCATTCTTCCAGACGGCCGAAAGGTCAACAGACACGGGTGGATCACACACGACACCAGAGTTCGTCTGACATACCACTACACCAGAGTCGTGCTGAAGACCCGCTGGGTAACGTACGGCCCGGAAGACATCGACTACCTCGTCTACGCCGGCCTCATCAAGGAAGAATTTGCCGCTCCGCGTGACCAAGGCTCGAATCTAACCCCCGCCATGAGCCTTAGGTTCATGTCACTCGACCCAGGCCCCATCGGTTCCTGCTGGGGATACGCCAGCGTAAAGCCGCCGAGAGATGGCGACTAGACTATTTTTGCCATTTTCTTTTGTCGCCATTGACCGCCATTTGCCGATCAGTATAATACTTGACGTCGCAAGCAAGTCTACTGAGCCGTGAGGGCAAAATGACCATTCAATACCAGCTGGCCAATGGCGCGATCGTAAAGCCGGCCAAGGACTGCAACTGCGTGACCCATGAGGGCCCGCACTGGTTGCACATGGACCGACTGGACGCCGACAGCGAGCGGGCTGAGTACGACTTGATCGAGGCCGAACTCGCTCGTGTCGAAGCCGACGGCGGATTCAAGTGCCTGCAGCACAAGTCCAACATCAACCATCGCATGGTACATCTCGCCAAGCGGGCGATGCGTCGACTCCAAGAGAAGAAACGAATCATGCAATCCCTGCAGATCGTTCGTATCATCACATAACCACGAAGGGGCACGGTCGTGCAGTTCAGTGACATTTGGAATCGGTTGTGCCAGAAACAGGAACGTCTCAATGACGGAGACGCCGAGGTTACCTTCAAGTCCGAAAACCTGAAGAAACTTCTGCGTCAGGTCTATGACCAAGGCGAGAGTGCCGGCCGCAAAGCTGGCGAGGCGAAAGCCGCATCCAACTCACAGCAATACAGCGACTTCTTTTCGTCGATGTTTGGCCAGTAGACCTGGCCATAAGCCGTTGTCGCAAGCGGCTGTTTCCTTTCACGATCACGAGGGGGTTTTTTTAATACCTCACACCAAAACAATAAGGTGCCGACATGAATAATGCGAAAACGCATACGCTTCTAACCGCAGATACGTGTAATTGCGGAGGTAAGTCAGGCCGTTGTCCGGTATGCGACTACGGTCTAGGTGTTTGTTCTGTTTGCGGTGGTGCTGAATGCCAACTTGACGACTACTCATGCGCTGATCTACTCGCTGATAGGCGAATTAAGAAATGCCCTCATTGTAACTTTCCTAGGCCAGCGGACGTTGAGCCGTGGCAAAGATGCTCAAAATGTGGACGTGATACTTCAGCTAAACACTCGGTACATGAAGTTTCTGATCCTGTACGAGACGAGGCGGTATCACTACGGGCTAACATCCTCGACGAGATCACCGAAGAACGAGAGCGACAAATTGCCTTAGCCCATGGTGGTGACACCCAGTCGTTCGACAAAGCAAACGGAATGAATGACTGGGTGGCGTACATCACTGCATATGCTGGCCGCGCGGCCGAAAAAGTGTACCGCAACCAGCGTGAGTCTGAACTCAACGGGAAAGATTCATGCGACAAGAAACGGTTTCGGGAAAACATGGTAAAAGTCGCCGCTTTGGCATTGGCTGCGATTGAAGCTCATGAGAACGGTTATTGTTAATTAACAGAAGACAAATCCAAACTGATGAAGTCAATCGGCTTCTCTTCTGGAGACGCGAAATGCGACTGACCAATACTCAGCGCGAGATTGTCCGCAAGCTGCACGCGGGTGCCTGGATCGACGCGACAGTGCTCTCCGAGCCGCTGAAGCTGGTCACATGGGATAAGCACGAGGTAATCCGCCGCGATACCTTCGAGAAGCTGATGCCGCTGCTGTACTGCCGGCGTGTCGAAAATGGCTACAAGCTGCCGGACGGCAGTACGCTTGTCTCTTCGCGACACGCCGTACAGTTGATGCTACTGAAGCACGAGATCCCCGAGTCGGTGAAGAAACAATGCAAGATCTGAAGAAACGGCCGGCAATGATCAACCCCGTGAAAGCGCCTGTGCTCAGACGGAGCTACACGAATCCCAATTCGCAGGGCACTTTGATCACGCAGACAAAGAACTGGCCAGGAGCCGGATCACGAATTGGATCCTGCGTCGACTCCTATGGTAACTGTGTCACGCGGGTTGTCGGCAAGCCTGAATCGGTTCCGGAAGGGCTTAAACTTGGGTCCGATTACGTCGACCGGATGTGGGAACGTGACAAATCCGGGTGGGACAAATTCACCGAGACGATGGGCGGACTGACTGGCCAGCATATGGGCTTGTCAGAACTGGCGATATCGGCAACGGACGAGATGCTGACTAAAGCAATGAGCGAGTATGCCGGGCGTGAAGTTGTGGCGGTTCGCTGGGTCTATTTCTACAACGTCTCGACCGGCTACGACTCCCAGCGAATTGACTTTTTGTACCGGCCACTGGAGGAGTGAGAAGTGGAAGTTAAATCGAGCAAGAAGAACGAGAATAAAATGCTGAGATTAGAACGACAACCGCGTTATACGATTCGAGAAGTCGCTGGCGGGCCGTCTGAAGTCCAACAAGACGCCTGGGACGCAATCTGCTCTTCCGTGGCGCGGGCAATGGACGCTTTGGACCTACGTGGGCATTTATTCGTCACGGTAATCGGCGCTGACATTATCCGCACTGGATACGGTGACGACGAGTGTGGTTTTGGCCTGTACCACAGCGGAATGCAGCACGTCGCTGTCTGCGGCGGAGATGGACCACCAGACTTAAAAGACGATCGAGCGGAGTGGATACGGCAGATCAAATTATCAACCACCCACGAGATCATTCACTACTACCAAGAGCTGCAATGCACGCTTGGTGATTCAGAAGAGACTGAGCTAGAGGCCGAACGAATGGCCGAAGAGATAGTTGCAGAGTCGACCTCGTGAACGGCAAGAGCAACTGTCGGACATGCGGCCGACTGAAGGTTCCCGATCTCGACACGATCGAGAAGTTTTTGTCAGACGGGATCAAGCCGCCGCCATCTCGGGCAACTAAAGACGAGCTCGAGGAGTGGATTGACACGCATGTCCGCGTGATGAACAGCGTGCGCGATCTGCTCGTGCAGACGATTGCCGGCGAAGTTCACAGCAGGATCACGATGAACCAAATCGATTTTGATTCGATCAAAGGTGATTGAATCCTGACCAAAGAACAAGGGGCGACCAGTGACGGTGATGGCCTGGATGCAACAACGCGCCAGGCTGTGCAAGACGCGCTGGTGGAGGCAAGGTCGCGAACTTGCTAGAGGTCGGTTCAACTCCGACCCGCCCCTCTCAAACACGAAAGGATGGGACACGAGGATGCCGAGCCAAATGAAAATCGGAGAAAGCATTGAGTTCTCCGTGCATCGCAGCGAGGCAAACTTCGACCGTGCATGCGATGAAGCCTATCGTCTCGCCGTCATGATGTTCGGAATCGATGAAAACGGGCGTTCCGGCCGTGTTGACGGTTGGGAATCGTCGACATGCTGGATTGACCTGGAGTTTGTCCGCTACATACGGAGTGGAGGCGTTCATGACTATGCCTTCACTGCCCGTACGGACTGTGAGAAAGACGACCTAAACGAAAAGGATAGATGAAATATGTTTTGGACTGCATTTACTTGGGGTCTTGGCGTCACGCTTGGCGGATCAGTGGGCCTGATGGCGTTTGTCGCGCTCAAGGCATTATTTGACTGGGCAACAAATTCGAAGCCAGCCAAACGCATCGAGGAGTTCAACCAAGCGAGTCTTTTCGCCTTGGAGCGACGGAACGATCTGACTGAGATACAGATCGCGAAGCTCGGAAAGATCGCCAGCGCACTTGAATCGCACGACCGCGAACACGGGGGATAAGACTTGGATCGCTTAGCACAACATCGCGCCCGCATAATCGAGATGTGCGACAAGTATGACGAGATCGGCCCACTCGACGATGGCTACCAGCATTTCTGGATCAAAGACAGAGGAGCGATGTCTGCGGCTGACCTACGCGTCATAGCCGATGAGCTGGACCGTAGGAACAAAGCCTGGGATGATCAAATCACGGCATTTCACAAGGAGCGAAACGATGACCACACACGTTCGAATCACGCAGGACTGGATTGAAGCCCGTTGTGCAGCAGCAACCCATCAAGTGCTTGCTGACGAGTCAGACATCATCTCGTTTGGAATCGCCAGGGGTAGAACAATCGGCGAGCTGTTTGACGTGGCCGAGAAGGCTAGGCCGTACCACACAAAATACCGGCAGGAAAAGCGATACCTCGAACAGCTCATTCAGAAGAACTGCATCGCGTTCTCGACTCCAAAGCTATGGAACCGGTTCGTTGAACTTCAGCGAACGTATGAGCGGTATCCGACCGAAGACGGCGTGGATTACAGCGACGATTTGGTTGAAGAGTACATGGGATTCGGGGACTTTTGCTAGTTGGAGCATTTAAAGATGGTTTCAGACCAACGTATTTCTGACGACGACAACACGCGTCTTATGAAGTCGCTCTTAGTTCAACTCGTTGAAATTGACTGGTGCATCGGATACGAGTTGACCGAACAACAGATGGTCGTTTTGGACGACATCCGAACCAAGGCGGCAATGCTTCTAACTACCGAAGAGCCCGAAGGCCAGGCATAAACCGCTCAATCACGGCGTCTTCATCCAGAACCGCTCGGCACCGAATCCTGGCCTCTTCGACCATAGCGGCATGCCGTGCTGGATCCGCCTTTACCTGATCGATCACGTCGTCCAGGTCCGACCAATGCGGACTGCACACACGGTACGTGTCCTCCGGCGCAAAGATCGCCGGGAACGTTTCCACGGGGGTGAAGGGCTTGATCAGTACGCAGCCGGCCGCTGCCGCCTCGAAGTCCCGCCAGCATAACTCGCCGTATCCCCAGGGCGACACGCAGCAGAGCGAATCGAGCAGCTCGAGGTCATGAACATGCCGGTTTGTCTTGCGGCCGACGAGTCGCGTGTGCTGTGACTTCTCGACGGCCTTGTAACAGGATCGTCGATGCTCGCCGATGGCATCATATCTGTAATCCAGTTTGCCCCGGAAAACGATGTCGTATTGGCGACGGTGCGACTTTGAGCCCGGCGACTTTGACCCTGGTGTGCCATTTCCGGGTGCGTCCATGAACAGTTTATGGAGCCACCGAGACATGGCGGGATAGTGCAGATAACCCGGCATGACTTGGATCTTGTCGAAGACCTCACGGCCGATCGGCTCAAGCTCATCGGCCACGCATCCGCCGAGCATGAAGACGTGAACCCGCTTGGCTCCGATGTTCTGGTTCGCAAAGTCCGACTTCGCGATCTTCCAGACGGCTTTGACGCAATCCCAGCTGGCGACTTTGCGCGACCAAAGGATGCTGCAGTCGAGCCGCTCGGCCAGGATCACGGGTACGTCCGCGTGCTCCAGCTCCGGAACCACAAAAGCCTGGTGCGTGATCACGCCGTCGGGCTTACCGGCCGGCCACCTGACGTCCACGGCGGTGTCGGGATAGAAGCGGAGCCGGTAGCCGCGCTGAAGCAGCCGGTCCTTCAGGCCGCGCATCACGCCAATGAACTGCTCGCGGGCACTCTCGTAGTGGACGTCGATGTTCAGCATTACTTGCGGCCTTTTGTCGCTTTCAGTTTGTCGCCAACACGCCGAAGCCGAATGGCTTTGAGTGCGTACTTCTTGTCGCCGGCTGTCACGGTCACTGGCTGCATGCCGTCTGGCAGCCTCGGAAGCTTGCGAACCAACTGCCGAATGACGTCTGTATTTGCCATCAAGTCTCGGAACCGATCAGTCGACGTCATCGGCCGTGGTTTCCCCCTCTTCCTCGATCGTCTCGATCTCGAGCCGCCGATGGACTCGGTCGAGGAGTGCCAGCGGCGTAGCGTGGCGGTCGTCAGGCCAGTCTTCCTTAAAGCCCTCCTCGATCACGACGCAGATCGCCTGGACCACGGAGGTCGACTTCGAGTAGGCCTTGGCGTACGCATCGGATAAGTCTTCAGCCGTATGAAGCCGCTGCTCGGTGTCGTAGAGCTTCGACTCGCACTTCTCGAGTTTGACCAGGCAGTCGTGCAGCTGCTCTTCGCACTCCGACGCGCGAGCGTACGCGTCATCTTGATTCTGGACGGCTTTCCTCAAGCTTTGCTTCATGTCCTCGCAAAACTGAGCGCCAGCCAGATAAGCCAGGTCGGCCTCTCTGTATTTTTCTTTCCACTGGGCCTCGGAACGCCGGCTAACCATCGCCGCACGTGCATAAAAGAAAGCGACGATTGCCGTTGCACCCCAACCCCACAGCATTAGTTCATGGCTCATGCCGACACCTCCGTACCACTCGCGTCACCCGCCATCTCTTTCAGGATCCTGAGCAGTTCCTCTGGACTCTCGCCGCCAGATAGTTCGTGCCGGCATTCAGAACCGCCAACACGGATGGTGATCGATGCCGTGGCCTGGCCGCTCTTGTAGCCGACCAGTTCGTCAGGCTTGTCTTCGCTCTTCAGCCGCTGGGCGACCGCCCGATGAAGGACTTCTGTCACACGGTCGTCGTCAACTCCGGTCCATGACCCGTTTTGATCAAAGGCTTCGTCGACAAGAAGCGAGATCGCCGTGGACAGCATCTCCGCCCGCTCTATGCGCATCCTGTTAGAATTCGCCATCCGCTTGTCGTGCTCGATCTTCAGGGCGTCGTAATCCGCGCGCAGAGTGGTGCAGTGCAGCTTCAGATGATCGTGCTCGAGACTGACAGCGGCGAGCTCTGTTTGTTTTTTGTGGAGCTGATCGCTTAGCCGCCGGTTCTCGTCCCCAGCTTCCTGCAGCCTTTTCTTAAGCCCATCCGACTCTGCTGCTAGTTTTTTAGCTCTATCGCTGACCGTATCAAACGCTGTTTCCCAGCATCTAGCTTGATCTTTGTGGTAAGCATCGCTCGTCTGGAGTTTTTTATACTCCGCTTCAGCCTTTTCAGCTCTTTGCAGCCTGTGGCTAGAAATACCGCAGAGACACGCCAGCAAAACAACCGCAAGCACAACAACAAAACTCGTTATGAATGGCCCCATCCCATCGCTCCTTTTCAACTGTGACTCCGAACCCAGCCGTCAAGTTACTCCTGGCGCCTGTGGTCACGAGAGTCTGGGCCTGCGCCGTTATGTCTGGGCGTCGTTGCCGCCGGGATCCTGATCGTCATGGCCGCCCAGATCTTTTAGCGTGTCATCCGCTCCGGTGTCGCCGGGCACGCGGGGATGTCGCGGAGACGGCTCGTCGGGGGCTGATGGAGGCACTGGCACCCACTCCTCGCTCTTGCGGCCATCCCAGTTGATCCGCTTGCGGCCGAGATGCTCGACAAAGCCGCTGAGCTGGTACATGTGCTTGAACTTGTTCCGAAAAACAATGTCCGCTTTGGACGCGTTCTGACTCCACGAAGCGTAAAACCGGGTTGCCTCCGAGTATAATTGAAAGTACCCCACGCCGAGCTTGTTGTACTTGTCATCAGGCCGCTTGTCGGCGTATGCCTGAGGGGTCCAGTAGTCATATCTCGGCATGGTGTAGAGGGCGTTGGACACGAGGGCCTCCTCCATGACCAGCTCCCGCAGGTTCTCCGGGACGACGATGTCGGCGTCCACCAGCGCGTACCAGGCGTCAGGATGCCGCCTGTGGGCCTCCTGCTGGCCGATCAAGACGGCTTCCGCTTTATTGAAGGTGGCACGACGGGCGTGGAAGTTACGGCAGATCAGCACTTCCGCACCAGCGTCTCGGGCCATCTGCTGCGTGCGTACGTCCTCCGGAGACGTGACCACGTACACGCAGTCACACACGCTGACGAGCCGAGGAAGTGAGACGTTCATTTCCCCGTGATAGTTGACCGAGACCATCACGGCGACCAACTGCAAGTCCCACGGGGATGACGGGCCGGAGGCTGGCGCGGGTAGCGTCTGTGCGGCTGTCGCACTCATATCTGACTCCAATTCGCTGTGAACAAGGCAAAATGGTGTTAGACACGAGTGGTGCCAGCCGGGGGAGATCTGCCGCGTGAGGCGACTGGGAAGGAGTGGTTACTCGATGGGCACGAGAGCCCAGATCGAGCCGCCAGGGAGCACGGCGGTGTACCGGTGGCCGGCGATCGTCGCGGCCAACTGGGGCCCCCTGCCGCGATTGTGCGTGGCCGAGCGGGCGATGTCCTCGAAGCCCGGGAAGGCCGCCTCTACCGCCTTGGCCACGCCGGGCCAATCCTTCTCGCCATAGTCATGGCCGGCGAGTACGCCGCCTGGGCGGAGGACACGAAGGGCTGTCTCGATATCTCGGGTAACCCCTTGCCGCGTGTGGTCTGCGTCGATGAACACGAGGTCACCCTTGCCGCCGTAATCCCTTGCCAGTGTATCTCGAAAATCCTTGTGGGCTAAGTCCATGACATACGGGATCAACACGCCATCGACTATCGGCTGTCGATGCGTCTCGAAGAACCTGTTAAACGGCAACCCTGGTTTCACGTGGTGGTCATCCCACTTCAGACCGAGTTCCGTAGACCAGGAGTCACACGAGACCACTTTCTTGGCTCCCAGGAGGACGGTAGTGGCCTTCCCGACCCAAGCACCGAACTCGATGACCAAGTCCTTGCCGTCGGCCTGCTGGGCCAGCCAGCGGAGCTCTGAGGTCCGCATCCAGCCGTCGACCGCTTCAGCTGCAGCCACTCGTTCCGCCTGCTGCTCTGTCAAATCTGCCATCTCATCTGTGCCTCACGGGGGTGATTTCTGTAAGGCTTGCAGGTTAGATCCAAGGCGTCGATGAGGAGAGAAACAACCGGTTTTGAGGTCGATTTCGTGGACTTGTACAGTAGTGTACGGTGTACACTATGAGTATTGGTTAAAAAGAAACTTATTGCAAATAACGCAGAAATGGAAATCGATTTCGTGGCACGAAAAACGGCTCAAATCCCGGAATTTACGAGTGCTGCCCGGGTAAACCCGGGTAACTTTTTTTTACCCGGGCAGCAAAAAATTCTCAAAATTTTTTTCGTGCAATAACTTGCAGGCCATGCAAAAAGTTGCAGAATTTAGTATAAATGAGGGGCGTGTTCTGACCGGGTAAAACCCGGGTAATGGCCAGGTAAATTGCCTTTACGTTTTTTCCCTTTTTTCCAATTCCATTCTTTGTATCGTCCCGGGTAACCAAGTAAACTAACAAACTAAATATAATTTGAAAAAGTGAATTTAGTGGATATTTGTACACTAATGATTTACCACTATAGAGGGGGAAATATTTTTAGTATAAGCTACAATTGGAAGTTACCCGGGCTTACCCGGGACGATTTCTCGATTTAGCCCGTGATTTACGGGAAAAACGTAGAGGTGAGTTACCTGGACTTACCCGGGCATTACCCGGGCACGTACCCCTTTTGGTAGTGCAAGGGGGGTGTTTGGCACGGATCTTGCATGATTCCGTTGTACACTAGCCGCCTCTTGGCTTGCTCTTCCCGGCCCTCTGGCCTTGGCTCCCGTGTTCTCGCCGGCTGAGTGAAAATCCCCCGTGTTGGTTTTGCGGATTCTGACCAGGACGAGAGCGAGGGCCCACGGTGGCTAATATTTCGATCACGGCTACGGACGTCGTGCGGGTGAGCGGGAGCTACAGTCAGGGGCTGCTGGGGGCCACGGTCGACGCTGGCGAGATGGTGGCCTACGACGCCACGAACCAGTACTGGGTCTTGGCCACGGAGATCTCCGGCGGGTCGAACCCGGTGAAGATGGCCATCTCCAGCGGCGTGGCTGGCCAGGTCATCGGGCTTGCTGAGCCTGGGGCCGAGATCACGCTGGGTTCGGCCGTCATGACTGCCGGCGACGTGCTCGTCGCCTCAGCCACGACCGCCGGCAAGATCGCTCCTCACAGCGACTTGGTAGCCGGTGATACTTTGTACATCGTCGGTTACGCGAAGACCACGGATGAGATCGTGCTGATTCTGAAGTACACGGGCGTGGAGTTGCCTACCTGATGTTTTGTCTAGTCTACGACACGGAGACGACCGGGCGGCCGGCCGATTACAAGCTTAGCGGTCGGGAGGTGGCGAACTGGCCCCACGTGGTCCAGCTGGGCTGGGCACTCGTGGATCTCGAGGCTGGCCGCGTGGTCAAGCAGCAGTGCGGGTTGCTGGCTCTTGACGGCGATGCGGTGATGGAGCCCAAGGCGGAGGAGATTCACGGCATTTCGGCCGACTACGCGCGGCGTACGGGCCAGGACCGCGATACGGTGCTTGCGGCCTTCGAGCGGGACATGACGGTATCCCGCCTTGCGGTTTGCCACAACGTCGGCTTTGACCGGCCTGTGATGGTCGCTGCCGCCTTGCGGGACAACTGCGAGGGGCTTGCTGACCTACTGGAGGGGGTGCCGCACTACTGCACGATGCTGGCCGGCGTGAACATCTGCCGGATACCCAGTGCTCGTGGCTTCAAGTGGCCGAAGCTGCAGGAGCTTCACGAGGAGCTACTGGGCGAAGGCTTCTCCGGGGCTCACGACGCGCTGGCGGACGTGATGGCCTGCAGCCGGTGCCTCCTGCGGCTCCACGAGGCCTGTGCGGGTGAGTTACCGCCGGAAGGGCATGTTGGCTCGCTGCTGCTTCCGGGCGGCTGAGAACGGGCGTAGGGGGCCTCAACGGTCCGCTCTCGAACTGGACCAGCCTGTTTCAGCTTCGGGGCCTGGAATTGGCGACATGCCGCTGAAGGCCACTGAGAGGCTGGACAACGCGTTTTGGGCGTACGGGGTATGGAGCGTCGCCTAAGTGGCTTTGCGGCCGTCTCCGGGCCGCACAGGAGCTCTCAGCGGCATTCTGCCATAGCGGCCATCGCGTCATGGTGGCTGGCTTAGCTCGGAGGCCTGTGCGATTTTGCACGCGCGGCTGCAGGAAACCCGGCTGTCCTGGTCGACATGGGTAGGGGCCTAGGAGGCTCACAGACGCATCGTGGCTCTTGGCGGTGTGGTTACTCGGTGGTTGGGCTTTGAGGCCGGGAGACGAAGCCTCTGGAACTGGACCAGCCTGTTTCGGCTTGGAGGCCTTGCGTCGGCGAGCACTGGGTTTTGTCGCTGAGCGGCCGGGACTCTCTGGATTCGCCCCTCGTGACGCCTGGAGGCCAGGCCGCCGAACTGGACCAGCCTGTTTCGCTGTCGGGTGGTCTCACTGGCGAGCGTCTGAGCGACTGAAAGCGAAGCGTCCTGCTCGGCTACTGGCCGGGACAGTCGCGATTGGCTGCGGCTGATTCTAAGCCGCCGGGACGATGGTGTTTCCCGCCGCACGGAGGTCAGGTCGCACTGCGTCGAACTGGACCAGCCTTTTTCGTCGCCAGATGGGGGATTTGGCGAGCGCAGGACCGCCGCGAATCCGCCGTGTCCCGGCCAAAACCGAGCGTCCGGCACAGCGATCCTGAGCCGTCTCAAAACGAGACGTCCCGCTTGGGCTGAGACGCCGGGACATCTCACTTTGAGACGAGCTGAAACGTTGCCGTCGCGCATAGTTGACGGCGGGCAAGAGCGAAACGGGCCGGTCCGTACACGTACGCGGGCGAGCGGTCAATCGCCACCGTCCGTGTCAGCGCACGAAAAAAGCAGACCACCCTATCGGGTAGTCCGCCCATGGTCTGCTAGCTTGACCATTTTGTGAGACGCAAGACAGCTTTCAAGACGTCTTGACGATCGACGTCGGCCGTCTTCGCGGCTATGTCGATCGAGCGCCCAAGCCGATCGAGTGGCGGGTTAACCGCGACCACTCGCATGGCCATATGCCGCACTAGTCGAGCGTAGTCGGCCTTGGGATCGACCACGGGGGTGGCTGGCTTCTCAGGCGGCCGCGATAGGTCACCGAACGAAGCGCCGACAGTCAACGCACCCTCGCAAGCGCGGACGGCTTCACAGGGATCCGTGAGGCCTTGGTAGTCATAATTCACGGGAATGGCTCCAGTGGAAGGAATCTTAGCGGGCCTTGCGACAGCCCCGCGTGAACACTTAGCAGAATCGACCAGATTGACAAAGAGCAGCGACGCGTTTTGCGTCCCAATGCATTATGCATATCGGCAACGACCAGTCAACCGCTATAGTCACAATTAGAGCAAAAAACTTTTTCCTTCTTGCCTATTGAATTATACTTGACGGCAACCTATGCCGATGCAATAATCGCGGGTGTCGTGAGGCAATCGCGACGCCAACCGCTCTTTCTCAATTCGGCTTTCGCTCCTCGGCAGTGACCTGAGACGTCCGAGGGTTATGTCGCAAGTTTTTCCTTCCACTGGAGTATTGAGACAATGGGTTTTCACCTTCTTGGCGATGACACGTCCAACGTTAAGCTTTCCTTGCGCCCAGAGATGGCCGACCGGCTAGCCGATAACTTCCAAGTGTTCGGCTTGACGTTATAGCCGCTTCTGACACGAGCGGCTATAACGTCTGCGCACAATCGACGCCGGCATGCCGGCGTGATTGCGTGCTCCTCACACGCGGCAAGGCTAAGTTACCTAGCGTCCAGCAAGCGCGGCAGCGGAAAACACGGCTTCTATTTGAAAATCCGACCGAATTCCACAGGCTGCTACGCTTAGACTTTGAACGCGTCGCGCATATAGCCGATCGCTACGGCTTCACGCCGCTAATGCGGATGGACGTCGGCAGCGACCTAGGCTGGTTTCGATACGCTCGAGACTTTCCAGAATTCCGGTTTTACGGTTACACGAAAGTCTACAGCCGCTTCTCTAAGCCGATCCCGTCAAATATGCATTTGACGTACAGCTGGAACGAGCTAAGCGTAGCGCGGGGCGTCGATCCCGGCCGCGTGTTCGATGCCGGCCAGAATATCGCCGTAGTCGTGTCGACGTTGAACAAACACGGCACGCGGCTCGCCGGCCAGCTCCCCGCGATTGTCGACCTATGCGGCTATCGCAAGCGCCCGGTCGATGGCGACGCGCACGACTGGAGAATTCCAGAGCTCGACGGGCGCGGCCGCCTAGTCGCACTACGCTTTAAGGGTGGCGCGGCCGCCAGACAGAAGGCTATTCGCGATGGTTTCGTGCTATCGGTTTAGCCGATCCCCCTCCCCGATATCGGGGAGGTTTTTTTTTATGCGCCGACCAGGAAACAAAGCCGTCCCGCTCTGGCCAGACAGCGCGGTGAAAGCTAAGCGTCCTGCTCACTGACGCCAGGCACGAAACGCAGCTGTCCCGCACCGACAGCGAGCCGCGACGAACCCCGCGTGCCCCTCTCGCCATGCCGCCTGGACGCCAGCGAATCAGCGTCGTCCCGTCATCGCCACCGAGCGACCGCGACGCCCAGCCTGGACAGCCACGAATCCGCTCTGTCCGTGCCCACGCGTGAGGTCAGCGGCAAAGGCCTTCGTCCTGGTCGGCGCGTGCCTGGCGTCGCGGTCTCCCGCCGGCGGAAACTTCTCGAAAAAATAGAATCCAGCGGTTGACGACACGTTGCCGATACGTATAATACAGAAGTCACGCGGGCACGTCGCAAGGCCCGCCAAGATTCCTTCCACTGGAGATGATGAGATGCAAGCCGTCGATATCGACGTTGACGACGTTCTGGATGCCTACATTACTGCCGCGTTGTGGTCCACGACTGACGACAATGACGAGCCGTTGGATGAGAATTACGCGGCAAGTGACCTTGCCCCCGAAACGCTCGAGCGGATGCGCGCCGACGTCGTTTCCTTTGTCGAGAAGCACGCCAGCGAGATTGCCGCATGGGAAGGTGACGACGCGGCCAAGCAAGCCGGCCACGACTTGTGGTTTACGCGTTGCGGCCACGGTGTCGGCTTCTGGGAGTCCGAGTGGGGCCGGCCGGGCGAGATTCTCGACAGCTACGCAAAATCGATCGGCGAAGTCTGGCTGTACGTCGGCAATGATGAAAAAATCTACATTGCCTAGGGGCCACAAACGATGATAGACGCCGCAAACATGACGCTAAACGAAGTGCTCGCCAAGCTAGGCTACCGAACCGAACCCGCCGGGCACTACAACAAAGACATCGTGACAAAATCGGGTTGGGTTGCCTTTCGCGGTGACGCCAATTCAGTCTGGCAATGGCTCCAAGAAACCGAACAAATTCTACCGACAATACCTTGACTCAAGATTGCCGTTGCGTATAATCGATAAGACACGGCGGGCACGTCGCAAGGCCCGCCAAAACTTCCTTCCACTGGAGACCAAGACTATGTCCACACGTGCAACCTATCAATTCGTCTCGGACCATGACCGCCCCCGCGCTCGCTACACGTTCTACGGTCACTATGACGGTTACGAGGCTGGAGCCGCTTTCCGGCTGTGGCGGATGCATCACAGCAACCGTAAAGGTGGGTTTGCCGATCGTTTCCACGGCGGAAACGATGACGTCGAATTGACGCCCGGCCACGACGCCCACGGAGACACGGAATATCAATACACGTTGACTTCTGACGGCCAGTTGACTGTCAAGGCCCGCGTGTGGGGAGATAACGTCAACAGGTGGCGTACCAAGTACGTCGGCCACTATGCCGAATTTGTCAATCAACACTTGCCGGCCGACTGGTGCGGCGACGGCTCGCCAGCTGCAGAGCGATTACAAGAAGTTTCGCTGGGGTACGGCCGTCGCGGCTGGCGGACTCGCAGCCAGCTGGAGGCGGAAGCGGCAGAACTGAAAGAGAAAATCGACGTCAAGGGCTGGAAACAATACACCGGCCAACTGTTGACGATTAAAGCCGCCATCCGCGAATACGACGCGTCAAAAAGTTTTGAGCTCGCCTAGTCACCAACCACCACACGCCGCCGGCTGAACTCCAGCCGGCGGTTTTCCCGGGCACGTCGCAAGGCCCGCCAAGATTCCTTCCACTGGAGCAAACGAACATGGGAACCACCTACCAAAACGTCGACAAGTCAACCAACCTTCGTGATTACGTCCAAGCCGAATACGGCGGCCAGCCGGGCGTCTACGACTACAGCGTCGTCGGCGGCAATGCCTACCTGCTATGCGGCCACCCCGGCCGCTTGGGAATTGTCGTCGTGAAGCTGTCCAAGCATACCGACGAATATGGTTTGCACATCGGCACCAAGCCGATCGACGAATCGAGTCACCCGTATTACTACGACTGCCCGCTACGGCTTCTTGATAAAGCCGATCCCCCCGTGAACGATGACGCCGCACGATGGCGCGAAGAGGTCCGCCGCCGGGCCAGCGCCCGCAACCGGGTACGGCGGATTAAGGACGGCGAGCGGATTAAGCTTGCCGCGCCGCTCAATTATGGTTTCGGTAGCTTCGACACTTTCGAAGCCGCCACCATGTTCTACCGTGGCCATAGCACCCGGGTCTATCGAATCGTCGCCCCCGGGAAAATTGGCGACCGTCGCCTAGTCCGAATCTCCCGGCTTCATACGCGTGAGTTCGAAGTGCTCGAGCCCCCCAAGTCATAACCTGTGGAAGGGTTGCGACGGCGGCCGACTGGGAATAATCCCGGCCGGCCGCTTTTTTTTTTGCGCTAATGACTTGACGCTAGATTGCCGATACGTATAATATGGCATAACGGGCACGTCGCAAGGCCCGCAAAAACTTCCTTCCACTGGAGACCGAAACTATGGCCAGCAGCTACACTCCCGTCGTTCGTGTTCAACTCGTCAAAGAGTCCAGCATTCGCGGCCGCAAGGCGCTCAGCAGCAGCAACGACGCAAAGGATATCGCCCGGCGATACTTCACAGAACGCGGCAGCGATCGGGAGTGCTTCGTAGTCGCGCACTTAGACACGAAGCTTCGCCCCCTCAGCATCGAGCTCGTCACTCAGGGCACGCTAGACGCGTCGCTGGTACACGCCCGCGAAGTGTTCAAAGCTGCAATCGTCGCTGGCGCGCGGTCGATTCTGGTGATGCATAACCACCCTAGCGGTGACCCTACCCCAAGCAGCGCAGACTTTGACGTAACGCGAAAGCTGATAAAAGCCGGCGAAGTCATCGGAATCGACGTGCTCGATCATATCGTGGTGGGGGATGATCCAGACGCCGAATGCGTCAGCATGCGGGAGGATCATCGGCACGAAGCCGGCTTCTGAGTAGGCATCGGCTGACGGCTACCAGCGCCGCGGCCGTCAGCTAAGCCCGGCCGAAAATAGCCACGGCGGCCGACTGGCCGCGACGCCAGCCACCAACAACCACACACCCCCGGGAATCAAACTCCCGGGGGTTTTTTCGTGCGCGGATCCCGCCGCAAATGACGGAGCTACTGCCACACCCCCTGCCAGAAGATGCAAAAAAGTTCATGCGGAAAACCGCAGAATTCTCCTCTCTCCAGTGCGAAAAATATCGAGCGAGGATTTCAGAAATGGCAAATTTGGCAAAACACAACCGCCGCCATTGATCGTCATTTGCCTTTTCCGTAAGATAGCGGAAGTTTCCTTCTACAAATAGCGAGTCCGTAATGAGTCAAAACACGACGCTCGAGTTGAGCGCGGATCAGCAACGCGCGTTCGACCATATCGACCACTGGTTCTTCAAAAAGAGCTCTCCGTTCCTGACCCTCGGAGGCCTGGCCGGAACCGGCAAGAGCACGATCGCCGCCGAGCTGGCTCGCAGGCTTGAAGACGTAGGTCAACGCACCGTGTTCTCAGCTCCCACAGGCAAAGCCTCCGCCGTTCTCCGTGCAAAAGGGGCCAAGCAGGCCTACACACTGCACTCGCTGCTCTATCGCATGGCCGGCACGACTGAAGACGACGAAGGTAATAAGCAACCCGTGTTCGTCGACAAGCACTGGGAGAAGTATTGCGATCTGCTGGTCGTAGACGAGGCGAGCATGGTCACCACACGTCTATTCCGAGACATACTCGAACGGCGCGTTCGCGTCCTATTCATTGGTGACCACGGTCAACTCCCTCCCGTGGGCGGCAATCCACGAATCATGGAGAAGGCAGCCGTCAAGCTGGAAAAGATCCATAGGCAAGCAGCCGGCAGCGGCATCCTTCGAATCGCTCACGCGGTACGAAACGGCCATCCCGTGACCCGGGACTTCATGTCAGACGACGTGAACGTCGGGCGTGTTCTCAGCCTCGAGTCCGCCGCGCGCAAGGCCAAAGAGCTAAATGTCGATCAGGTTATCGTGGCCACGAACAACGAGCGCGAACGCTTCAACCGCTTTTGGCGCGGGCCCGAGCTGGAAAACCGCCCACCCACCGTGGGCGAAAGGATCATGTGCCTACTCAACAACAAGTCAGACAACGTCTGGAACGGCCAAACGTACAAGGTCAAACGGGTCCACAAGATCGTCGAGTCAACCGGGATCTTCGACCTGGAGAGCGAAGACGACGGATCCACACGCCGTCGCCACCACGTGTTCCTCCCCGCTTTCCATGACAGGAAGCTTGAAGACCGCGACCTGCTCAAGAATGGCGTGAACCTGTTCACGTTCGCGTATGCCGCCACGTGCCACAAGCTGCAGGGTTCGCAATACGGTCACGTGTTTGTCATTGACAACCCGGTCATGGAGCCACAGCGATGGCGGTACACCGCCTTCACGCGCGCTGAGCACAAGCTGACAGTCGCCCGCTACGCGTGAGCGCAAACACGCCAACGCAAAAAATTTTCTACGCACGTAAGGCAAATCGCAAATTTGGAAAAATTGGTTATACGCGTTGACAACCTATTGCCGATGCGTATAATGGCTGATGTCGCAAGCAGCCGTTTCCTTTTACCACTAGTCGGAGCCTTTCTATGTCTCAGGACCAAGATCCGCAGCAGTTCGACGATCCGTTCGGCCAGTTTATGTACGACGTCGCCGTGTTTCTTCGTGACGAAGAGCAAGCCGCGTCACAGGACAACAAGCACGATGGCGACAGTCCCAACGCCAGCAACGATCAAGACGAAGACGTCGACTACCCGTTCTAATATCAAGCCAGAAGGCCGACCAGCGACGTGAGCGCTGACGGTAAGCGACTCTCGCGCGGCAACCCCGCGTGAGGCCTGTGCGAAGCCGCTCGCGACGGCTGAGCAGACTCCGGACTGATCACTCGGGGCAGGAGCGCTGGTTCGACTCCAGCCGTCGCTGGCCGGCCTTCTGGCATTCGCGCAGATGTCATGCGGCAACCCCTCGTGTATCCTAGTGTCCACAGAAATCCGATCCCATAAATCCAATGGCGGCAGTGATTTTCGCGTTAATTTACTACCACAAACGGCAAATTAGGCAAAAGATATGACCGGAAAGAACAAAGAGTTTACCGAGTTTGAGCTTGTTCGATTCCTCGTGGACGATTACCTACGAGAGAAACGAGCACTCCCCGTTTGGGAGATCGAGAAGCGGTCTGACTTTGATCAGACCCGCGTGCTCGAGCTGTTCGACGGTCCGCGACTACAGAGGGATATGGTCGATGATCTTGGTGATGAAACATTTGAGCCGAAGCCTGCCCTGCTGGCAGAGATTATTGTCGGCATGCGAGAAGGACTCCAGTACCAAGAATCACTCCTCCGTGTGCTCCTAAAAAAGTTCGAGCGACTCGACCGCATCGACGAAGATGAAAGTGATCGGGCTCCCTGGCGCACATAGAGACGTCAATAATCGGGAACCTTCGATTGCCAATTTCTATTTTCATTGGGATTCGGCACTCCGGCCCCTTGGTGTTTTCCGACGCCAAGGGGTTTTTTCATATTCCGCCATTTACATCCATTGACCGCCATTTGTCATTCGGTAGAATCTTCGAGTCACACCCCTCTAAAGAAACTCGTGGGCCGCGAGAGACGGAGCTAAGTCTGGGTGTGAAAGTCGAAGGCGGCCTTGGAGAGTGTCATGACGCGTACGGTAGTGAGCGTTCAAGAGAGGCCAGGCAGAGTGCTGGAGGTAATAACCCAAGGCACTCATTTGGGCCGGGTTGATCAAACTACGCATCACATTCAATTAGGCGTCGACGAGCAACGCGTCAAAGAGCTCATCGACGAAGGCTACGAAAAGTTGGCGCGAGCGATCGGCTTGATCCCACCTGACGACGAGGAAGCCCCTGCGTGTTGCGAGTCCCCAAACGGATGCTGCAACAGCGAATTCGACAGTGTCGAAAAAGCAATGGGCCCGCTTCACGAGTCTGTCGTCAATCTACTCGAGTCGCTCGGCTTTGACGTCAGCGGCGTCGAGATCGCCGTCATCGACCCAGAAAGCCGAGAGGTCATCTACGTCATCGAGCAAAACAGTGACGAAGACTCTGTCACGTGGGCCACACCAACACTCGAAGACGCGTACAACCATGCCGATGTCGAGGTCAGCCGCGACGGCGAGCGGTGGTATTCCGCCGTGCTCTATTTCATCGAAGACGTCCACCCCATCGAGATTCCGCAAGGCCGCCGTCGCTTTTACGCGGTTGTCGACGGAGATTGCACGATGAAGGTTTGGGATTATGCGAGGATCCTCAGCCGATGAGTTACTCCAACGCCAAGCTTACCGCCGACGACCTGCACCGCGTGATGGTTGCCGAGTCGCCTCGACTAGATGGTCCTGGCCGCAAGGCTGGTCGCCCACTTGTCACACCAAAGAACACCGCTCGCAAATGCTACGAGCGAGACGAGCATCCAGACGGCACCGTCTCCGTGCTCAAGAGTCAATACGGCATTTTCTTCCCGAACCCCATGGGCTGTCGGGGATTGAAGCCGGCCAACTCGCGTAGGAGCAACAGGCTCTACTACCAGGCACGAGAGAAAGCCAGGATGGCCTCTGTCGGGTAAACGCACCGAGGCGAGGCTGACCGCGCGGTAACCCCGCGTGGTTGGCCGCCGTCTCGACACCAAGTTCCTTCCGCTACCTTCCACTGGAGAGCCGCGTGTCTCTTATCAAGCCGATCAAGTGGCACGGAGGCAAGCACTATCTGGCAAGTCGCATTGTCAGCCTGATGCCACCGCACACACGATATCTTGAGGCCTACGCCGGCGGCCTCAGCGTGCTGCTGCAGAAACCATTCGAGAACTGCAGTGAGTACGTCAACGACCTTGACGGTGAGCTGACGACGTTTTGGCAAGTTCTGGCGAGGCCGGATCTGTTCGATTCATTTCGACGTCAGGTCGAGGCGATCCCGCTATCACAACCCGTGTTCGAGGTTTATAGGACACTTAAGGGGATGTGCGACAGCGACGATCTTGATCGCGCGGCCGTCCAAAAAGCCGTCTCTTTCTTTGTGCGAAACCGCCAGTCGAGGCAGGGTCTAGGGAAAGACTACTGCACACCGACAAAGCGGCTTCGTCGCGGAATGAACGAGAACGTCTCGAGTTGGTTGACGGCGGTCGACGGATTACCGGAGATTCACGCCCGTCTCCGCCGTGTCGAAGTTCTTTGCCGCCCGGCGACTCATGTCATCGCCCGACTCGACGACGAAGACCTGCTGGTCTATGCCGATCCGCCGTACATGCACGACACCCGGTCGACGACCAAAGAGTACGGCGATCTGGAGATGAGCTACGCCGACCACGTGGAGCTGCTCAACACGCTGTCAGGAATGAAAGGCAAGTTCATTCTCAGCGGATATCAAAACGACTTGTACCGTCATTTTGCGGATTTAGGCGGCTGGCGACGAGTAGATTTCGATCTCCCGAATAATGCCGCTTCCGGCAAGACTAAAAAGCGGATGACTGAATCGATCTGGATGAACTTTGAGCCTGCGGATGTCGACGAACCGACTAAAGAGTTTAGAGGCGAACAAGCGAAAACTTCGGTTCAAAGCTGACGTTCGCGCGCACGCGGCTTACGCCGAGGGGAGCGAAGCTTTCGGCATTCTCGTGGAGATGGGTCTTCCTCCGGAGAAGTTTGAAGAGCAGTGCCCATACAAACGAAGTGACGGCCGCCGGTATGCCTGGTATGCCGGCTGGTACGACGCCAGGATCTGGTCGCGACTCGGCCACGTGTTCGAGAAGTACGGGCTCAAATACTAAAAGGGGCAAAGTGGCATGCTGACGGTTTTGGTGTTGATCTGCGCGAGACTCGCAGCCTTCTTACTTTTTGCTCTGTTGATCGTCCTCTGTATTCGCAAGGTCATTCGCGGCATTTCGGAGGGTGTGTAGATGCCCAGGCCGATGGAGCTTGCAGAGTTCGCTGAGCAGCTCGATCAGCGGATTGCCAAGAACAAGGCTGCGGTCGACTCCATCACCGCTGAGATCGCTCTCCGTGAACTCACCTGGGCAAAGAAGTGTGTCTGCCGGCTACTCGCCGCCGAGCAGCAGCGGCTTGAAAACGAGCGGGTAGAGCGCCAGCTGCGAAAAGACGCGATCCGGGCACTACGAAGACTCAATTAGGTAACCCTCGTGTCGACAAGTTTCAAACCCTCACTGCGTCTTGTCGGCCTGCACGGATTTTTGATCGGCCGCCTTGGTCGTTATTTCTCAGCCGGCTGGTTTCCGTACAAAGGGAACTGGGGCCGACGGCACCAATATTGGCTGGTCTCTGAGTACACAAAGCGGTTTGGGGATGACCCGTACATCGTTGTCGGATTCTCAGACGGGGCTACCCTGGCCCATGAAGTGGGTGCCATCGACGAGAGGTGTCAGGGGGTCATCGCCCACAGCGGGATGTTCCGCGAGCCAACGCAGTGTCGTCACATCCCCGTGTTGTTGTTGCGGACATGCGGCGACCTAACACCGACATTTGAGGCGACAGCCAAAGCGGCCGAGTGGTACGGCCGCCACGGCGTGGCGACCAGGCCAGTTACGTTATCGCGGCATACGGCCATTGGCCACGAATTCGCAAACGGCCTGCTGACTATGAATCAGTGGTCGGTCGATCATTTCGGCCTACAGTTGCCGATCCGAGACAAACACCTGACGGTCAGCGCATAAAAGAGCCCCACGGGTGTTTTTATGTCGCAAGCACCCGTGGGGCAGTTTCCTTCCACTAGAGAGCCGTGAGGTCTCGAGTAGAGCTTGAATTGTAGGTCACTCTCCGGGATCCGTCAACTCTTCATCGTCATGATCCCGGACGTGAACGGCCGCCGTATACCACTGCGTGTCCCCATCGTCTTTCATGTGGTGAATCACGCGCCCGGTGCAAATAAGCCGATCCAGAGCGTGTGAAAACGATTCGGAGTGATCCTTCACGATGATGGAAAGCCTCGTGAGGGTCAGGCCGCCGACGCCAGCGTCACGGAGTGCCGCCATCAGCTCGTCCGCCAGCCCATCCCTCGGCGTTTTGCTGGAAGATATCGCTCGGTATCCGACGTGGCATGCACCGTCGTTGCTGTGGTAATGCACTGGAGCGATGTAGAAATCTTCCTGAAGCCTCGCCACGATTGTGTTCAGGCGTGTTTCCTCCATGCTCTTGAACTGCAAGTGCAGTTGAGGCAAGAACATCAGCGATTTGCGGCCGATCGCCGGAGGTCGCTCCTTAATAGCGTTGTAGACCACCGTCGCCGCGTCGCCAACCTGAAGTTTCGGTCGCCGCCGGTTCGTGTCGCGGTACACGGCCCGGCTCATCGCCAATTCGACGATTGAGTCCACCCAGGCAATGCGGTTCGGGTCATCAAAGTCACTGGGCATTATTTGGTCGCAAAATCGGAGAACACTTTACTGACGATCCTTCTGCGTAGATCTGACTCCGTGTTGTCATTGACCAGTACGGAATCACATTCAATCTCATGGTGCTCGCTACTGTGGGCGTTGACTGCTCCGTGGCCAGGGCGATCAATGCGGTATATTTTACCGCCGAGTTCACGAACCAGTGCGGCTTCATTCGGAAACCGGACGTTGGTGATCACGTATTTTCCGCCGGGCTTTAGGCGTTTTCGCATCGCGTTGACCCAGACATCTTCGCCGAGCACGTCGCGACCAGCCTCCGTGCCCAGGGTCTGCAAATACTTCCGCACTCCGGGGATCCGTTTGGCTTTGGTCCATCCGAGCCAATTGACGAGGAACCGCATCGTGAACGGAATGCAGTACCAGAAGATGATCGGGTTCAGGATCAAAGCCATCTTGTACATGTAGTCCGAGAAGCCGAGGACTTCCCAGCCGCACAGACGCAAACCCTCCGCTGCCGTGTCCTTGCCGGCACCGCCATACCCATTGAGTCCTACAACGATCGGATAGTCTTCGGTGGCAGGTTGTGTGAGCTCCTCGGTCAACGGATCCCACGGCTGCATGGTCGGCCAGAGAAAGAAGTCGAAGTCGCCACGCCACATGGCAACACTGACCTCAGCGGTTGCACCGAAACTGTTTTCCCAGCCCGGAAGTAACACAACTGCGTCGCAACTGAACATCGCTTCGATGTCGTCCACGATCAGGGCGTCAAAATCGAAAAACTCTCGTGCAGAGTCTTTCTCGGGGTCGAAACCTTTCTTGGCATCTTCCTCGGCCGGATTGAAGACGTTGTAGCCGGCCGCGCGAAGTGCAGCTGCAGCTTCAGTGAATGCCGGAAAGTTATGGGCCGGCATTCCGGTCATGGGCCCGGCGAGATAGACCCAGTAGTCTGATCGGGGTGGCGATGTTACTGCCATGCGTCGTCTCCTTCGTCTTCCAGCTCATCCATAATGTCGCTGAGCGGGTAAATGGTGTTCGGTGAGTCGTTGGGAAAGTACCGTGGGTCATTCGGGTGCCAGAGCTCTTGGCCATTGGCGACCCGGCTTCGAAGAACCTCGATCTTTTCTGGAGACCCAGGTACTGTGTTGGTCGGCTCGCAAGGTGCGCGGTAGAGATGCACGGCATCGATCGACGCTGGGATCGGATGCCGCTTAAGCCCCAGGTTGCGTGATCGCTGTTCGACAGCGCGCTTCGTTCGTCCGAGCATCGTGGCTATCTCCGCAGACGTCATGTCGTCCCACACCTCGCGTAAGAAGTCGTCCTCTTCTTCGGCCCAAAACCGATATCCGTCGCCCATTACTTGAATCGCCGGGAAGAGTGCGGCACCACGTGCCAGATGCGATTGCGGCAAGCGACGTCGATGGAGTTACCGAGCTCTTTTGCTTCCGCGCCAGAGACGCGCTTGAAATACCCAGGCCGATTTTCCACTGTGACCACATACTTGTAGCCGGCCACAGGCTTCGCGATTGGCAGGGTCGCTAACCGCTCGGTGAAGTCAAATGACCGGACATCCAGAGGGTCAACCGGTGGGTGGATCTTGCCGTGCCCCTGCGGACAGACCAAACCACTGGCATATTGCTGCCGCCGCGATCCACAGTCGCTACAGATGAGGCGACTGCGGATTCGATCCATTGCAGCAGCGTCAAGGCA
This sequence comes from Porticoccaceae bacterium, assembly GCA_002702725.1. Classification (GTDB taxonomy): domain Bacteria; phylum Pseudomonadota; class Gammaproteobacteria; order Pseudomonadales; family Porticoccaceae; genus NAT127. The sequence continues at coordinate 31,328 of PABE01000114.1, forward strand.
CTGTGGGCTTGGAGGCCTGCCTACCGCCATCTTCTGTTTCATCGCCGGAGTATCGCGAAGCGTGAACTGAGGTTCCCGCAGTTTTGGTTTGGGCCGGAACGACCGGTCTGCGGTGCCGTCAATCTCGCACGCGAGGCAGGGCAAAGAGAGAACAGTGTGTCCGCAGTAGGGGCATCGTCGCTTTGGGCAAGCGGTTCGGTCAGATGTCGGAAACGCTAACCGACGACCGTTCAGCGCGTCGTAGACGACCTTGTGAGGTATACCCATCGTCTTCGCGATTTCGGTTGGCGGGATATCCCGATCGCGAAGCCGCCATATCTCCCGTGCGATAGATTCCGCATCGACAGTGGCGGCGGTTTTTGTGATCACCATGCGTGAACCTCCATGCAAGTGTCACGCAAATACTACCTTACGGCCATTTGGCGGTCAATGCTTTTCGTTGACGTCCGTAGGAGGCGGCAACTCCCCTAGTTCTTCCAGCACGGAGGTAATACTGAAGGCCGCATCTTGCAGACGGCGGATCCGATTGACAAATCGGTCGATTTCGGCCTGCCTTTTCATGTTTTTCGGCGGCATTTTGCGGGCTTCCCGCTCTGCCAGCACAACTTCGGCCAGAGCCACTTTCAAACGTGCCGAAATGGCATTGCGAGTACCACCAACGACCAAATTTGTGCCAGAATTCATGATAAACACCTAGTAGAAGGAAACCGTTTGCGACAAAATGCGTTTATACGTATCGGTTAGTTCACAGGCAAGACCAAAAACAAACGGTGAGGATGTCGAAAAATCGATTGAAGCAGTTGACCGGCAAGTTTCCGTTGCGTATACTGACAGCGTCACAAGCATCAGTTTCCTTCCCCACGTGAGGTTTCTCCAATGAAAGTCACGCGTCGTGATTTGGCGCAAAATCGCGCTAAATTCAGCGTCATTAATCCGTCTGGCCAGCGGTTTACGTATCAGATTGACGTAAAACGCGATGATCTCGGCGGCGAGATGCGATTTGTCAATTACTTCAACGGACCCAAGAGCATCTACTTGGGCATCTTTGACCTGCATCACAACAGCCCTGATCGCGAAGGCCTGCTGCAGTTGACCAAAGCGTCGCCGCGAGACCCAATTTCACGGAAGGCCGCTGCTGTGTTCTCGTGGGTCGTCCACAGAATCTTGTGGACTGGCGACGCTGATCTCCCCAGTGGCTATGAGGTGCGTAACCATCGGCAGAGTCTTCCGGATCTGATCCATAAACCCGCTGCGGTTGTCGTCTGGGAGCATGTCCTTGGTCGTCAAGTTGCGGATTTCGGAGAGGGCATTTCGCTTGAGCCAACCGGCGTGCAAATGCTGGCGCAGGCCCAATCATCCAACGATGAGATTCTGCAAAAGGCTTTGCCAACTGTGGATGGCGGACTGCTGATCACGACGCCGGAGCCAATCGACGGCCTCAGTTTTGTAATTGAGGTGCGGTAATGCAGATTGAGACGAGTGTTAGCGTGCGGGAACCGTACGCGCACCTTTTGGTGTCAGGGCTCAAGAAGGTTGAAAACCGATCGATCCCGTTTCCATCCAGGTATAAGCTTCCGACTTGGGTCGCCGTTCATGCTTCGCAGTCGCTGGAGGAATTCAGCGACGTGGAGCACCTGGCGATGATCGCCGGTGATAATCCTCCTATCGCGGATGCGTGGGGGTTCGATAAACCGTTTCCTTGGGAGGAGTATGAAGGCGTTCCAGACCATCTTCTTCCTCGTATCTTCGGTCGTTCCGAAATCATCGGAGCGATTGAAGTGGTGGCGACGGTCCCGTTTCGGATGGATAGTACGGTTTCCGAGACGTTTGCAGGCTTTCCCGACATGGAGAACTACGAGAAGTTCGCCGTCGGCGAGCACTGTTGGATTATCGGCGGCTCGATCCGGTTTAAGCACCCCATCGTGACCCTCGGTCACCTCGGCGTCCGCAACATGAAATCGGATGTGGCGGCATTTGTTCGAGAGACGGCCAAGACGCTTCTGACGAGCCCGGCTGAGCCTTATGGCCGGCCAGTGGTTCACAGGCTGCCGTCGCTGCCGAAGCGAGAACTACTGATGTACCAGGCGGATGTCGAGTGAAAAGCCGGGGGAACGGAGAGCAGCGCGTCGACTCAGACGAAAGGAGGCTGAGTCATATCAGGGGGTGATCAGCGCTGTTCCGTACCCCGTGATTTGGAGCGAACACGCGAAGGAACGCCTGTTCGAGCGGTTTGGGTTGTTCCCAAGCGATGCGAAAATGCCAGAGAAGACGATACAACGGGTTGGACTCTCGAAAGGACTTTTTCAGGAGTACTATGTCCGCCGTAAACAAATCGTCTACGTCTGCAAGCAAGTTGACAACGCTGTAGTAATCAAAACTGTGTTGTTTGCGGACTCGCGTCGTTTCGGGGTTTGACTTTGAACCGAAAAAAGAGCAAACCGCAGTCGGACAATCGGCCGGCTGTGGTTAAGACCCGCGTGGAATTGCGGACGGACGCACAGCGGCACGTATATTCAATGTTCCCGCACGTTGACGTGCTTTTCTTACTTGGCCCCGCCGGCGTCGGGAAGTCGTTCTTAGCGACAGCCCTAGCGATTCGGCAAATCGAGCGTGAGCAGGCCGAGCGGATCATCATTACTCGGCCGATTGTCGAATCGGAAGAGTCGCTTGGGTATCTACCAGGCGATCTGCGGGAAAAGACGGATCCGTATATGGCTCCGTTGTACGACCAGATCGAGCGGCTCAAGCACGACGAGGCCAGGGAGTTCACGCGTAAATACGTCACGGTCTCTCCGCTGGCATACATGCGCGGCCGCACGTTTAACGACGCCGTGTGCATCTTTGACGAAGCCCAGAACGCGAATATCAAACAGCTCAAGCTGCATCTGACGCGTCTTGGTGAGGGCGGCAAGATTATCATCACTGGGGACACGACGCAGTCCGACATACGTGACTCCGGTTTGGCGGAAGTTGTCGATAGGCTCAACAACGTTCCGGGTGTCGGCATCGTGAGGTTCGAAGGAGCCGACATCGTACGGCATCCGGTGGTTGAACGAATTCTTGAGCGATTGCCGTAGGGGCTACGATGTTTTCTGCAAAGGTTCTGGCCGATAGTTTTTACGAGGATAGCCGACTTACAACACTTGAGTTGACTTATCCAAGGTTCGTGCATTCAGAGGTGCTCACGCACCGAATGCTCTCCAGAAACGCGGCCAGTTCCAGGGCCATTCCTGTGAGCCGGATGCTGCAGGATGTGCGTGACAACCCTGTCATCCCGATTCACTGGGGGAAGAACCAGAAAGGCATGCAGGCTTGGCAGGAGGTCGACCCTGATGGGGCCGCGATGTCCGAGGCCCTTTGGCTTGCAGCCCGTGACGAAGCGGTCAGCGTCGTAGAGCAGATGCAGAAGATCGGCGTTCACAAACAGATCGCGAATCGATTGCTTGAGCCCTGGATGTGGATTACGGTCATCGCCTCGGCGACGAATTGGTCCAACTTCTTCGCGCTTCGGTGTCACCCGGATGCTGAACCGCACATCAGAAAAATCGCGAATCTAGCCAAAGTCGCAATCATCAAGAGTAGCCCGCAGATATTGGAGGCCGGCCAATGGCACTTGCCGCTGATCGGCTTCGACGGGGACGAGAAACTCACGACAATTGAGCGGGTGCCAGTTTCGACTGGGCGATGTGCCCGCGTGAGCTATTTGACACATGACGGCAAGCGAGATGTGCGTGCCGACATAGACCTCCACGATCGACTGGTGCAGGCCGGGCACTGGAGCCCGTTCGAACACCAAGCGATGGCGGCGCCGACACGGAGCTCCGCCGGAGGAAATTTCGGGAGCCGGTGGATCCAGTACCGAAAGACATTTGAGGGCGAATGTCGGTAACCCTTACGAGAGAGTGTTATGGTCAATGTTGATCGTCGGGATATCGTTATTGATACCCTGAAGGCGTACCCGAAAACCGATAACCGAACTCTCGCGCGACTGCTGCACGATCAGTATCCGCACGAGTTTGGAACGGTCGAAAGTGCGAGAAGTTCGGTCAGGTACTATCGAGGGGTCCAGGGAAGCAAGAAGTCAGTCAAGGCTTCGCTTCGGCACAAAACGGCTCAGCCAAAACGAACCCCTCGAACGATTACGATCCCAAAGGGAATTCGGCACGCGCCGCCAGCCCGTCGCTTCCGTGATCGCGGAAAATGGCTGCTGATCGGCGACTTACACTGCCCATTTCATGACGAGTCGGCGATCGAGGCGGCCATCCGGCACAGCGTTGATAACGGAGTCGAGCACCTCTGCCTGAACGGAGATGTCTACGACTTCTACAAACTGTCCAGATGGACGAAGAACCCAAAGGAACGCGATCCAGAACACGAGCTGGATGTCGGCGGCCAGGTTCTCGACGAGTTTGCGTCTCACTTCGGCGGCCGAAAAGTCTTCAAGGCCGGCAACCATGAGGAACGGTACGAAACGTACCTCTACGCGCAAGCCCCAGCCCTCGTGGGGATCGCCGACTTCGAATTGCACAAGGTTTTGAAGCTCCGCGATCGCGGATACGACTTCGTCAAGAGTCGGCAGTTCTATTCCCTTGGTAGACTCTCCGTGTTCCATGGGCATGAACTACCGCGCGGACTGACGGACCCCGTAAACGTCGCCCGGGGTGTCTGGAATCGGGTGCGCGAATCGGCGATTGTCAACCACTGGCACCGAACATCGACTCACGTCGATACCAGCGGTTTGAAAACGCGCACCGATGCCTGCTATAGCATAGGCTGCATGTGCGATATGCAGCCGAACTATGCCCCCGTGAACGCTTGGAACCTCGGCTACGCGGAAGTTGAGATCGGCGAGAAGGGCACTTGGAACGTACAGCTGAAGATTGTCGACCGTGGGCAAGTCTATTCGGTGTGTTGATGTTCCTGCTAATCAACGGAAAGCGGTATCAACTCAAGTTAGTACGACGCATTGTCAACAATGACAACGAGGCGGACGGAGAGTGTGACGCCCCACACGTCAAAGGTAAACAGATTCGAATTCGGTCGGATCTAACCGGTCGGCGTCTTCTTGATGTGCTGATTCACGAGTTCTTGCACGGCGCGTTTTGGCACCTCAGCGAAGAGTCTGTCGAGCAAACTGCTTCAGAAATGGCGGCCTTTCTGTGGCGGCTTGGGTATCGCCTTCCACCGGACTGGAAGCAACGCAACAAGCTAGGTTAGCTTGCCTTTGCGTATTGACCGCTGCTTGTCGTCCGGTATACTGAGATAGTCGCAAGTAAGTTTTCTTTCGCTATCAGAGTAGATAATGGCCATTGGAATCATGCCGGAAGGCAACATCGCGTACTGCGCGGAACACAACCTGCAGACAACACAGAAGCTTTGGTGTTTTTGCGTCGAAGACGGAGAAGAGCCAAACCCAGAGTGCAGCGAATGTGGCGGTGCTGGCTACACACCGATCGTTAAGCGACCCTACGAGGTCTACATCAACGAGGACAATTTCAGACTGATTTGGAATGACCTCGGTGTTGAACTCGGCGACGGCATGTTCGGGTTGATCCATCCCGTGATGCTCCGGAGGCGACTGAACAACCCCGAGCTATCCGTAAGGCAACAAGCCGTAAATACGCAACCCGGGGATGCACCTACGATCTTCGGCGGTATTACCCTGAGTCAAGCCGTCGGGTATTATACGAGGCTTCGGGACATCTGCGACGAGGCAGAGAAACGCGAAGTACATGTTGTCTGGGGTTAGGCAATATGGACGATTCACAAACAGTTACGAGGGAACTTGTGGGTAAACAAGAATCGGCCGCTCAGGAGGTCAGAGCCAAGCCGTTTTCTGACATATTCAGAGAATCGCTCGAAGAGCAGTTCGCTTCTCTCTCCGAGGCCTCGGAGAAAACCGGCGTGTCTCTTTCCGTACTTACCCGCTACAAGAATGGGACTCGGTCGTTGCGGCTTGATACGGTCGAGAAAGTTTGGCCACACCTTGGCATTCGGCTCGAACCACCGTCATTCGCAGAGACGGTGCGTACGCAAGGTCTACAGAAAGCGGTGATCGAAATGGTGCAGTCTCTTGCACTCCCGGACTTGGAGCTAGCGCGTCGATGCGGCCTTAATCAACCGACCTTATGGCGATTCCTGCATGGCAAGAACGTCATTAAGCTCGAGGCAATGAGCAAGTTGTGGGCGGTGCTTCCGATCCGCGCGTATCGCGGCAAACGTCGCATCGATCTTATTCAATAGCGTCATTTGCCGCCATTTGTGCATTTTTGCTATGCTGGGCATCAGGGGTATTTCTACCTTGATGCCCTTTTTGTTTAGGAGAAACGCACAAATGGCAAATACGTTGCGGAACGTTCAGTTTCCGAATCCATCAGGAAGCACGCAGGGGCAGATGCAGGTGTTCGGTGTCGCCACCGGTGCATCACAGCGCGCTAACCGGACTTCCAGCACTCAGCGTGAGTCTGCCTACCGCGCCCGGAAGGCAAATGCCCGGACTGCGGCTGCAGCGTCTGGCACCATCGACGTCACGCGGTAATTGATAGATGCCGCGTCGGCCAACACGCGCTAACAAGCTGCTTAAGCACAGCCCGCTCGAGGTGATCGAGCGGGCTAAATCGCATGGGGTCGAGGAAGTAATCGTCAGCTTTTCCGGCGGCAAAGATGCGATTGTTACGTTGGATCTCTGCGTTCAACACTTCAAGCGGGTCGAGGCATTCTTTCAATACGTCGTGCCAGGCTTGAGCTACGAAGAGGAGCCGCTGATCTGGGCAGAACGCACGTACGGCATCAAGATCTTCCGTACGCCTCACTGGGTGCTCAGCCGACTATTCCGCGAGTCGACTTTCAGGCACCCGACGCAAAGATCACGAGAGATGCCACTCGTGAAGGCTAGGCACGTTGAGAACAACGTACGTAGGCATTTCGGAATCCGATGGATCGCAAGCGGGGAGAAAACTTGCGACAGCCCGCAACGAAATGGCTACATCAGGCACAGCAAAGGGGTCGAAGAGAACCGACTTCGGTTCTATCCGGTCGGATACTGGTCCGACACAGCCGTGCTCAGTTACATGAGTCTTAACAGACTCCCGACCCCCGTGCAGTATCGGATACTCTCTGGAGACAAGCAATTCGGTGGCTTTGGTATGGATTCGATGGCGGCCGTTTACGAGAAGTTCCCTGAAGACTTTGCGAAGATCCGTAAAGTCTTTCCATTGATCGAGGCTCAAGTTGTCAGACACCGTCTCAAGCAAAAAGCGAAGTCAGTTTCAGAAGTACCAGACGCAGACCATTCATCGGTCGCAGTTGAAAGAGGCTGATTACAACCCGCGAAAGATCAACAAGGTCCAGGCCAAACGGCTCAGAGACGGGATCAAGATGCACGGGTTGGTTGGCGGGATTATCTGGAACAAGCGGACTGGAAACATCGTTTCCGGCCATCAACGGCTTTCACAGCTCGACGAGCTAGAAGGGACGCAGGACTACTCGCTCGATGTCGACGTGATCGACGTGAACGAGAAGCGAGAGCGGGCAATCAACGTTCTGCTCAACAACCACACGGCTCAAGGTGAGTTTGACGGCGACAAGCTGGCGGAGGTCATTGAGTATTTGCGCGAAGAGCAAATCAGCGTTGAGCAGACTGGCTTCAATATGGCCGATTTGCAGGTCATGCTCGGGGATGATTTCCTGACCGGCGAGATGGGCGAGCAACGAGATGTCGAGGCTGATGCGATCGCCGCGTTGACAAAGGTGCGCGGCGACAGCAAGGAGAACGAGAGCGAGTTCTTCGGCAACGAAAAAGAGTCGATCAGCACTACGGTCCCAACGCCGCCGGTAGAGAAGGACGAGACCGGAGCGCCAATAGGCGAACCAAAGTCCAACTACAAGGACGAGCTGAAGCAACGCAAGGGTGATCTGCTGGCGGAGAACGCCGAAGAGGAAGACGCAGATTTTGCGGTCACCCTCGTGTTCGACAACAACAAGATGTTAGTCAAGTTCTTGTCGCACATCGGTCTGGACGTTGAGAAACGGTATTTCGACCGGTTTGAAGTCGAGACGGCTCTCGGTATTGATCTCACCGACTAGGTGGTGTTTTGGAAACGCAACTTCTAGACAAGATGGGGAACGAGATAAAGGTTCCCCCGCGATTCAGCGGAGACGCCAAGAGGTTTGCCGCTCTTGTCTCTTCGCTGGAGCCACATCACTGCGCTTTCCCTACCGGATATCCGCTTCACCCCGACTCTGGCGAGCCGTGCCGATGCAAGAAGACGTCGGAAGGTGTCTGCAGGCTTCATAGCGAGAACCTTTTACCGCGCGTCATTAACGACGCACCGAGCGGACGGATTCGTGATGGCCTGATCTCCGCGTTCAAGGACTCGCGGCTGACAGATACTCGTCCGAACATCGCGATCGAAGAGTTTCTGCTCAGCGAGCGGATGAAAATGATCGAGAACGGCGAGTCGCGCCGTTTCATCGAATATGTCGAATCAGCCACATCTCGGCTTCGAGATTTGTTTGATGCCATGAAGGCGGCAATCAGCGCGGGTGATCAAGAAGAGTTTGCGAATCTGATGAAGAAGCTCGATCGAGCGATCACCAGCATCAACAAAGTCGTCGACAACCGACACAAGCATCACTCAGCACTTCGGGAGTTGAGCGATGCCAACGGGTCATCGATCCGGATGAAAGAGACGGCCAGTCGCATCGCGATTAACGAGCGGCAGGTAATCTCATTCGACACCGCCGTGATCACGATGCGGGAAATGGTCGATCTGTTTCACTTGGCCGTAAACTCCGTCGTGACCAGCAAACAGGAGCGAAACGAGGTCTATCAGAAACTGTCACACAGCATGTATTCGATCGCCGGTCGCCTAAAGCCGGAGACTCAATAGTGTTTCAGAATTTGATTGACGAGGCTCGTCAGGAAACGTCGCAGAACTTCCTGACCAAGAGCCTCGACAGTTTCTACAACATCGGCGAAGACGCGCGAGTCGAGCACGCTAGAAAACTGGCCGCAACGGGAAACCCATTTCCGTTGATTGCTCTGCAGTGGCCCGACGACTTGGTCATCAAAGACAAAAAGCTCGAGCAGTATTTCGAAGGAGAGGTCGGCAACCCAGACAATCCTTGCCTGCGGATCGACCCGTGGCAGCGGTTGGTGATTCGCGCGGCATTTGACGTTACTGTCGGTGAGATTGCGATGAAGGGCTGTACGGGGGCCGGAAAAGGCTTCACGTCGGCGATCGTCGCTAATCTCCTGTTTGACGTCTTCAATCCATGCCGGATCAATGTGACGTCCGAGACGTTCCGTCACGCCAGTGAGAACCTGTTCGGTGAAATCTCGGTGTGGCGCGACAAGATGTCCAACCCTGGGCCCGGCAATCTGGTCAGCTGCCAGCTCGGCGACACAAAACGTCACTACATCACCGTCCTAAACCCGAGTCCGCACGGGAAAGGGGAGGCGTTTTCGGGTATGCACTCGGAAATGACCGTCTATTTCTTTGACGAGGCATCTGGCGTACCTGAGATCCACTACACGAACGCGTTGAAGAACGCGCGGAAGATCTTCGCGTTGTCAAACCCGCGTATTACCGAGGGTTGGTTCCGAGACTTGTACCGACCCTTGCGTGGGGAAGGCACAAAGGAGGAGAAGAACGATCGTGAAAACGCGACGAACTATTGTACTGGTCGGATCGGCCGCCGACTTTGCGTGACCATTCCCGGCGACGCGTGTGCCAATGTTCGATTCGGCCGGATCAAGAACCCGGTAGCTCCCCGCCGTGGAGTCGTGATCGAAGGGAAAGAGTACGGACCGGCAGAGCGGATCCCAGACGAAGACTTCGAGAAAGTCAAAGCCCTCGTGCCTCGGCAGATCGACTTGGAGCAATACCAGTCGATCATCGACACGTCAAAAGAGCCTTGGGAAGTCGAATGCTACGCGCACGCAAGGTTCCCGACGGAAGACCCAGTGCGTCAGGTCATTCTCGGGTCCAATCTGGAGCGACACGTCGAAGAATACCGAAGACGGGCTGGACGCATTGCCGTAACATGCTTTGGCCTTGACGTGGCCCGGTCAAAGAGCGGTGACGAAACGATTCTGATGGCAGGCAGTGTTGATGGCGTGGCAAGAAAGCATGCCTGGAAAGATGACGACAACATGCGTCATGTCAAGAAGATCTTGCGACTTTGTGAATCGGAGTACGGCATCGATCTTCGTGACGGAACCAACCCGATTTGCATCGACTACGCGGGGGGATACGGTGCGGGCGTAGGCGACCGGCTACAGGAACTTGGCTGTTGGGTGATCAAGTTCCAGCCGGCTGGTCGAGCGGTTGTCGAGACCGGCGGCATTTACGTCAACGCCCGCGCTGAGTGGTACATGTTGCTAGGCCGTCGTTTTGACCCAAATGACATCTGGCAAGAAAAACCCTGGCCTTTTCCGCCGGACGATGAACTGATCGAAGAGTTGACCAGTCCCGTCAAATTTCCGGCTCGAGGCGGAACCGCCTGGCAGATCGAGCCAAAGGATGACATCAAGAAACGCCTCGGTCGGTCTCCCGACTCGGCTGACGCTATGGTCTGTTTGTACCGAGCCGTGTTCGAGCTCTATGAGCTTGAGAACGTCATGCGACAACACAATGAGTATGAAGTCATTGCGGAGGCAGCCACTTCCGATCCAATCGTGTTGGGGCAACATCTTGATAACCCTCGCATCCGCAGAGCAAACGATCCTGTGAAGACGCCGGAAGAGCAAGAGTATGAACGTGTCGACCCACCGGTCCGGATGACAGAGGGGATTGAGTCACGTCCGATTGAAGAGATCATCGACGATTTCGCTGACTTTGTCAGCGGATACGAAAGGGGATCGAATCAGCGGGTAAAGCCTCCGACGTTGGACTTCTTTGATAACGATGGGGACGACTGGTGATATTTCGGCGGATTTTAGAACGAATTCGACAGCGGCGCAGGCAGCGACAAATCGCCAGAATGAAAAGGTGGAGGGATCAAGACTTCCAGTTCCTCCGGGGCGAATACGTCAAACTCAAATCGCAGTTCAAAGAGTCAGACAGGGTTCACGAGAGCGAGAAGGCTGTTCTGCGTGATCGTCTGGAGGCGACCGAGCAGCAGTCAGAGAAGACTTCCAGGGAGCTTGAGCTCGCGAAGATGGAGAATCAACTTCTCGTGAACGTCATCGAACGTGACCGCCGGAGAGTTGAAGCGGAAACTGCTGCAGCGACCAGGAAAATCAGCGACGCGATGACGGGCCTTCTGCGTGACGACGGTGGTGATTAGCGCTTTTAGGAGCGGGTGGGCTTAAGCAGTATTCTGTAAAGTTGGCCCCAATCACACGGATAGAAAATGTCGAGTATCACCCAACACTCTTTGTCGCGCGCTCGCCAACTAAGCGATGGGTATCTAGAAACCATCCATCGTAAACGTGCTGATCGCTCGGGGTCTTCTGGCGGTGCTTACGAGCAAGTCAGCGGGATCGGTCTGTTTGGCCAGCGGTCGAATTTCTCCAATTCGCGGCAGTTCTATGACGCCTTTCGCGACACAGCGTTTACCGCGATCAGACCGGTCGCTACCCGCTTCGCCCAGCAGCCACTCCGTGTTGCCGTAACGCCACGCCGCTCGCAACGGACGAGTTTCAGCTCGATGGTGAAGTCGCTTCGCGGCGAAGGTTTCATCGGCAGCGGATTCGAGGGCCGGCAGAAGAGCTACCGGCGCGCCATGCCGGAGGCCATCAAGCAAATGCTGCCGCCTGACAGCATCGTTCTGGATGAGCACATCGTGACGGAGGCCTTCCGGCGCCCGAACATCTGGCACAGCGACTACAGCACTTTGTACAGCGTCGCCGCATCGATGCTGTGTTGTGGTTCGGCTTTGATTACCTGGGACGAGGAAAACCTCTCGGCCGGCGAGAGCGGAGAAGAGTCCCCCTCCGTGTATTACATTCCAATGCACTGGGTGGAGCCCAAGGAGAACGTTCTCCAAGGCTGGACGATTACTCCGCCGCACACAGGCGAATCGTTTGATGTCGAGCCTGGCGAATACGTTTACTTCCAGATGCCTGACCCCGGGGATCCATTCAACACCGTTTCGCCGATGCGAGCAGCTGCCCGCGCAATTAACACAGCGGACAAGATCCACGACGCCAACTACAACGGCCTCCAGAACCTAATCAATCCGAGCTACGCGATCGTCGCCGGCAAGATCGAGCAGCCTACCGGTGGCCAGGCCAGGCGGCCGGAACTTCGCGGCGAACAGCGCCGGAAGCTGACCGAGTTGATTAAACGGTATGCCGCCGGTGTCTTGCGGAACGGTGATCCGATCATCCTCGATGGAATCATCGAAGACGTCAAACCACTCGGTACGGTGCAGCGCGACGTCGACTATTCCGGCGGCAATGCGATGACCGAGCGGAAGATCATGCAGGCCTTCGGTGTCAGCCCCGTGGTCGCCGGCTACGCAGAGAACGCGAACCGGGCGGGATCAAATGTTGCGCACGAAGTGTTCTACGACGTCGTTCTAAACCCACTGCTATTGCAAGCAGGCCGATCTCTCACGCATACGCTTGGTCCGAAATACTCTACGGATCAGTATCGTGTGACCGTCTACATGGAGTCAGCACAGGTTAACGACCCTGACTCAAAGCTTCGTCGCGTGGCGTTGTTCAAAGACCGATTGAGTGACCAGGAGGCTCGCCGCTTCATGCGGACAGGTGAGCTCGACATCGAGGATGAGGATAAGACATTTGAGCAAGAAAGGCAGCAACGCCAGCGCGAACAGAACAATCCAGTGGGAAGGTAATCCCGGCGATCAGTTCTATGAATCCGGTGTGTTTGTCGGCACGCCTGAAGGCGACCTGAACGAGAGGCGGCAATTGGCTCAGGCCTTACATGGTTTGTATGCCGCGATCACAGAAAACCTTGGCAAAACCGGCAAATACGCGGAGATCGGATTTGCCGTCCAGATCGTTGACGGCAAGCTCAAGATCTGCGAGGCGTCAACAAAAAGGACATTCAAGCCAGCAAAAGAATAGCGCTTTTTGACTTAAGCGTATGACTTTTGCAAATATCAGATTTGATGCGAATCGCATTTGATCCGAGGTTAGCACAAGCAACCCGGTAGCTGCACCAAGCGGCTGCCGGGTTTTTTCGTTGGGACATGCTATGGCACTCATTGACTTGATTAAACACGCACGCAGTGGCAATGGACTCATTGCTACCGCTGCCCCGTATCTCAAGGAAATGCAAGCCTGTTTGAAAGGCGAAGGTGCCTGCCCAGCGAAACTGTTCGGTCTCGATAGCGCTGATGCCTGGAAGAAGGCTCTGGAAGAGGCCGACGAGAAGCTCACATACTGCGATCCAAACGGCGGGATCAAGAGCGTCAAGTCAGAGAAGGCCGAGCTGAGTGAAGGTTCGATCCTCGACTACGACGCGATCCTGTCGACAAGTCAAAAAGACCGAGACGGTGACATTCTTCGCACAGAGGGCATGCAGCTTGAGCCTGGCATGCCGCTGCTTTGGCAGCACATGTGGAACCAGCCGATCGGCAAGATGCTCAGCATCGTGGAGCAGAACGACCGCCATGTCGTTTGCAAATACGCCGTTGCTGATACGGAAATGGGACGCGATGCCGCGAAGCTAATCCGCATGGGCGCCCTTCGAAAAAGTCATGGGTTCATGCCAATCCCCGGCTATTTCGAAATGATCGACGTCGAAAAGTCGGCTGATGGATCAATGACGCCTGCCGGCTATGACATCAAACGCTGCTCGGTGTACGAGTCCAGTGTCGTGAGCATTCCGGCCAACGCCGGCACACGCATCTTGCGGACCTACGAGAAAGAAGCTTCCGCAATCTTCACGGCGGTTGAGCAAAAGCAGCTTGAGAGTGAAGTGTTCAGCCGATGGGCCAAGGGCCTGTACGACAACCGTCAGCGGTTCTTCCCTGGAGCCGATTTTGGGCGACTCGAAAAGATGATGACCGAGATGAAAAAGACGGTCGAGGATATGGTGACTGCCAAGACTCCTGGGCAGAAGGACATGCAGTCCGACAGCCGTCCGAAGTGCAGCGAGTGTGAAGACGGCTATTGCGATGAAAGCGGCACGTGCGACCACTGCGGTCATGTCATGCCGAAGTCTGGAAAGTCGGCAGGTCAACCCGCGTTCATCAAGTCATTTGACGAATCGGTTGCGATGACCAAGTCCTACGGGATGCCAGATTCGCTGCCTGGTTCATTCGAATCCGTTCAACGCGCCCTCAGTCGAAAGGCTGAAGACTACCTCGAGGATAACGGGGTCGATGTCGGCGACTACGAGTACGTAACCCTGATCGCCACTTTCAGCGACAGTGCGATCGTCTGCAAGCGGAACTACCGCAAAGACTCTGAGTACTGTTACCGCCTCATGTGGGAAATGACCGAAGGCAAGCCGGCATTTACCGGCCAGCCCGAGAAGGTCGAGATCGAAGCCACCGTGGTCAGCAAGGCACTCGACGCCAGCGGCGCCCGCATCAAAGAGATGGGTGCTGACGCCTACGCCAAGAAGCTTGTCAGTTCGGCTTTCGCCGACGGCGAGCTGAGCGATGAGACCAAGAAATCAATCAACACGCTCGCGGCGCTGATCAACCAGCCAGAAGAGCAAACCAACCCATTGACCGCTTTGTTTGGCGGTTAATCACTACCCGTCGCCGACCGCATCATGTTCGGCCGCAAATTAGGAGATCTACGTGATCAAAGTGACGAAGGCGCTTGCTGCGCACGCGGCCGAACATCTCGGCCTCGATTCTGATCTTGCCAAGGACTACAAGGCAAACGAAGACGCAATCCGCAAGTGCGTTTCGGAAGCCTTGACCGAAGGTAAGTTGGAAATCGGACAACTGCAAAAGTTGATGGAAACGCCTGCCGAAGACGAGGCCAGCACGAAGGCCAAGCAGATGATCGGCGAGGCTGTCGGTGAAGCAATGGCTCCGTTTGCGAAGGGCCTGAGCGATTTGACCGATACCCTCAGCAAAGCGTTTGGCTCCGGCCAAGCGGCCACGGGTGAGACCAAGGAAACCAAGGGCGAAGGCGCTGGCGCCAAGGCCTATGGTGCGGCCGGTTCGAACCAAGGCGGAGAATCGACCCCTCCCCGCGTGAAGTGTGTCTCCGAACTGTACGACCGCACGACCAAGTCGGCGACTCGTCCCAACGGTATGCCGTACGCGATCAAGGGCGACGACGACGGAACTCCCGGTCGTGACCTGATGCACCCCAGTCAGTTTGACAAGGCTGTGTCGGGTGCGTGGTTGAAGTTCATGATCAACCGCCAGGCCAAAGTGGACAACCACAGCGTGCCGAACGGTCTGAAAATGACCGATCACGACTGGGCGTTGGTCAAGTATGCGGCCAACGAGATGCCGTTCCTCGGCCCTGTCGGCATGAAGAGCGAAGACGACGACGCCAGCTCCGGTTGGGCCAAGGGAACGCGGCTCAACGACATGCAGGTCAAGACGTTGCTTGACGACGCGACCTCCGGCGGTTTGGAAGCAGTTCCAATCGTGTTCGACGACATCGCCATTCTGACCCCGTTGCTCAACGGCGAGTTGTTCCCCTACGTCGATGTCCGCACCACGACCCGTCGTCGTGTGGAAGGCTTCGCGATGGGCAACCCTTCGGTCTACTGGACGGCTGAAGGGTCCACCCCGACCGTGTTCAGCACCGACGACTTCATCTCGGCCTTCGACACCAACGTCCACCCCTGTACGGGAACGATGGAAGTCGGCCTGGACTTCGAGGCGGATTCGCCCGTCGGCATCGCCGATCTGTTGATCAGCCGCTACGGCCAGCAAATGGCTACCGAGTTGGACAACGTCATCGCGACTGGCTCCGGCACCGGCCGACCGCTTGGTATTTTCAACACGGTTGGGTTGACCTCGCTCAGCACCGCGAACGGAACCGGTGGTCCCTGGACGATCGGCGACATCGACAAGCTGTATTACGGCGTCGATGCGGCCTTCCGCCAGGAAGCCGGCAACCGATTGGTCTTCGTCGGCAACGACGTGACCTACCAGCGTCTGCGTTCGATCCAAGTCGGAACCTCCGACCAGCGCCGGGTGCTCGGAATGAGCTACCTCGGAACCGGTCGTCCGATGATCAACGACGTCATGTATGCCCGCAACACGGGGATCGGAAACGGTTCGTTGGCAGCCTGCTGCTTGAACCGCTACGTCATCTACCGCCGGGCAGGTTTCTCGGTTCGCCGCGAAACCGGTGGTACGACCTTGGCGGCCAAGAACTTGAGCCAGTACATCTTCCGCATGCGGGTAGGTGGCCAGCTCAACCACAGTTCGGCCGCAGTCATCTACGACGGTGACGGCCAAACCTAATCGGTAACGGCGGACTGAGCCCATCCGCCGTGTTCACAGCCCCCGGGGTTTGCTCCACCCTGGGGGCTGTTTTTCTGTCAGGAGCATCGAGGGGGATCTCGAGTGGTTAATGACTTGATTCGGCTCGTCGCTTTGACAGCCAAAGACGAAACGCTGTACCCGGTTCGGGTGAAGCTGCGCGATAAACTCGCCGAGCTCGAACTGCAACCATCAACTCCGTTTGAGCCGCTCAAACCTGGCGAACCGACGTCAGTGACTTTCGCGGTCAACCATATCCTGGCGTTCATCGAAAAGACCGTCCTTCCGGGTTGGCTCCCAAAGGACACGAACGAGACGGCCAAAGCGAAGATGGCGGAACGTTGCGATCTGCTGCAGAAGCTGGCCGCATCCATCAACCTCGACGTGTTGGACAAAGACAAAGAATCGGTGATGGTTTTTGAACCGACCGTGAAGTCTTCGCCGCTAGGCGTTGAGCCAGCAGTTGAGCCGGAGGCGGAACCAGCGGCGAACATCGTCGACACGTTTGCTCTTCAGGCACGTGTCGCCAATCGGCTGAAAGAAATACTCGACGAAAACGACGTTGACGCTACGTCGGTCGATGAAGTCAGAAAGTTCATTGAGTCAGCGAACGTAGACGACATGAAGGGGATCGGAAAAGCAAGTTTGGAGAAAGTCAGGGCCGCAGTGAAGTAGCGTTAGTCTCTCACGACCGCGAATCCTGAATAAAACTGAGCTTTTCGCGACTGGCGAAACCGATCACTTCGAGGGGAAATATGGCAAACCAAAACAGCACCGGCAGCAGCAACTCCAACAACCAACAAAGCAATCGGCCAGCATCCGTGACAAAGCAACGGTATGCGATTGAGGTTGCCCACAAGCGGAACAACGGCTTGATGTTCGGGCCGCTCAGCCAACGACTTCGCGGACGCTGGGAGGCGAACAAGATTGTTCGGTTTCCGATCAGTGAAAACTCAGGCCTGGCCGGATTGATGGATGCTGCTCCGGAAATCCCTGGGATGTACATCTGGATTGACTTGGAAAAACGGTCGGCCGGTGCAAAAGACCCGCTGGAATGCACTGAGTCCGGCAAACGGATCATGGCCAAGATTCAGTCACACTACAAGCAGGTCGAGAGCGCCGTAGTCAGTCCGGCCGAACCGATCGAAATCACCGGCATGACCGACGATCAGATCAAAGACTTCCTTTACTGGATGCGGCGATCGGTTGATGACGGCCATGCGGTGGCAGTGGCAAACAGCCCTGAGCTTCCTCCGATGGAGAAGATCAAGCAAATGCCAGGTCGGCGGACGCTCAACCACGCGTTTCCGACGACGAACCCCGAAACACGCCAGTTCGAAGAGCCTTACGAGTTCTTCGTTCCGGCGAAATAGCATCCCACCGGTGTCCCCCTCGCCACGGGATACCCACCTCGTGCTTCGGCGCGGGGTGGGATCAAACAACGGGAGCAAACGATGAAGAAGATGGCTGACATGGTGTGCCCAAATTGCAAGGGCGCCAAACAAAAAGACGGGAAGGTTTGTGGGAAGTGCGGAGGAACCGGACTTCGAAACAAGAACCCGGTACGCGGGGTTGAGAAATGACGTTTGTTACCCAGGATGAAGTCGCTCAGGCGGTACTTGGCGTTGCTGGCTGGTCATCCATGTCAGCAGTCGACCAATACTTGCTCGAGCCGATCATCACTGGGGTCGAGGCTGCCATCGCGGTACACCTCGGTTTGAACACGTCACGAACAACGCGTGAAGAGATCCTCGCCCTGCACCATACGTTTCCGAAGCACTCGCTCGAGGTGGACGAGACGCGATGGGGCACGGATCTGATTTACCTGAAGCATACCCCTGTCACCGTGAGTGGTTTGACGGTCTATGCTCACGAGTCCGAGGAGCCCTCATCGTGGACTTCGAACGAAGAGCTGACTGCTGGCACTGACTTCCAGCTGGAAGACGTTGTCTCGATCAGCCTGGATGGCACACCGACTGACATGTCGATGACCGGAGCGCTGCGGCGACTCGGTGGTTCGACTTGGCCCGTTCGGCCAGGTTGCGTGCGGGTGACATACACCGGTGGGTTTGATTCGACCATGCTCACCAACAACTGGGAACTCGTCAAGATGGCGACGTTCACCTGCATCCGGGACCATTACGCGACGGCCAAAAAGGCGTATGGAATTCAAGGTGCTGGAGCGACAGGACCACTTAAAAGCGAATCGATCGGCAAGTATTCATACACGATTGACTCAGACGGCAGCCGAACACTGAGTCTGAACGGAACGTCGCTTGGCGGCCTGACCACTTCAGCGCGTGCGATTTTGAGCCCACTGGTTGACTACGGGATCTACTTCTAGTGAGCGTCAGCACGATAGCTACCGGAGATACGGTCCAGATCTACGCGGAAGCGTCAGATGATTGGACTGACAACCAGCGTGTGACTTTGCAGACGGCCGATGTTGACTGCAAAGTTCAGATGCTATCAGCGGACGAAAGCGACGGGTTCCTTTCAGACGCTGAAGCTAAAGGGGTCCAAGTGTTGTTCGCGAGCGATCCGAGTTTGAACTCGCGTTGCTACTTGAAACATACCGCCAGGGCAGATGGCTCCATCTCTGCGAGATGGTTCAAAGTTATGGGGACGTTTGAGGAAGGGCGGCCTGGGCAAACATTGCTATGGGTCGCCATGTGCGAAGAGCTTACCGGCGCGGGAGCACCGACAGTTGTCTGACATCCAGTACACGAACCGAAACGCGGCTTTTATCCGGCGGCTCAAGCGGGACATCGGTCGCAATATGGACGCTACTGGCGACTGGATGGTCAGAGAGATGGCCAAGAAGATGAGCATTCCGGCTCCTCCAGCCAGTCAGCCTGGAGAGTATCCACGGAAGCGTACTGGCCGCTTGGTAGACAGCATCAAGAAAACACGACGTGGCATGACCATGCGAGTTGGCCCCCGCGTGAGGTACGCAAAAGACTTGGCGGCCATGCGGCGAAAGCTTGCCCCTGAGTTCTTGCTCGAGAATCGCCGGGCGATCTTCCAACGGATTATTGGAGGGCGTAGTGGCTATCGACGCGGTTCTTAGCGGGCTAGAGGCACTGATCACTGAAAAGAACGGCAGCGGCCAGGATCTGGAGTTTCTGCAAGGCCTTGGCGTCGAAGTCGTTCCGCCGTCGTCATCTGCGCAGTTTCCATACGTCGTCATCCGCGATGTCGACGAGACGGAGGAGTTTGCGACCGACGCCAGCAAGTTCCATAGCGTAGGGCTCACGATATCGCTACTCGTCAAACAGAAGGACGATGCTGAAACAAGATTTGCGTCACTGAAAAGTGCGTTAGCCACCAAACTCGAAGACCCCCAAGCGTTTTCCCAATACATCACGAGTGATCAAGTGTGTGTCTGGGATATCAGTTTCGGTGACACCAATCTTGTGCCGCGCGACTCTCATATCTGGGAATACGCGTGGATATTAGAGTTTAAGACCAAAACCCTGCGATGAGGAAATTAAGAGATGCCTGCAAATACGGATGTAGCATCTGGACGGTACGCCTGTGCGAAGCTTTCCGACGACTCGACATTGTACGAGATCACCGGTTGGACGATGCAGGACTCCGAGGATGACGTCAACTACGTCAGTTGTGAAACCGACGGCGCACGAAAGCGCGTTGACGGTAACACGGATACCCAAGGCACGCTATCCGGCGTGTTCAACACCGAAAACCCAATCACGGATCAGATCGACAAGGGAGACCTTGTTGTTCTGCACCTGTTCGTCCGCAAGCCGACGGCCAGCTACACGGGGCTGTACCACAAAGTCCCAGCCAAGATCCTCAGCGTCGATGAGACAGCCGACGTCGAAGGCGCCGCGCCGCACCGGTGGACTGCCAACTGGGTGTTGCACACGACGACAGCGGATCCGGCGCTGCTGAAGAACCAAACGGTTCCGGCGTTGACTTAATAGTCACAGATCCGGCAGGGTTTACTTTTAGGGGGAAAGTATGAGTGTTGCAGTAGCGTTTGGGACGGATTTGGACATCGAGATCGGCGGAGAGAAAATCTCTCTCCCGCCGCTCACGATGTACGATCTGGCTCGGCTAGAGAATGCCTACATCGAGCACCTGTTTGAGAAGGTGAAGATCGACACGCAGTTGTCTACGCCTGAGGAAAA
The DNA here is from genome assembly GCA_002702725.1 of Porticoccaceae bacterium. Taxonomy (GTDB): domain Bacteria; phylum Pseudomonadota; class Gammaproteobacteria; order Pseudomonadales; family Porticoccaceae; genus NAT127. Next base: position 51,868 of record PABE01000114.1, read on the forward strand.
GAAAGAGGCCGTGGCAAAGGTCCGCGAAACTCGCTTGATGCTCAGCGAAGATGCGATGCCGTTGCTCCAGTGGATTGTCAAGAACGGTGAGGGGCAAGTGGCTGCGTTGCGACAGTGTCTGGAGCCCAAATACCCAGGCAAGTTCACAAAGCAAGACATCGCCAAATGGATGTTCTATGACGCCGTGGACAAGCAGCACTTTCAACGGTGGATGGTCGTCTCTGGGATCTTGGCGGACCCTACGAGTCCGTCGATGACGACGGAACCGGAAACGGAAGAAAAGACGGTCCAGCCGGATTCAGCATCAACGACCTGATTTGGTGTTTGTGCCGGCCAGCAGGCATCGCAGGGGTGTCGGGTTACGGCATGCTCCCTTCAGAGGCTTCGCAGCTGACATTGGCGCAAGTCATGAATCTGCTGCGGCCAGCTGACGAGCACCGAAAAGGAAAGCCAAAACGCGTTGGAAAACGTGAGAGGTTGGCCTATCAACAGGAGCTTGAGGATTTGAAGTCTGCGGCGGACGATCTCCGCCTTGCGATGGAAGCAATAGAGAGAAAGAACAATGCCCAGTGAAGGCGAAATCGGAACTGGGATTGTCAAGATCAAGGTGGACTTCACCTACCTTGACAACCAACTCCGTCGCGTCAACCGCAAAATCCAGTCGTTCAAGTTCGCGCCGATCCAGCTGAAGCTGGATAACAGCCGAATGATCAAGGACTTGGAGCGGTTTGGCAAAGTCCTCTATCGCTTTAAGGGTGCAGCAGAACGTCCGATCCACGTCCGCGTGGACACCTACAAAGCCAAGCAGGATCTGCGGCAACTGCGTGAGTCTTATCGCCGGGCGGCGCAAGGCCCGACTTTTCCGACACGCGTTCCTGGCGCAAATCCAGGCATGGCTCCAGGCAATCGCGGCGGCATTGGTCGTATTGCAGCCGGCGTGTTTGGCGGAAACATTGCATCGAATCTCGGCATGCGTGCCGCTGGAATGGCCAGGAACGCGGCCGTGTCGTTTGTTGGTGGCGGCCTTCAGCTCAACGCTGAAGTCGAAGCCTACAACAACTCTCTCGGCATTCTGCTGAAGGACCAAGAAAAGGCCAACAAACTCTTCCGTGAATTGCAGAAGATGGACCTTGAGCTGCCGGTTGATATCGGCATGCTAGCCCAAAACGCACAGAAGCTTGCTGGTGCGGGGTTTGATCCGAACAAGATCGAAGGCATGATGCGAACGATCACGGATGCCGCATCGATCAGCCCGATGGGGACCAACGAAGGGACGTCTCGTCTCGTCCGCGCTCTCACGCAGATGCGTGGTAAAGGCAACATCCAGTTGGAAGACCTCAACCAGATCGCGGAACTCGGTATCCCGATCCGTCAATTGATCCAACAGCAGTTCGGCATGTCTGCACAGGATCTTGGCGAGCGGACTCGTGACGGTTCGATGACGGTTGACCAAGCCATTGAGGGGATTCTCGACGGTTTCGACAGTAGCTTCGGAGGAGCACTCGAAGCGAGGGCCGGAACATTTAGCGGCATGATCGATCAGGTCAACGATCGTTTCAAGGCTCTGCGCCGCGAGATGATGGAGCCGTTCTTCGAGGCATTGCGATCTCAGCTTGAGGATCTGACTGGCTGGATGGCATCGGCCGAATTCGACAACCTCACTAAAAGTCTCGAAAACCTCGGTCGTGTTGTCAGCGAAGTTGTCCGAAGAAACACCGGTGGTGGCGGACCGAACAGTGAGGAGGGCTGGTTGAACTGGGGTGCTAGGAACCTCACGGCTGGTTTTCAGTTGATGACGATGGATGAAGGTCTAGGCTACGCGCCTGGCGATCCGCGACAAGCACGCACCGAAGACATCGACAAATACCTGCGGCAATTCATCCGTGGCGAGGAGATTTCTAAAGCCCAGAGCAAGATGCTGCAGATCGCCTTCGAACAGCAGCAACAATTCCAGAATGCCTGGCACGTAGCCAAACGGCGTGGCGACAAAGAGGACATGGCCCGCCTTGAGGCGATTGATACTGAAGTAGGCACGTACGCCAAAGAGGAAAGGGCGGCCGAGGCAAGGCAAAAACGGGAAGAGCAGGAATCCAAACGTGCCCAGATGACTTCTCAGGCCATCGAGCGTTTTGCTGGTTCATTCGGGGCGTTAGGGATTCGAGCCGAAGGTCGAACCGGCATTTACAACGCATTGGCCTCTGCTGTGCAAGGGTTCGGCGGCGGAGAGGCTCCAACTCCGATGCAACAGGGCCTCAACGGCGGGATCACGACGGCAATCAACGGGCTCAACAGCGCCGTCGGAAAAGCGGTCGACTTCGGCAAGAACTGGGGCAAAGGGGCCTCTGAAGCCTACAAAGAACGCCTGATCAACGAAGGCAAGAGCGAGAACCAGTTTGCTCGAAGCGAGTTTCAGAATCGCCTGGACAAGATGATCGCGGAAAATCCCGCGATCGCAGAGCGGTTGAAGAACACTGAGTTCTTCTCTGAGATGGTTCAGAACAAGGACGGCACGTTCGATACCAAGTTCAGCGTCGGAAAGCTTGGAAAAGGCGGTCCAGGAATGGCGCAGTTCACCGGTTTCGAGAGCCTCAACAAGATGCTGCAAGGTCAGGTCGACCAGGCCAACATGACGAAGTACGCGGAGGAGACGGCCAAAGCTGCTAAAGATCTGGTCGATGGAATGAACAAGAACAATGACAAGCAGGACAAAGTGATTGAACTGCTCGGGAAAAAACCTGTTGGCATGGTGGGGGAAGGATGATAGAGGTCCACACAGTTTACTTTGACGGCACGGGGCGGACTCGCACGGACTTCAAGCGACTACGCGACGTGTTCATCCATAGCTTCCGGGCTCATATGCCGGATGCGAGGTTGCACGTCCACAACATCCCCCCGTGCGCACTTGGCCGGCAGTACAAACTCGCTAGCAACACGTACAAGCTGACAAAGTGGGCTGAGATCGCCGAGAAGGCGACCGGTCCGACAGTCATTTGCGACTGCGACCTCATGTTTGACGGTCGCATCGACGACGCGTTTGACTACGACTTCGACTTGGCCTACGCGCAACGGTACGGGCGATTCCCCTTCAACTGCGGCGTGATCTTCCTGCGGCCGACGGAGACAGCGCGCGAAGTCATGCGGCAATGGAAGGCGATTAACGACAAGATGTTCGCAGACGCCACGTTTCATCTCCGCTACACCGACAAGTATGCGGGGATGAACCAGGCGGCATGGGGATACATGCGCGAGACTGGCAAACTACCTGAGACGGTCATTCAGGTGCCGCACAAGTACAACGCTTGTGAGGATGAATGGCTCCGCGTTGAAGACATCCGCGTGTACCACCTGAAGACTACGTTGCGGCAGGCCTGCCTAATACCTCCAGATCAACTACGTCGAAAAGACCTCCGGCCGATTGTCGAGAAGTTCCACGCATGGGAAGCACAAGGTGAAATTAATTTCCGAGGAGTACCGACAGCTTAACGCCGAGCTCCACCAGAGGTCGGATGTCGGGTACGGGGGAAAAGGATACCGGCACGCCTCGGATGTGAGGAAGTTCGCCGACCGCCTGTCCGCGCGAACCGTGCTCGACTACGGGTGCGGCAAGGCAACGTTATCCGAGCACTTGGCGATGAAGGTCATCAACTACGATCCAGCGATAGAAGAGTTCGCGTCTCCCCCAGATCAACAAGACATCGTAGTTTGCACCGACGTGCTCGAGCACATTGAGCCTGACCTCCTCCAGAACGTGCTTCGACACATTGATGGGTTAGCGATCTCCGGAATCTTTGCCGTGATAGCAACCCGGCCAGATGGCAGCAAACTTCTGGCTGATGGGTCAAACCCACACAAAATCATCAAACCAGCGCGGTGGTGGGGAGAAACGTTGGCCAGTGTTTGGGGGAGGTTGAGTTTGATCGAGAGGAAAGGCGAAGTGCAGGTCACAGTCGATAAGGTCTTGGGTTAATGGCACAGGTCGTAGAAGGCGGATCAAACGGTTGGGTTGAGGTTGGCGGTCACCCCGACCTCAGCATGAAGCTGGTCATGAGCCGCACTACGCGCAGCATCACCCGCGTGTTCATGATCGAGTCGCCGACCGGCGTGTACGATGAGGTTAATGCCTTCTTGGCGGAATGCCGACCGGCTTTTTCCCCGCCGGGAAAATACCCGATCCTCGGCGTGCAGCTGTACGTGGACACCGTCAACATTGAACCATACGGAGCGGTCGGCAAAGATGACTTAGGAAAGCCTGTCCAAATCAACGGGTTTCCGTCGTACGAGTCGTTCAAAGCGACTGTCACCTACACGCCGTTGCCGTACCAGCCGAAAAACCCAAACCAACCTTCTCCCGATCCACTTCTGGACAACCTCGAGATCGTCGCGAATGTCGGCGCCGAGGCGATGTCCCTCCCTGGCTCTCAGTTGTACTGGGCCGGCGGAACAAAGGTCACGAACGATCCAACGGTTGCCGCGTCGATCCGGATCGACACGATCGACTACCAGATCACGAAGCATCACCTCAGGCGAACTGACATCCCGTGGGATGCGATCCGTACGATCAACAGTCGAGTCAACGAAGCCGCGTTCAGTGACTCACACCCCATCTTCCCTGGAGTCAAGCAGGAATCGCTGCTGTTTCGTGGCGCGCAGATCTCAATTCGGTTTTCTGGTGACGGGACGATCGAGAACTCGTTGACGTACAACTTCTCGGAGCGTACAGCGACGCACGACGGGGTGGACGTGAGCTGGAACCACCTGTACGACTCGCAAGCGGGTCAGCAGAAATTCCGGAAGGTCTACAAGGACTCGGCGAACAACAAGCCGCTCTACTCTACGTCCACTCAATCGGAAATTGAGGCGATCTTCGACACATGATGTTGAGCATGCGGCAATCTGGGGCCGGCCCTCTTAAGCGGTGGTCGGCCGGCGATGCTATCGTTCAGTCCAGGCTGAACGGTATGGTTGACGGTATTAACCGCGCCAACGCGTTGTCGGTAGGCAATACATCCGGCAGCGTGCTGCTCGCGCAGACTGTGGCCGAGAGCTCGAGCTACCCCGCCGCATCGACAAACCCCAATGTCTACCCGTTCCGATGGTGTGGTTTAACGGATCCGGCTGACACGCGATTTACGGCCGCCGGTCGTGTTTCGCTGTCGGCAGACACGGCAGTATTCGGCATCAGCGGCTATGTCCTGAACATCGCGGCGACAAGTTCTGACGACCCTAGCAATTACATCCCAGAAAACTCACTGATCCTTCTTTCCCCGTGTAACCTCGGGTTCTGGGTCACCTTCTACAGCGTCTTTCGGCTGTATCGGTTCACTTTGACCTCAGTGTTCACGAGTAATACGGCGACGGCCAATATCAGCGAGATGTCCGGGACTTCTGCGTTCACGGGGGTTGATCTCAAAGACCCAGAGGCAGTGTTTGACACTCTGGAGTCGGGAGATACCGGCCTCTGCGTGTATCAAGACGGCCAGTGGTTTGCGATTCAGGCCCCATGCCCCGTGACGACCTAACCAGATTAGCGCTTTTTGACCTATCTGGTTTATCTGCGAATATGACGTTTGATCCATAGAGATATTCGAGGTTAGCACAAGCAACCCGAAATTCTGCCAGTGCGCAGGGTTTCGGGTTTTTTCGTGCCTTGAGGGGTTCAGATGAACAAAGCAAAGGTTTGGAAATTCGTAAAGGGTGCGTTGATCGCATCCGCTGGCGCCGCCCTGGCTTATTTGGGCGGACAAGTAATTCCAGCGTTGGAAGTAGCTGGTACGTCGGCCACGATCGTCGCGATCGCTTCGGCATTGGTGAACCTTGGAAAGGTGATCCTGCAGAAGATCGACGACGGGGCCGCACAGTAATGCTCTGGATAATTCGTCGATTCAACGCCCGCAGGAAACTGCGGGCTTTGCCGCCTGAGCAGCGCGAAGTCGCTTTGGCGATGGCGGCCGATTGCTGCCACAACGCGGCGACAGCCGAAGACTGCGAACTGCTCGCCAAGAACAAACTTGAGAGCGATCCGCCTGTCGGTTTCGGCGTCGTCGAGATTCTCGCAGTGATCCAAGTACTCATTGCGATCTGGAAGTTCATCGACTCGATGGGCTGGCTTGATCGTGCAAACCGACCAATGCTCGAGAAGGAATTGCTGTGACCTATTTCTTTGTCGCGCTCGTCGTCATGAGCCTCGTGTATTTCGCGTGGCAGGCGTTTGTCAAATTCCGTCCAAAACGTGAAGTCCAGCAATTGGATGTTGATCCTGCGGACGTCGATCGCAATCGGATGGAAGCGCACCGATGTTACGAATGGCTGCGGAAATACCTTGAGTTTGCTGGTGAGACGGAAGCACGGCAGCACCTCAACAAATCTGCGGCCAGCCTTTACACCAGCGAACCCAAAAGCACGCAGTCATGAACTTAAACAAAACCGTTGGGCTGGTTTTGGCATTGAGCTTAGCGTTCCTCGCCGGGCAGTTCTTCAGCGGCAGTGGCGGCTTCTCGATTCCGGACTTTGGCGGTGTCATTCCGATCGTCGAACCGAAGGTCAACGGCGAAGGCTGGTTGGTCATGGTCGACGAGCTAAGTGATCCGCTGACGGTGACTGTCGATGCCGCCAGGAACATGGAGTGGCAAGAGAAGCTGACCAGCAAAGAGATCAAGTTCGCACGCTACGACGATGACGACGCCGTGGCGGAGAGCTACGTCAAAGCGCTCAGCGAAAAAGTACCAGGCGTGTTGCTTATGGAAGACGAAGCCGACGGCAGGAAGGTCGTGGCGACAAAGGCTTTGACCAAAGACGACACGCTCAGTTCGATCACCGCATTTGTGGACGCCCATACCAAATGACGAAAGTCGGCGAAATCGTAAAGACGGCTCCTGGCCAGCTTGATGAAATCATCGGGCCAGAGGGTAACCGGATCAAACTCGGGCTGCGGAAGCCGCCAAAAGAGTTGCCGGTCACATACGCGCCGTTGGTCGGGGCTTTGCCTCGCCTGTTGACCTACGATGAGATTAAGGCAAGGTGCGAAAGCGTCGACCGCCGCCCCTCCCGTGATCGATGGGGCCCAGACACGATCAAGGACCAAGATGGCCGAGGAGCCTGCCAAGGGTATGCGTCTGCCGGCATGGCCGAGCGTGTCCGAGAATCTAGCGGTCAGAAGCGAGTCGTCTTGTCTGGCGACTTCTCTTACTCGCTTGCCAATGGCGGCCGAGACCAGGGGTCTGCTTTGTCGCGCGGCTTCATGGCGGCTACCCAGGTCGGCTATGCCCCTGAAGACACGCCCGGCCTGAAGCGATGGGAATACCGCAAATCGCACATGCCGCAGGCTGCGTTCGCGGCTGCTAGCCGGTTCAAGGGTATCGACGGATTCTACTGCGAAACGCAGCAGGAATTCTTCACGGCTCTTGCCCTCGGCATGATCGGCGTGATCGCCGTACACGTTGCCGGCGCTTTTTCGCAACTCGACAACTACGGGATCAGTCAAGGCGGCAACGGCGATGGTAACCACGCCGTGTGTGCGGACGACTTGGTCTACGACCGTCGGCTCGGCGGATTCAAGATCGACTCACCAAACAGTTGGAAGCGGACTTGGGGGGATAACGGACGTTGTTACTACACGTTCGAACGTCACCTTCGCCGCACTATCGAAGTTCACAAGTTCTACGTCTTCCCGATTCTTACGCAGGATCCACAAGGCGATAACCCACCTCAGGTGCTCGTATGAAAACTCTAGCATGGATGTTCAGCTCGGCGACCGTCGCCGCGCTTGTCTCTTTGATCGGCGTCACGGACCAAGAACCACAGACCGCTGTCGACGTCCCTGTCGCAAGCGCGCCAGTTGAAGCCGAAGTAGCTCCGGCTACGACGGTGGAGAGTTCAGACTGCTGCAGCGGGAGCTGTAACTGCTGCACGTGCGACAAAGACGCGAAGGCGGAAGCGGAGCCGGCCGAAAAGGCTGAAGTCGAGACTGCAAGTCGCCCGGAACCGAAGTTCGCGGTCGGAGAGATCGTCAGTGCAAACGGCGAGAAGTTGCGAATTAAAAGTGCCTTCTACGACGGCGATGAGTGGAAATATAAGGCTGAAGCCGTAGCGAGTACACCCGTGTACTCCTCGTCAACCGGTTCGATTGCTTCCGGGTTCTACGACGGTACGAGCAAGTGGGATTACCCAGGCGACATCGCCCAACACTTGCTGAATCATCCGAACCATCAGTTCAGCTACTCGCAAGTGGCCGGGAAGTCCAAGGACGAACTCGAGGCAATGCACGACGCTCACCATGATCAGATGTCCGGCGTCTCTGGCCAAAGTGTTGGGGCATACCGGGTCACGAGCCCTGGGCTGTTGTCGTATCCGATGTTCCAGAGCTCTGGTCGCAGTTCGTATTGCCCCAGCGGTCGCTGCCCGTTTCAGTAACACGGAATCAGCATGCCGACAAAAGTAAGTCTCGACGAGGCCACGACCGAGATCTCACGGCGAGCCTCGCACAAACGCGACAAACTCTGCAAGGTTGACACCGAAGTCTGCCTTGCAGCGTTTTTTGATTACCTGAATGAACTTCCGGCAGACGAGGCCTTTGCTCTGGTGAGTAAAGGCATGGCTGCGTCAGTACGGCGTAAAGCCCGAGGGTAGAGATGCCAAGTAAATCCATTTCAAGCACGACGTCTGGCCTCGGCCCGGATGGCATCTACTGTCCGTACGAGAAGACGCAGCTCTACATCACAGCCCCTGATTGGAGCGGCAGTAAGGCACTACAGCTTTGGACCGCGCCAACTGACGCGGACTCCAACGACTTTGTTCCAGAAATGGCATCCACCTCTGACGACACGGTCTTCGAGACCAGTGCCGACGGCCGCGTGCAGATCCTGGGCCCCTGCTGGGTTCGACCTTATCTGACGAACCCTGGCACCGGCGTGACTCTCACCGTCTCCGATCCGACCACTGGCATCAGCTAAGCCGGAACCAGCAGAGCACTAGGAGACACCAGCCGTGACGATCTCTAGAACACTCGAGCGATGCGTTCAGCGCCCTCTACGGCGCGGTGTTTCACGCGATGGTGTGTTATCCGGTTCTGGCTATACGTTTTCAGACTCGGACGCCGAAGCCTACGTCACATTGGTCGAAACCGCAGACGGAGAAACGCTTGAAAATGGCGTTAAAGAGGCAATCGACAATTTTGTCGCCGGGTGCAAGACGGATGGGATTTGGGCGGATATCAACGCTGCGGTGATACTTGCAGGGGCAAGAACCCTAACAGGGGCACTGGTGCCGTTGAAGGGAACCGCACCGACGAACGTCAACTTTGTCAGTGGCGACTATAGCCGCACCAACGGATTGACTGGTAATGGGAGCACGAAATACCTGAACAGCAATCGAGCTGCCGATGCCGATGACTTCGAGGATATGCACCTGTCGGTATACGTCACAGGCAGCAGGGAAACCGGAGTCGGCGGTTACATTGGCGGTTCTGCATCATCGCCGCACGCGGTGCTTGGTAACGCAACGGGGTTTAGAGCGCGAGTCAACTCGGCGACACTGAGAACACTTGGCACTGGAACAACAGTCCCTAGCTGTATCGCTGTTAGCCGTCCCAATGCTGCAGGCTATGACTGGTGTGGCCTTGGCCAATCGGGAAATCAAGTAGACGCGAGAGTCGGCGGGGAGACTGGAGACATCACAGTTTTTGCCCGTGGCGGAGCGTCGCTTTCCGCGTGTCGACTAGCGTTCTACTCAATTGGATCGGCGACGACGCTGGCTGACTTAGACTCGCGGATTGCAACTCTCGTTTCAGCAATAGGGACGGCACTGGCATGAGTGAGCAAGAACTGGCCATTATTGTTGCTATTGGTGATGCGTTGCGTGCGAGTCCTCTTTCATGGAACCAAATCCCAGAACAGCAAAAGGCAATGATCATCGAGATCATGCGCCCCAAGCCAACCTTCGACAACGAACAGAGGACATTTCTTGAGCGTTGGTGGATGGCCATTGATGATGCAGAACTTGCTTCGATTAACGCCAAACTTCCAGCAAACACGGTAGTTAGCCCCCGCATTGATGGCGACGGTGGCAAGTGGATTTGCGCGGACTTGTTCACCGACGCAGTTGAGGCCAGCGGACGACTACACGCGATTCTTGATGACTTGCTTGGACTGACGCTGCACTATCTGACCGAGGACTACTGGACAGTTGATGATTCGCCGCCGTAACTCCCAGAAACCCGTAGTCAGAACAAGAGAACGACACCACTAACGCTTAACGATCCATTATCTGAAGAACACAAGAAGTGACGCTTGCTAGTCAGTAAGCATTCTAAATAAGGAAGGAACCTGAAATGCCAGCAGCTGGGCGAGCGAAAGTGGAGATCTCCGAAAACGGAGACACGTACGACGACAGTGAAGAGTATCTGGACTGTGAGTTCGAGGGCTGGTACGTCATCGAGATTGACGGGACTGTCGACACGAGCACAGTCATCAAGCCGTGGATTTCATTTGGCGGAACGAGCACGCCGAACTGGAAAGAAATCCCAGATCCGGATGCAAGTTCTTACACGCCGTTCACATTCACGGCAACTGGCGTCAAGACATTGATGGTGCCTGGAAACTCGAAAGTCAAATTCGTAACTACTGACTACGATTCTTCTACCGGAACTAATGCGCGAAGGACTCGCGCCGCAAAATAAAGGTGCCTAGTTGAGTACCACATCTCACTACGACATCTTGCAGCGTGTGATCACAAAGCTGAAAGCACTCAGCTTATCTCCGGTGTCGTCATCTCAAATATACGCCTGTGAATTTCCCTTCGACAGGCATGTGGTTCCTGGAATCGCATGCAGCGAAATAGAGGAACACGAAGGCGCTGGAACAAACGAGAAGGATGACTTCATGTACGGAGTCATGCTCACGAGGGTGTTTGGCGGATCCGGCCAGGGCGATTACCACCAGGATCAGTCTGCGTGGAGGCAGAAAGTTCGCAGCCACTTTCATCGCCAGCTTCTTGGAAATATCGACAACGAGATCATAACAAAGGTGAGCCCAGGAAGAATCAATCTCACTAAACAGTGGAGAGACTGGGGCATCGACGGTAACACAATGGAAATCTGGACTTGGGTCAGGGAAGGCCGAGATAGCTAATGTCAACTTGCATGTCAATCGGATCGGCAGCAAAGCTTGCCGTACAGGGCGGCGGAACTGCACCAAGAACATTCAACTCCAGCAGCGAGCGGTACGACTTTCTGTATGAAACGCTGACAAAGAAGCAGCGCCGCGTAGGCAATCGCACCATCAAAGGCGACTTGTCTGACTGGGAAGAGCGAAACGTCGAAGGCGCATCGCTATGCTCTGGGGTAATTGCTTTCAACGCAAGCCCACTGTGGTTTTCCAACTGGATGACCAGAATCATCGGAACCACAACGAACGGCAACAATGGTGACGGCGATGCGATTTACGAGCCAGGCACATCGCTTCCTTCGTTCGATGTTCTGATCGACAAAGAGGCTGACACGTTCCACTTCTACGACTGCATGGTCAATCGTTGCATCATTCGCGGCCAGAATGTCCCAAGCGAAGAAGAGCCAGAAGTCATCAATGTTGTTGTTCAGTTGATCGCAAAGCAGCGAGTCCTGACCACCTCTTGGCCTGATCCAGAGCCTTCTCTCTCGACGAGTTCCAACGCGCTACCGGACGTAATGGGCAAATCTGTGCTCACGATGGACAGCACTGAATACGCATACGACAGTTTCGTGCTATCGATCGACCACGGTCTTATTCCGAAGTTCCGGAACAGCCTGAACATCAGCTGTATTCGTCCTGGGATGCGAAAGGTTCGCCTGCAGACGAACAACCCATTCTTGTCGGCAAGCTTCTCTGCGCTGCACGACACTCTTGCCTCTCCGATCGGCGGAAGCCTGAAGTTCGAGAGGGGTGATGCTTACACCGAGTTTGCTTTCGGCACCTTGGACAACATGGGCGAAGACCCGAATGTTCGTGGCAAAACTGAAATTGTCCACGCACTTGACTTCCAGTGCCTGAAGGACGCTAGCGCCGGATCGCCTGAGATCACAGGGACCACCCACCTGGGATAATATAAGCCTTGGAAGAATACATCGACGAAAGCCGACGCAGGAAGCTGCGCAATACCCCGACGATCGAAGAGATTGAACGTCGGGATATGGTCGCCATGGCCTACATGAACTCGACTGCTTTTGGCAGTGGCATGAGTGTCATGGGCGCTGTGAGAGCGCAAAAGCCCATCGATGTACCAGAGCCAAAGTTTGTTGAGAATGACACTGGCACATTCAAGCCTGGCACTCTCACTCACATGGTCATGGCAAACGCTGATGATCTCGCCACTGAGATCCCAAGAGAGCAGTTTGACCCGATTGACACAAATGTTGCTCCGTCACCACGCGAGCCGCTGCCGAGCGTTGATGATTTTCCGCTCGGTTTACCGGGGGAACAGGTGATGGCTGGCGCCGTGAGCCCCGAAGCTCCGGCGCCAGTCTCCCCCACTCCTATATTTGTGCAGCCTGAGCCTCAGCCTCAGCTTGACAGAATAGTGGAGCCGCCACCTCCACAGCCGCCACCAGCCGTTCCAAGAAGTTCAGTTCCAGATATTCCGGAACCGGATATTGGATTCGAGCAGTCACCGCCTCTGCCGTGGCTTCCTTTTGTTCCTCCTGTCCCGATGGAAGCCTTTGAGAAAGATGCTTCCAGCAACCAAGAGGGGATTAACGGCCCGCAGGAGTACACAGAGGAGGCATTCCAGAGATTTGCCTACTCCTACAAGAACTTCCTGCACACGCTCGGCAGCATTCTTTACGGAATGACCGACAGGACGGACGAAGCCTTGGCGAGAATCCGCGAGCTTGAAACTCAGCTCGACCGAAGATACAAGAGGCGTTATCAGTGATTATCAAGTACGGAAGCTATTCATTCGCTGATGGTGAATGCTCGATGATCAACTTCTCTGCGCAGCCAAAGCTAACGCCTCGGCGAGTCAGAAGGAGCACGATCGTTCGGATGCAGTGCGCTGGCGAGTTTTGCTTTTCTGGTGCCGTAGATCAAGACGCTGTCAAGGCAAAGATTGTTACTGCAAAGGCTGCGCTCGACCAAGACTACCAAGACTTGGTGATGCTACATAGCGACGGAACGACAGAGAGTCCGTATAAGCTTGAGAGTGGCGCAGCAAACAATGCCACTGGAAACATTGTCTATTACCAGAACTGGCCGTCCACGGCTCCAGAAGATTACGCCACGACGAAGCAGTTTCAGTTCGGCGTAGAGGCTGAATTCTACGATCCAAACCTGAGCCTCCTTGATTTCAGTCAGTCGATTCGGATTACCGGGACTACTGGTCCGATCAAGAGATGGATTCGCCTGCTGGATGGAACATGGCAATCTCGCGTCATCCATACATCAAGCACGAAGAGGATCATCCAGGAAGGAAGGGCACTTGGTTTTGGCGCCTATCCTGTAGAACCGCCGCCAATTCTTGCTGAGATCTATGAGCATCTTGACCAAAGGCAGATCTTCCAGGAAGGCCCAAGCATTTTCTACTCTCGGCCTTACGAGTATCTGAAGACGTGGAGATATGTCTTCGAGACTCCGCTTGAGTTCACCCCGCTCAATGTCTATCCGCTGCTACGATGACCATCAAGATAACCTACGGCGATGCCAAGATCTGGAGCGCCGACCTTCTCATCAGTGCTGGCGCTCAACCAAGTCGATTTATCCTTGAAGGTGATATCCAAGGTGATCTCGATGATGTCGCGCCGATTCTCAGAATTGACGATGGCGACACAGAGAGGATATTCGCAGACACTAGACTTCTGTCGATTGAGAACCGGCCATGTAGGTGGGGCGACGAGCTTTCATCCTATTACGTCATTGAAGATAAGAGATGGAAGTGGTGGGACATATTTGCTTCCTGTGACTACAACCGCCTGAAGTGCGACGGAGACAGGTATAACGACGCAACGTGTGGCGAGATCTTCGGAGATCTGCTGACACTCGCTGGCGAGGCGATCTTTGATGTCGGCAGCGCTAGTGACGCAATCTATCCGGTACTGCACTATGACGAGCAGGTTCCTGTTGGCAGGATGCTTCAGGACCTCTGTGAGCTGACAAAGCATACCATCGGATTCAAGGAAGATGGCAGCGTTAAGGTTTTTCAGCTAGGCCAGGGAAAGCTCCCGAATATCTCTGCGATCAAGAGTTTTCGACAATACACCAACCGAACAATCAATGACTTCAAAGTCATATCCAAGCCCACTCTTTTTGAGAGCCTGATCTCTGTCAACCCAGTTGGGATGGAATCAACTGGCGAGATCGTTGATCTGGATTCCGTCAGCTACAAGCCTGCTGCGGGATGGAGCGGAGAATGGCCAGGGCAGTTTAGCGGAGTTGCCTCTGCTTCTCAGTGGCTGGCGAACAAAAGCGTTTACCGACTGTTTGAGCCAAGCAGTGTGGAGAACGACCAGACGGCAGCTGCGTTCCCGCTAGATGGTCTGGAAATACTGGAAAACGGCGATTGCGCATATAACAGTATGAGAGGAGGAGTTTGCATTGACTATGTCATTGGCGAATTCTGGCCTGAGTACCACCGAGGGGATGTCGAGACATCTGCAACAGACCACTGGTTTGGCGATGTTTCCGTAAAGGAAAACATCTTTCAGTTCGGCAGGCCTGTATTCAAGGTTGATGACGGCGCCGTATCTGAGCCAGTGCTGAAGATCAAGGCTTGGCATCGGCAGCGAGATGACGCCAATGGAGACTTCATTTTCGAGAGCCTTGGAAACGGTCCTGTTCGCGAGGCTTCTTGGGTTCAGCCTGTTGTCATCCACGATGAAGGGACAAATCTGACTGATGTTGGGAATCAGCTGACTGAATACAGGCGGATCTGCATCCAAGAGTCCAATATCGACACATCGATGGTTGTTTATGACGGGATCCAGAGTGTCGAAGTCAATGGAAATGTAAGGTCAATTCGGCACAAGCTCAATCTGACAGCAAGCTCTGGTGGCGCTGACACGGAAGTTTACATAGGCGATGGCTGGGACGGCCTGCAGGTATGACGCGCGGAGTATCCGACCCTTTATTCATGGGGTCGCAGTGGCACGACTGTAAAAACGCCAGCGGGTCTAGCATCCCTCCGTACGGTGTAGCCGAAACGGTTGGCATGACGACGATCACCGTCGATGGTGTGTCGAAGCCAGCGATATCCGTCCAGGCGCCAACGACAAACAATCCGGAAAAGCTGGTGTTTACTGGTCCGATGGGATGCCCGGCTGGTGGAACCGGGATTTGCCATGCGGAAGTTATTGGGTATGCAGCGCACTCCGGAACGCTCAGTACAAGCGCCAACTACGGGCTAGATGATGACGGCCCGCTACTTCAGGAAAAGGTTGGGAATTTCCGGGGGATTGGCGGAACATTCACGTCTGGTGGAAACAGCGTATCGCTCTTCTATCGGACGCCGAACACTGGCGCCAAGAAGATACTATTCACGATTGTTTCCGCGAGTGGATCGTCTGCAACAGTTCAGGTCAACAAGGCTACATGCAACCTGACGGAGATTGATGGGATTGGCGTCAGTTGTTTGCTGACTGTGTACGACGACCTCGGGTGCCTATTGTCAGCTGCGGATTCCGCTGCGTGGGTCGGAAAGAAGGGAACTGCGGTGTTGATGCAGTCACTTGACGAGGACTCCTGTGAGCCAACTGGCTCGTGCAGATGGGTCATTGACGCACTGTGCTGTCCATAGGAGAGATATATGTCACTCCTGACAATGCTGTGCTGTTGCGACGAATCGAGCAGTTCTTCTTCATCCAGCAGTTCATCAAGTTCGAGCAGTAGTTCGTCGAGTTCTAGCAGTTCGTCCAGCAGCTCGGAAAGCTCAAGCAGTTCTTCGTCGTCAAGCTCAAGCAGCGATTCATCAAGCAGCAGTTCGTCTTCGTCGAGCAGTTCGTCGTCAAGCTCCAGTAGCAGTTCGTCGAGCAGTTCGAGTTCATCGAGTTCGAGCAGCTCAAGTAGCTCAAGCAGTGACTCGTCTAGTAGCTCGTCCAGCGATTCGCTCAGCAGCGAGAGTGCCAGCGAAAGCACAAGCTCTGAATCTGTCTCGTTAAGCGACAGCGTGCCTAGCGAGGAGGATCCTTGCGCCTGCCCAAGCCCTCCTGTTGTTGTGCCCGGTGGACCACAGCCTCCATGCGGCGATGTGTATTTCGGCCCATGCGTGGCAACGCTTCCAGGCGAAAACTGCGACAGCCTGCAATGTACGTTTGAGTTTGATGGAACGAGATGGAGATTGATCCTTAACTGCTACGGCGAGAAGGTAGAGGAGATCCCAAGTTGCCCATAAGCACCCAATGTGAGCATCTTAGTGACGGAAAATGCGAGATCGCATCAAAGCACGCTGGAATGCCGATCGTGGTAAACAGCAGTGGATGCGAGGCGTGCCTTGCTAATCCGAATCCAAAGCAGATGAACCACCCCATGGCAAGCATGTGCGTTGTTGCCATGATCAAAGCCGATAGGTTCAGGACGCCTGAGTATCGCGAGATATCAAAGCACATCCAGTCGCCCGAGGAAAGGTGCGAGAACACTGGAACCTGCAAGGAAAATGCATTCGGCCCAGGAACTGAACTTAAAGAGATCGTTCCCAAGTTCTTCGAGCGAGGCAAGTGTTCGTGCAAGAGCTACGCTGCCAAGATGGATCGGTGGGGCGTAGACGAGTGCGAGCAGCGATTTGAAGAGATCGTCGATCACTTAGTCAAGCAGGCAAGCGGATGGGCGGTGCCAGCCTTTGCTTCTCGCGTTGTCGCGCGGCGATGGCTGCGCATGGCAATCGATAATGCAAAGTCTGACTGGCCTTTTGTGTGGGCATACTACGCAAAAGAGGCAAAGGGAGATGAGCTTCGGTACTCGATTCGATCGCTTCTCAAATGGAAGCCTGACGCGAGAGTGATCTTAATTGGCGACAAACCTGACTGGTATGGCGGAGAGTTTTACGAGAAGCCAAGGATCGGACCAACGAGCTTTCAGGCATTCAAGGACTGCTACTCGAAGCTCCAGATGGCAGCAACGATCGTAGACAAGTTCGTCTGGATGATGGACGACATATACTGGGTCAGCGACTTTAAGATGTATCACGCCACTAGCCCGAAGTATGTTCGGCATGTTACACAAGAGCAGTTCTACAACTGGAAGCCAAAGAATGCTTGGGCGAAGACTCGCGCCAACGCCTATTCATACCTACTTGAAAACAGTCTTCCGACGTACGACTTTGCTGGTCACCTTCCGCAGCCAATCCGATCCAAGACATTCTTGGAAATGGAAGACGAACTTGGGTTGCTGGAAGAGTATCGAAACTGGGAGTGCATTTACTTCAACAAGTATTACTCTCAGCACGCCATACCTTACGCAAGCAAGTATACAAGAGTTACCAAGGAGCCGAAAAGAATCTCTCCGAAAGGTGTTCTGCTCAATCACACGAGTTCGACGTACGGCGGGATGGTGCGCGAGTATCTTGAGAGTGCATTCCCAGAAAAGTGCGCGGTGGAGAAATGACATACGATGCCACAGTGATTATCCCGTGGAGGGAGTGCCCATCGAGGCGACCCGGATTTGACTGGGTCCTTCGGTACTATCGCCATCGTTTTGACAAGGTGATTGTCAGCGAGCAAAGCGACGGAAAGTTCAACAAGTCAGCTGCAATCAACAGCGCGATCAAGCACTGCAATCCAAAGCCAGAGGACGTTTTTGTAATAGCTGACGCCGACTGTTTTATTGCTGACTGGGCAATGGAGGCTGGGATCAGCAAGGCGAAAGTGTCAAACAAGCTCGTCAGGCCGCACAAGAGATATCTTCGCACGAGCAAAGAACAAGCAGAATTTATCCTTCAGCAAGACCCAACCAAAAAGATATTCTTTCACTGGTTCCACAAGAAATTCAACCGCTTCAAAGCAAAGGGCGGTGTGTGGATCATTCGATTTGAAGTCTTCGATAGAACTGGCTGGATGGACGAGGGGTACGTTGGATGGGGTGGAGAGGATAGCGATTTCATTGCGAGATGCGGATCCGTTGTGATGAATGGACCGCTCTACCACATCTGGCATGAGCCAGCGCCAGACAAGAGTTTTTCAAGTCCTGGATGCAAGCGTTTTCACGAGAAGTTTCGCCGCAGGAAAAAAAGACGATGAAGCGAGCGATCTTCTTTGAAGTGAAGAGATGCTACAGAATTTACATGTGGCCTATCTTCCGCGAGATGGAAAGGCGTGGCTACAAGTGCTATTTCGCTGGTCCTAAAACTAGACGATCGAAGTGGTACTGCGACTACGGTTTTGTGTGGAATGGGCATGATCACCGAGTGTCTAAGTTCAACAGATACCTCAAAGAATCTGGCATTCCACATTCGTTCATTGAGTCTGGGTATTTCTCGCAACTGAATCACTCGTTTGTCAGCAGAGCTGGGTCAATCGGACGGTTTCTCTTCCTTGACGAAAAGATTGAAGATCCAACTGGAGAAGACATGGATCTGGTACAGCGCAAGAGCAGTTCATACGTCCCAGGATACACATACAAATACCTTGGCCATATTGCTGGGATGCTTCAACTGCAAAAGGACACATCGATCAAGACGCAGAGCGACTTCAAGGACTCGCAAGAATTCGTTGACAGGGTTGAGTCAGATCACCCGAATGACAATGTGATATTCAGGCCACACCCTTACGAACGAAACGTGAGACTGCGAACCAGTAGCCCATTGAGTAGAAGTAGAACTATGTGGGATCACGTTCTTCCAGCACGGAAGGTTGTCGGAATCAATAGCACTTCGCTTTACGAGTCGGTTCTCGCGGGTAAAGAAGTCGTGGCTTACGGAGATTGTGCTTTAAG
This sequence comes from Porticoccaceae bacterium, assembly GCA_002702725.1. Taxonomy (GTDB): domain Bacteria; phylum Pseudomonadota; class Gammaproteobacteria; order Pseudomonadales; family Porticoccaceae; genus NAT127. The sequence goes on from PABE01000114.1 coordinate 70,749, forward strand.
CAGGAATCCTGACAACCACATTGGCGTCGTTGCTGAAATCATCAAGAGGGAAATCCACGTCGATGCGGACAGGTGTGGGGATCAGCTCGAAAGAAGCCTTGGAGACGAAGCACCACGATGAGGCAAAAGATTACGGAGATATTCAGGCTTGCGAGGCTTTGTGGATCGCTTGGGTGCGAGAGCTACCTTGAGGTCGGATGTGCTGACGGAGAGACTTTTCTTTCGATCGGAAGCACGATGAAGAAAGCCGTGGCTGTAGACATGCCCGGAATGAAATGGGGGACCGTCAAAACTGGCCCAGTTCTGGCGAGAAGAGTTTCAGACATGCGAACAAAACTCGGTGTCGACTCGCACCTCATAATTGGCGATTCTTCTGACGACAGTGTTGTTGACAGAGCGATGAAGCTTGGACCGTATGATCTTGTTTTCATAGATGGTGACCACACATACGATGGAGTTAAGCGTGACTACGAAAACTATGGCCCTATGGCAACAAAAGCCATCGCGTTTCATGACATCATTGGAAACGGCATGAAGTTTCGTGACGGAAGCAAGGTTGAGGTTCCTATCCTATGGAAAGAGATATCTTCGTCTCTAAAGACAGTCGAGTTCTCGGAAACTTGGGGCCAGATGCCAATGGGGATCGGCGTGATCCTTGTCGGCGAGAGATAAAGTCCTGGGGAATAGCAACCAGCGTCTTCACGAACAAAGACACTCACGTTTCGGTTGCTGAGATTCTGTCTGGAGGGAAGTCCAGCGTTCACAGGCACATCAAGTTCGACAACATCCTGTGCGTAATAAGTGGGCAGATTCGAGTCGATACCGACAAAGACAGGTACTTTCTTTCGCGCGGCGAGTCAGTGAGGATTCCATCTGGATTGCTCCATTCGTTTTTTGCAGAGCAGGATTCGGTGGTGGCAGAAGTCTATGTTCCTCCTGGGACCATGGGCGGCGCAGAGTTCAAAGATATACACAGGGTCATTGGCCCTTCAGAAGGAAACTAGGGAGAAGTGAAATGGCATACGGTGGTAACAGCTCTGCTGCAGGGTACGGATACAGTACTGCTGGAAACAAATCAATTGGCGATGCTGCCAGGAAATACATGAGCAAGCAAACTCCAGCGCAATCGCGCTATCAATCCAGCCAGTACGATTACAGTGGCGTTCTTGGTCAAAACAGTCCGATCAATCGAGATCCAAACTCCGCAGCAAGGGCAAGGTCACTGCCTGGAAGCCAGTACAGCGCAGCTGCAGAGTCTGCTTATCAATCCAGCCAGCCTCAAATCAGCAGTGGAGTGCCAAACTCGCAGTACGGCGAGGCGGCAAGGCAACTTGCTCAGCAGCAACAAGCATTGCAGCGAGATCAACAAGCGCTGAATAGCTTTCGCGCGGACGCAAACGATATCCACCAGCAATCCCTGTCGAGTGCTGCTGCGCGACGTGCGTCAAATCCTGCTTTGCAAACCTACCAGAACATCCAGGACTCAATGCAGAAATCTGGCCAAGCTGCGATGGGTGACTACGCAGGGCAGACGAATGCGCTTGCAAACTCGATGGCAAGTCGTGGCGCTGCTGCCGAAGCTTACGGCAACGCTCGATATCAGGCTGCGCAAAATCCAGTGACGTACAAGGGTGTTACTGTCAACCCTGCTGCAATCGCTGCAAATAAGACGATGAGCCCTGGCCGTGCTGCGATGCTTGCGGCAAACGGGTACGAGGTATCTCCCGAGGGTGTTGTGCAGCAACAGGGACCAAAGAAGATCGTTGGCCAGAACATCGGCGGGACCGCTGCGGAAGTTGCCCAGCAAATCTACGGAGGCACTGGCGCTGATCTTGCCGCAGAGGCTCGTCGGATCGGCCAAGCTCGTTATCGCTACGGGATTCCTGAGGATGGTGGAGGATCTACTCCACAGACTCGGGAGGATCTGATCAATGCTCGCAATGATTTGACTATGCAGGAAAAACAGGATTACATTTCCAAGAGTCAACAGCGAGACAATCCTTACAGTCCCGAACGGATGGCTCGCATGGAGCGATACAACAATCGCCAACAACAGAAGGCGACTGCTGGTCAGATCGCACAACAGCAGGCGAGAAACGCACAGCTCGGTCAACTTGCTCAGGCCGCTGCGATGGGAAGTGCTCCTGCGGCAGAAGCGTTGGGGCAGATTGCGAGGAGCCAAGCGTACGCACAGCAGGGCATGATGCAGAACCAACTTGGCTATGCTCAGATTGCGTCCGATCAAGCTGCGCGGCAAGCAGAGCAGCAGTGGAGAGAAAAGCAGTCTGAAAGACAGAACCGACTGGACATGGCGAATGCTGCAATTCAACAAGCCGAAGTCGAGAGGGCTCGTGCGAGAGATGCGAGGGAATCCAAAATTGCAGACGCAAAGCTAGCGCAGGCCGAGTTCGAGTTGGACCAGGCAAAGAGGGAGGCTGGCAATCAGGCTCCTGGGTTTAACGATCTAGTGAACCAAGCGCTGACGCAGTACCCAGAAGCAACTCCGGCTGACGCAAGACAGATGGCGATGGTTGCCCAAGGAACCGACTCGATTAACCGTGCTGTTGAGGCAGGTGATCGCGGAGCTGCTTTGTTATCGACCGTTCCGGCGAGCGCTGAATATGGCCAAGCGATGGAGCCGATGGCTGCTGTCGATGACTACCTAAGCCGAGTATCCCAGTCGATTGGACTCGGCAATGAAGGCATTGGCAGTGTATCACCAGAGATGCTGATGAATGGATTCTCGGAGAACGGATTGAGCGCTGCTGATGCTCGCAAGTTTGCAGAAAAGCAACTGAAGGGGATTGGCGCGAATAACACCATGAATGCGTCTCCTGGTGTTCCGACAATCGAAGAGCTTCACTCAGTTGGCCAAGTGACAGACGACACCTTCGATCGCATCCAAAGATTGAATGCCGCAAGGAAGGCGATTGGCATGCCGCTGCTAACTCTCAGTGGAAAGGCGCTGCCGAAAGAAATGGGGCGAGCAAAGACTTATGAAAGCGGATATGCAAGCGTTCCAGGGCCAGTTGGCGCTATTTCTGAGTTCGCTATGACCCTTCAGGATCTGCTCGAAGGCAATAAATAGCCGATCCGGCGAGTATCAGCAGCGGAAGAACCTCTCCGGCTATGACAGGATCAAATCTCCGGTCTTCCCTTCTTCCAGCTCCATACTTGAGCGAGTTGTGATGGTAACTAAACAGTATCCACGCAGCAACAATCGCAATAAAAAGCACGACAAGACGACGTACTAGGGCCATCATGGTTGATCTTCTCCGAGCTGCTAGGCTAGGCACTACGCCAGCCATCCAGGACAACGAAAAAAAGCAGCAGCGACTAACTCCGATCAGGGCGGCTACTAACCGCGCTGAGCCAGATCAGTCTATCTTATCAAGTCTTGCTAGTACAGGCTTGAGTGGACTGGCGAAAGTCGGGAACTTTTTGGACCTTCCTGGTTCGGTCGTGCGCGATGTCAGCACCTGGCTCCCAGGCGGAATCGAAGCGCAGAATCCAGTCGATCAGTTTCTTTCCCCATTCACTTCAGAGAACCGTGTCTCCGGCGAAGACATGCTCCAGTCAGCAGGTCTTGCTGGCGAGAACACTTGGGGCGGATTGGCTGGTGGAATCGCAACCGAAATCGCGCTTGACCCTTTGACTTATTTGAGTTTTGGCGCGTCGGCTGTCGGAAAAGCTGGAACAGCCGCTGGCAAGGCTGGCCTCACTAAGAACGCCAAGTCGGTCGCGAACGAACTTGCTGGCCGAACTCTAGGCAAGGAGTCAGGCAAAAGGCTTGGTGCTACCAGCGCGAGGCAAACGCTAACGCCGCGCAATCTGATTGACGCTGCTGCGGATCCAGCGGAAGCGATGAAGCGATTCAAGGTGGCTGGTGGCACTGATGCGATGCTCGATGAGAAGCTCGGTGGAGTTGCGAAGTTTTCTGTTCCATTCTTGTCGAAGCGATACGGAGATACTGTCCCCGCCCTGCGCGAACGAGTCCTGGGGACTACCGACCTGACGCCTTCGCAGCTCGGCGCTAAGCCTTGGATGAAGGGTGGCGATGGCCCAAGCGGTCCCGATGCAGGTAGTGCCGCAAAGCCAAAGTCACCTCTGGATCCGAATGCTGACACTGGCCTGAAGAACCCGACGCCTGAAGAGTTCTCGGCTATCTCTCCGAACCACGCTCGGTTCAACCAAGAACTAGATGGTCTTCAACAGAGTGGTATTCTTGACGACGCTGACTCTGAGATCCTTCGCGGAATCTTTAGCCAATCAGACCTTGGCGGATTCGATCGAGTTTACTTCCGTCCAGTCAAAGAGATCTCGCCTGAGGCTACTCCCGAGATCGTGTCTGCATACGGCGCGAATGTTCCAGAAATTGGCGGTGCTGCAACAAAGACTCCCGATGGCGGATTTGATATCCAGCTTTCTCAAAAGGCGCTGGCTGATGGAAACTACGTCGACACCGGAATTGACACTCTCGTTCATGAGATCGGCCATGCTTTTTTGGAGACAACGAAGAAGCCACAGGGCGAGGCTGGCGTTGATGTTGTTTCTGAGTTCGACAATCTGATCAAAGACGGGACTCTCGGTCGATACTTCTCCGACAACTACGGCCCTGAGAAGGCAGCATACTTCGGACAAAATCCGCACGAGGCATTCGCTCAACTGTTCGCCGACTCGGTTATCAAGCGCAAGGGCCAAGAGATGCCCAAGCCAATCGAGTCATTCTTGGGCAAGGTGCGCAAGTTTGTTTCAGACATGCTCTCAAAGGTCCTTGGAAACAAGCAGCTGAGCGGTGAGGCAAGGCTGCGAACCGATGCGATGATTGACTTGGTCGGAGGATTTATCGGTCCAGATCAATACAAGTCGATTATCGGAAAGGCTGACTCTGCATCGTCCAAACTGGATTTCTACAAGCCAGCTACGAGAAAGATGCCTGGCATCGAGCCTGATGCCACTGGGATGTTCAGTCAAGTCGCCAGATCTCTTGACGCCATATTCCGCGAGTCGAGTTCGCTTCCTGCTGACCAGATGCTTGCTAGGCTGAGAAAAATGCCTGGAGTCAAAGAGGAGGAGATTGCTGACCTTGGTCTTGACAAGCTCAGTGGAAAGCGACTCAGTCGAAATGACATCACTGACCACCTCAGCAAAAACATGCTCACCATGGAGGAGGCGATCAATACTGGAGACCGCGCTGGTTTCAGTGATCTTGCAGTTCCTGGTGGCGATGATGGAACTTACCGAGAACTTATCCTCAAGGCCAATGCAGGTGGAAAGCGAATTGAGGGCGGCGCCGATACTCACTGGATGGGCGATGATTCGATTGCGCATATCCGGCTTGACGATGTTTCGCTTGCGAACGGAGAGAAGATTCTGCGAGTCAATGAGATCCAGAGCGATTGGATCCAGGGGCTGCGCAAGTTCGGAACGAAAACCGAAGATTTGCAAAGCGAAGCGAAGTCCATCAAGAAGGAAATGTCTGGCAACGCAGTTGAGCTTTTTCTCACAAGGCAGCAGATCAAACAGCTTGGAGAAAACGCACCCCCAGAGTTGCTTGCAAAAGAACAGTCATTGACTCAGAGTGTCGAGCAAGCAAGCTCTCGCATAACTCAGATCGGAAAGATGCCAGCCGATGCCCCGATGAAGAAGTCGTGGGACAGCATGGCCATCAAAAAGATCTTCGACTATGCAGTCGCAAATGGGTATGACGGAGTTTCATTCGTCGACGGCCAGGATATCGCAAAGGTTGTTCAAGGTCCTGCTGATGCACTAAGTGGCTTCTATAACAAGGTTCAAACTCTCGCCGGAAAAATTGCAAAGAAATACGGAAGCGGAAAGGTATCGAACGAGAAGCTGGCCGGTCAATTCATCAACGACAGCGAGGAATTGCGCCGTGGTGTGACGTTCCCTGTCACGGACGAGATGCGAAACACGATTGGCTCAGGTGGACAGCCGAGATACAAACCAGCGGAAAAAGTGGCCGAAGCCGCCAGCGCTGCTAAACAAGGAGCAACTAAGGCGGCATCGTACGCAAACGACATGGCAAGGAGAGCGTTGTCGTCAGTCGGTGAGCTTGCGCTAGATAAAGATCTTGGTGCTGCTGTCGGCGCCACAATGGACACTGTTGGAGGATTCTTCAAAAACTCTGCGCCAGTGAGATACCTTCGCGCCACCATCACCCCAGAGATGCTTGGCGCTTCAACCGAGCTTGGGCAGGAGATCGGCCAAAAGCGATTCGAGGCTTTGCAAGAGACGAAATATGAGATGCGGAAGCGAATGTTTCCGATCGCAAAGCAATTCCTCCAGAGCGAAGCACTTGACTACGAAAAGCTCGTCGAAAAGCTTGGCGATGCGAAGAAGGCAAGAGGCGTTCTTAACACGAATTACCTGGAGGTGACTCGCTATCTTGAAGGTGGCACGGAACTTCTGGCTAAGGGCCAATCTCCAAAACTACCCGACGAACTGAAGCCGCTCATTCCTGCGATGGATGACATTCGCACTGCGCTGGATGAGATCAGGCAGACCGAAATCAACAGCGGCCTCAAGTCTCCTCAGCTGGACGACATGTTCATCGACTACTTGCCTCGCCAGTTACAAGGGTTCCCGAACGACAAGTCGACTGGTTCTGGGAACTTAGGCAAGTTGTTTGAATTCGGAACTCCTTACCAGAAGCAACGCAAAGAATTTTTGCGAAATCTTCCAGGCGGAACATCCTCGATCAACAAACTGTCTCTTGATCCGCTTGTTTCGGGAATCGCCCATAGCTACCCTGGGTCTAAGATACCGGACGATGTCCTTCAGGAAGCAAAGAAGTACCTGCGTGAATCATACGGCGGTGGTCAAGCAGGAAATAGAGAGCGAGATAGTATCTTCCATCTTGACATGGATGACAACAACAACGACTTGGATAAGCTTGCTCGGTGGATCACTGGTCTAGATCCAAGACATGCTGAACTCCAGGTTCCTGTATTCAAGCTTGATCCTGTTCAAAACGTGATGAACCGAATCGAATCTGGGCTTGCAGCGTCTTCGGCTGCTGATTTTACCACTGCGATGATTGCAAAAGCGGCTACCGAAGCTGGCGAAAATATATCAGATCCGAACTTGTACGATATCCTGGTGGATAAGTTTGCAGTCGACGGCGCGGACGGCGACAAGATCAAGGAAATCGTCATCGGAAAGATGGGAGAAACCTTTCAGACTAAGCGTTTCGCGATGCAAGATGCTGCTGACAAGCTTGCGAGATCTCAGGTCGATGAATTGATTGCGAAATCGAATGTTACTGAAGATGGGATCTTGTTTGACGAGCCAGTCGTTGGTTCGATCGGTACAAGCAAGGCTAAGTTCCTCGGTGTCAAGGGTGATCAAGTTATCTATCAGTCTTCTGGCAAGAAAGGCTATGCTCCGCTTGACTCCATCGGTGGAAAAACTGTATCAGAAAACGATGTTCTCAAACAGTTTTCTATTCCTCAGCAACTGAGTGATGCGACATTCAGGTATCTCAAGGGGTTTACTTCGCCTGAGGCACCCGATGCTATTCGCAAAGCACTGGGTCAAATCACTAGCCTATATAAGAGTCAGTTGACGATTCCTTGGCCAGCGTTCCATGTGCGCAACCTGCTGAGTGGTCAGTATGCAAACTGGCTGAACAACGCAACTGACCCTCGATATTCCGGTCCTCGCGCGATGGTCGAGCCGATTCGCGATGCGGACAGAGTTTTCAGAGGAGAATCCATACCTGACATCCTGAGCATTCCAGCGATTAAGGAGCTGGGGATAACCGATGAGTCTCAGGCTATGGAGTGGCTGCGCCAGGAGATCTTTGCAAACAAGCTTGTCGACTTTGGCCAAGGGATTTCAGCAGAGGCAGCTGCGAACAACTTGTCAGATATTCGCTCTCAGGTTGTCGGCCAAGTTCCGAAGAAGCGACGAGACATACTCGCTAAGTTGCCTCCGAGGCCGATTGGCGCATCGAAAGCGCAATCGTTCAATCCGTTGGCCGGAGCAGGAATCCTTGGTGCGACAGAGGATACATTTGGTCCGTATCGCTGGGGTCGGCAGGTTGGTGCATACACCGAGGGAATGAACCGCATTGCTCCTTTCATAGCATTTCTTCGGCAGGGGATGGACTCGCAAGAAGCTATGCGTCGAGTTCTTGCTGCACAGTTCGACTACAGCAAGATGACTCCGGCAGATCGTGACATCAAATTGTTGATTCCGTTTTATGGATTTTCGCGAAACGTCCTGCCGTTCGTCGTCGGCAATCTTGTTCGCGATCCAGGCGGCGCGTTAGGGATGACAGTTCGCGCCACAAGAAACGCATCGGCAAGTCAGCCGTTGCCAGACTATCTTGCTGGCCAAACTGCAATCCCGTTTGGTACGCGAGGTGATGTGTCGGAGGGTAATTCGTCGTTCCTGACAGGATTTGGATTGCCGCACGAAGACACTCTTGGTCTGGCTGGTCTAGTAACAGGCGATCCAGCAGATGGCTTCAGGAATATTTTGTCTCGGATGAATCCGCTTGCCAAATCGCCGCTTGAATTGGCGTTTGGTGAGTCTACTTTCTTTGATGCCCCTGGAGGTGGGAGAGCACTGAAAGATCTTGATCCATTGGTTGGCCGTATTGGATCGAATATCAAAGACTTGGCGACTGGGTCTGATACCATGCGTGCTCAACCAGTCATGGGATCTCCATTACTAGAGCATGCGTTAGCTAACAGTCCGTTCAGCCGCGTCTTGACGACAGCGAGAACTATTACCGATCCAAGAAAGTGGAAGAACCCACTGAAACTTGGCCTCAATCTAGGCACAGGGATGAGAGTGACCGACGTAAGCGAAAGCTCATGGGACGCAACAGTCAGCGACTTGATCTCAGAGAGAATGAGAGAGCTAGGCAGTCGCGATTTTGTCAGGAGCTATTTTCCGCAATATGCGCAAGAAGCAATGACAGACGAACAGCTTTCAGAAGCAAACTCACTGGAAGAGTTGATGAACTGGTTAGCGAATAGAGCTAAACAGCGCAAGGCCGATCGAGAGGCTAAAGCCAATGCGCAAAACTAACATCCTCCAGCTCGAACACAAATCTGTCTACGAATGTTTTCAATCTTGTCCGGTGCAGCAGCAGGTCAGCACTAGCGCCTCCGCAGTATACTCCCTGCATGGCACTTCGCATTCCTATGAACTGATGCTTGGATAGTCGAAGCGTTGACATGAGTGGAGACATTAAAAACCTTGACTTATCTTACCATGTCGTACCATAACGTAACCCAACCCAACGGAACATGCTTTAACTTAACAAAGCAAAACTCGCGTTAACCGGCGATACTACTTATTGAAAAGACTAAGTGTCTCTCCAATAGAAATCTCACTTGTAGACTTCTGGACCTTTGTTGCGATCTTTTTCGCAGATGTCTTCTTTGAAAACAGCGATATAGCTCCCATCTGCGCCGAAGCTACCACATGCTGTCTCTTGTAATCTTCCGGAAGAGAGTCGAACTTAACGACACTCAGTTTGTCGAGAGTCCTTTTTGACGCCCGAAGTATCCTAACTCTGTCGCTTTCGGTTGTGTCGACAATCTCCTCGTCATCGAGTCGCTTTAGCCCAACCCCTCGCTCTACCCCGAAGACAATACCACATTCGAGCAGTAAGCTTCGCCTCGCCGTGACTAGCGATGAAGATGCATGCTTACGCACGTCCCGGCCAATGGCCGTGCTAATTTCATCGTATGTTATTAACTGACCGACACTGGCAGCTTTGAGCATAGACTCAATAATTCGAGTGTCGGATGATTTTTCGTGGATCATGGTGCATCTTCATCCTGAAAGGATCGTTATCCGAAAAAACCTTGACTTGTCTTGGCGCACTGCAACCAAACGAAACATAACGCAACAGGACCAAACAAAACGAGCCCTAACGAAACGCAATGCGTTGAAATAAAAAACCTTGACTTGTCTTACCAAAGCGCAACTCAACTCAACGAAACCAAACCCAACCTGACCCAACGAAACTAAACGCGACTAATTGTATTGTTGTTGTGTTAAAAAGCCTTGACTTACCTCTCCGTGTCACAACGCAACTCACTCCAACGCAACCATACTCAGCACAACGCATCTAAACACAACGAGAATCAGTGCCAAGACTAAACCCAGTCAACATCCTCAACGGAAAATCGACCGTAATAGCCGTTGTTTCTTGGGCGGAATCTGCCAACTCCGATGAACGAACCGGCGTCACGAAGGTGCTCAGTGAATACGTCTTTCGTGATAATCTCGTCAAGCACTAGGAACTCAACGACACCATCCCAATTCTGAACAAGCGGAAAGCACTTCTCTACTCGCTTGCTTCCTCCGCGCCGACCGTCGCTTGGAACGTGCAGCCATTCTCCGTGGATGTCGTCGATCTTTGTGTCAAGAACGAGCGGCTCGACCACAAGAATCCCGGCTTCAAAGTGCTTTGTAAATGTTGACTTTCCTTTGCCTGGGATCTGGATTGATTTGTACTTTGCGGCTTCGGCCAGGCAGTTCTTAAAGCACATTGGTGGAATGAACAAATTGCCTTCTTTTGTAACGTGGCAGCGTTCTTTCCACACTCGCTTTTCAAAGTCTGCGTGAGTCTCGTCGCGACTCTTTTCGGACTGAATGAATCGGCCTTGGGAGTACGGGCTTGCACTCTTCAGGCGGCAGATTGCTTTCTTCACAGGTATTCTCGCATCTTCAAGTATCACAGCAGACGAAAGGCACTGCTGACTGCCTTTGTGCTCATGCACATGACAAGACAATCATACCCAAGTTGCGGAAGACGTCAACCAAAATCCACAAAAAAATCCCAGGCTTGGGACCTGGGATTAAAAACCATGACATACCGTGACAGAACTCATCGTACTTTAACACAACGCATCTTGACGTATCAGGACGTGCTACGCCGTACGTCGACGTGTTGATCAAAAAACCCAGCGCCGCAAGCTAGGAGGGTGGCATTGTGCCCGCGGCGCTGGGGTGCTGGTTGAATCGCTATGCGCTGTAGTCAGGCAGCGCTTCGCAGACCTCGTAAAGAAACTCGACGGTCACGAGACCGCCAGCAGTGAATTTCTCGTCCGATGCAGTTCCACCAGTCTGGCAAGTGTAGAGCGATACTGTCGTTTCACTTGCAATGACTGCATGCGCAATCATGCTTGTGACTTTCGTATTCGCTGTCAGCGCAGACGTGAGCCCGTAAAGATCTGGATCTGCGGCAGTTCCAACTCCGATTTTTGCGAAATTGTCTGACCCGGAGCCGTCGCCGGTTACAGCCGTGTCGATTCGAGCACGAACTGCCTTGACAACAGCCCCCGCTGGAAGAGTATTTGTCAAGTCGACCTTGAGCGAGTTTGTCAATGTGACTTGCTCGCTGAAAGACACCAAGTCTGTGATGTCTTGCTCGACCTCAACCTCTTCCAAGATCTCCTTGATCTCGTCCGCAGCTGCCTTGTTGCCAAGCGCCGTCTGTAGGGACCGCACGGTCCCGCTCTTCAGTGTCATAAATCCTCGTCTCCTTCAAATCGCGGCATCTGCGCCGCTAAAGCACCTTCGATATCTGGGCCACGCCACCCAGGTGGTTTCCTTACTTTTCCGTTCTCGTCTTTGTGGGCGCCGGGGCCAAACTTTCGGTCGTTTGCGTCACACACTTCCAGCGTCGGAAGAAAGTCGCTTACTCCCATCGCAAGAAGCATCCAGTGGCAGACGTATTGGGTATCAATGCAGCCGTCAGTTGATTCCTTCAGGCTGAACTGGCTATCGGCCAAGTTGATCAGATCGAGCTTTCCGGCGTCGTTGAATCCGATCTTAAACCCAAGAGCCTCGATAGTTTCCCTTGCCTCTTCAAGGATCAGCGAAGCACCCAAGCGTCTGACATCAGCCCCCGGATCTCCGGGGAATGGCAAGACTGGCTGGTTTCCTTGATCCATAAAAGCAAGAACTCGCTTGGCCACATCGCTCTTGCTGCAAGGAGCAGACGATTTGATAAATTCGCGGTATTCATCCTGCGCCTTAATCTGTTCTTCGCTAAGCATTGAGTGCGTCCCTGCAAGTGATAGCTACGGCAAGTGCCTGCCAAACGTGACTTGAGATTCCGTACAGCGGGCCTTGGTTTTTCTTTGTTCCAACCTGCGGTACTTTTCCACCACCAGTTGGTTCGTACATGTCGATTATGGCCTGACGGACGTTCGAGTCGCCTGCTCTGCTGTTCTTGCAAATATGTAGCAAGATAGCCGGTATCCCCTCAGAATCCTGCTTTCGGTAGAGTAGCTTTGCAGGTGTGCCAGAAGAGCCAAGTTCATAAGCCTCCTGGAATCTCCCAATCCAGCGTACCGTCTCGAACGTGGATGATCCGACAGCGAGCCCATAACTGGCCACCATTTCGATTGCTAGCTCTGATTCGCCAAAGTACCGATCACGAATCATCTGCAGCAAATCTTCGTTCGCGCAGTATCCGTGCTCGATTACTTCCGTTCCGTCGATCCAAGCCCAGGCGCTTTGCCAAGTACCTGGATCAACACCAACGACTCTCGGTCCAATCCTTGACACAAATGGCTTCCTAGAAAGGAATGTCGTCAGCAGTTTCGTAACTTGAACTGCTTTGCTGCTGCTGTCGTGGCTTTCCGTTCGACTGGGCGCCACTGCCATCGCCCTTGCCGCCAAGCATCTGCATCTTGTCGCCGATGACACTCAGCTTGGATCGCTTCTGGCCATCAGATTCCCACTGGTCAAGTTTGAGACGCCCTTCAACAAGGATGTTCGATCCCTTCTGCAGGTATTCGCCGCACACTTCAGCCGTTCGCCCAAAGAACGTCACGTCGACAAATGTCGTTTCATCTGTCCACTCGCCGTTCTTCTTAACGCGATCATTTACCGCGAGACCAAGCGTTGTGATCGCAGTTCCGCTTTGCGCGTACTTGATCTCGATGTCTCGCGTGACGTTTCCGGCGAGAATAACTCTGTTGAATGACGCTGCCATTACGCAACTGCCTCTTCTTCTGGGGTGCTGATTCCAACAGCCTCAAGAACCTTGACTTCCAGTTCGTGAAGCGTTCCACTGTTCTCGATCTTGCAGTCAGCCATCTGGGCAACTGCCATCTTTTCGCTAGCGTGACTGACGTTCGTATCGATTCGTGGATTCTCTACCCACAAGATGATCCCACCCAGCGACTTGATGTACTCACCTTCGTTCGGAAAACGAACATCGCTAATCACGAAGCAAGGTGGAGGCATCTTCGCAGCCTTCGCAAACTGCTCAAGATCCTGAATCTTCTTGTCAACTTGCTTGATCCAGCAGTCGGCGCCGAACATGTTCCGGCAAACCTCAGTGCCGAAATACTGCAAGTGATGACGAACATCTTCGGACTTCTTCGCCTCATCCCAGCCAACTGCGTCAACAAGTTTGCTGAGACGATTGAGCCAGGTAATTGGGACATCAGGATCGTTTGTGATCCCGTTGCTGCCCTGCCTGGCAACGACAATCGGGTCGAGCTTTAGAAGCCCATCTCTGACAGAGTCCGCAAAAGCAAGCTTTGTGTACCCTCTCTCAACCAGGAAAGACGCGGCAGTATCTTTGCCGTGCCTCATCTTCCCGCATATACCTACTAAATTTGCCACCGCTATCCTCCGGGTGCGTTTGGAGAAATTACATTCGCCAGATTCTACGTCCGGTTGCGAAACTTGTCAACCAGAATTTAATCGCAAAAAACTTCGCGAACGTCAACAGCGCCTGGCCGGTCCCGGTCAATCACGATGAATGTCTGCGATGGATGCGAGAAAGCAGCCTTCACTCGGCGCTGTGCGTAGGCGTTGTACCCAATCAAGCAATTGCAGCTGACGAACTTCGGGTGGCGAAGGAATTGGTGCCAATGGCCGAAGACATCCAGGTCGCTCTTTAGGCCATCGTCCCAGTTGCGGATTGCCTTCAGGACAGGAATGGTGATCCCCCCTACCCCGCCGTTGTATCGAATCTCGTCTCCGTGGTGGAAGCGAACTCGCTTGCCTTCGATGTTGGCGAGATTGAAGTAGGAGTTCACAACGTGCCATTTGACTTTTGGCTCGTTGCGATAGTCCTTCTCCATCCACTTGTAAAGCAGCCACTCGTAGCTCTGCTTATGCGCCGTGGAGACGCGAGGCTTCTGGGAGATTCTCCCGTGGTTTCCAGCCGACGTGTAAATGTCGACCTGCTCAACCCCAGTCTCCTTCACGATCGTATCAATCGCCGAGTGCAAGTGATCACGAGCGAACATCAGCGCCTCGGTTGGCGACAGGTAGTTCGATTCCTTCTGATCGTCGTGGAGGTGGCCGGTGATCATGTCACCGAGGACCGGAATCGCAATCCGATGGATGTTTGAGATCGACCGGACAGAATCCAGCAGCAGCAAGAACCGCTGTACGCATTTTTCAACACGCTTCGCAGCAATGTCCAGGTTGAACTCGTTAAGACCGTTGATCGTTGACGGATCTACCTGTTCTTCGCAGTGCCAGTCAGTCAAGACCAACATTGCAGTTGCGTCTCCACCGGAGTAACTCGGCTCTGGCTCATAGGTCTCGTACATCTCTGGAGTGGAAGAATCCAAAGACTCCAGGACTTCTGATTGGGCGAGAAGCAACTCGACATCGTCTTCAAGCTGTTTGCGCTGCGCTCTCTCGGTCGTCAGTTCTCTGTAGTAGCTCTTGGCCTTTTTCTCGGCATCAAGGGCGCGACGAAGGAACAGTGCTGGCTCCACGCTGTTTGGGGGCATGGCTGCCAAGTCAGTGAGCGGGACCTGTGAAAGCAAGTCTGCTGGGGGTGCATCGGTCATCGCTGGGGGCCTTTGAGATAGCGCGTGAAACGATCGAAGGTGAATGTCAGACCCATGCGAGCCTTGGCGGCTTCGTACAGGAACCTCCGAGAGTGATGAGAAAGCTTTCCGGTGTGGTAGTCACTTAGAAAACTGTCCCATTCTTTCTTCTTAGCGCCACTCAATTCGCTGACTTTCATCGGCCTTCTCTCTCCGTGAAAAGGAAAAGGGCGTCCCTGCCCAAGAGAAGAGAGCGTCATGCTCTGGGGTGGTGGTCTCTCTACACGCCTTGAAGGACGTGCTTCCTCTCGATGGTTAGTTTACCGAGAGATGGGTGGTCGACGACATCGAGCTCTTCAGTGGCCAGGAACGATCGAGTAAACGAATCTCCAGGGCGACCTGAGTAGAACGGCGTGACGAGGATATTGACTTCTGCGCCTTCATTGGCTGCAAATCCAAACCCGCTGCTAGCCGCAGGGATCTTTTGAGTTGAGACCCGGCTTCCGTCCGAGTAAACCTCAATCTGCCAGGAGTCCAGATCAGCGCCGCAGCAATCTCCACCGCAGCACTGGTTAATCTCTTGTCTGAAGTAAAGGATTTCAGTGTCTTGCACGCTTGCCTCCATGATGATGAACTTCCTCTCTCACAATGTTATATGCGCAAAGCCCAAAGTGACGCCAATCAGATGGTGGAATTTTCTGAAGGGGATGAGTCGTTGCAGGTTTTTTCCATTGAGGGAAGTGAATATGGATTGTTGTGCAGAGTAGCACGGCAAGATGAATCACCAGTTGCGTGACTTCCGAGAGGAGCCACAAACAAACTGAATCTTCCCTTCTTCCATGGAGAATTCCTCAGCGGCGCGAACCAAGAATCTATCCCAGTGTTGACTCATGCCAGCAGAAAACTCAGTTAGAACACACATCATTAACGACTCAACCATCGCATTCGAGTGTCCACCCTCTGAAAGACTTCCTGCCTTGCGCGCGAATTTTTTTCAGTGCATTGAGTGATTTGCAGAAGAGAGTCGGTCTGTTGCGCGCGCAAAGAGTCGTTTGAGTAGCAAAGTCGCTGAAGGGTTCATACGCGCGCACCCTGGGCCTTAGTGGGGCGGCCAAGATGGCAAAAGACACTCTCGCGTAGTACCAAAAGCCGGGGTTTCCCCTCGACACCGAAGCAAAGCTAGCGTATTTCAGCCCTTATAGGTGCAGTACATCAACTGTTATCACCGTCCGGTAACTGCGCGTCCACTAGCTCGTCGGCCTGCTAACCCAGTGCGCCACTCATAGCTTAGGAGCCTTGGCGTAGTGATGCCTACGTTTCCGACTCGGTCGCTTACTTGCCATCGCTGACAAGTGGACTTCCACAGATTGGGTACAACGCTCAAACGAGTGCCCCGGCAAGCACGCCTGTGGCGTATTACACTCGCCGGTTGCAGCCTGACATTTGGGATCAGGCGCCCATGTCTGACATGCGGGTTCAGACGCCCGTTGCGGTCCCATGGTTTTTCGGGGGCCACTGCTTAATGAGATTGCCGTCCTTGTCCTTCTTGTTGTCTTCGTATATTCGCTTGACAACTCCGCTGGCGTGCAGCCAGTCCCAGTATTGCTTATCTCTGACGCGAACCTGCGACAGCCGAAGGCCTGCGTGTTTTCCGAACATGACGATGAGCTTAGCCTCTGCTTTGGCTCGCCTCATGCCGACTATGTTGTTCGCGCCACGCTTGCGATATTTCTTTTTCTTAGCCATTTGTTTCCGCTTCTAAACGCTTTGCTGCCTGATCGCACCAAGCTTCACTGCATTCAATGCCAATAGCCTTTCTGCCCTCGCGCACTGCCGCAATCAGTGTTGACCCTGATCCCGCAAATGGATCCAAAACAGTCTCCCCGAATCGCGAACTGCTTTCGATCATCTCCTGCAGTAACATCACTGGCTTCTCCGTTGGATGGTGCCCTTTTCGCCCATTCCTGCGCTGGTATCGAAGGATACTCCCTTTTCGCAGTTTTGACGCCAAGCCCTCCTTGCCGCGATGCCTAGAAGCCCTATCCGCCTTGGCGAAGAACATAATCGGTTCGTGCTGTTTCGCCCATGGCGATTTAAGGTCGCCACCAGACAGTGATACCTTGTCCCAGATCAGCTGGACTGGCTTCGTGATCTTCAGTGTTGACAAATCAAATTCGCCAAACACGTATGCGTGCCTCGCAATATTCAGTTTTCCGACTGCCAGATCTAGGCACGCTGCAACATCCAGCGACCCGTCATCACCTGGTATCTTTTCGCCGTCGGTCCATCCTGATTTATAATCAACGCCGTATGGCGGATCGGTGACAATTAGGTCAACCGTCTGAAGCAATGGCAAAACGTCACGGCAGTCACCGTGATACAGCACCGCCTCATCGCTCTCCCAGTATGGAGACAATGCCTGTGCAATAATGCCATCAACCACAGATCATTCCTCAATAAATACTTTCAAGCTGTTGCTTCATTCTATGATAACCGGCCTCTTGTAGTGGCGTGTGCCGGAGTCGAACCGACGTTTTCCTCTCACGCCCAATTGCCAGTAGCGGTGACTGGCGGAACCACCAGCTAGGGAATAATCCGATGCATGTTGCTATGGGTAAATCCGCCCGACGTGGGCGCCGAGAAAAATCGCGGCTCCATACGACAGTGCAGTCATAAAGTTTGAGAATTCAGTGCCGCCTGTGATTTCTGCGCACGCAAAGAAAACAAGCATTGATAACAACAAAGCAACTGTCGAAAGCAAGAACCTGGTTCTGCTCATTGCTGACCCATTTTATCTGGTGTTTTTTGGTGCGTACTCGCGCAGCTCGGAATCTGCGTATCCTTCGTTGTCTAGCCACCATCCATACATGTCGTTGTCGCAGCGAAGGAACGGTGGCTTTTCGTCGTGACTGTCTCGCTCTCTTTCGATGTACCAGTCAAAGCCGACGCTGTTCCACCAGTTTTGCCAGCGGTGGATGGCATTTTCCAGTTCTCTTCTTCTTGGCTTACGCCTGAACAGTCTCGAAAGCATCCGCCTACCCAATCAAGTGCGAAATCCGATTGCCAGCATCTACCTGCTCATGCTGATATCGACACTGCATCAAGTACGCATCCTCAGGCGAATCCTCGTAGAAGTCCCTTAGGATTGAGATCGCTCTGAAGCCAAGCTTCTTGAGGAACAGTTGTGCTGGAAGGTTTTTCTCGCGAACCTCCAGCATGATTCGGTTTCTGCGGTCGGCGCTGAGCTTTCCCTGAAGCTTTGCGATCATCGACCTGCCAACCCCATTATTGCGGTTTCCTGGCAGCACAGCCAAATTCAGTAAGTGAAGCCTGTTTTTGTGCAGCTCGTAGATCATGAACCCGATGACTTGTTCATCCTCTTCGGACACCATGCCGATGCAGTTTCTTTGGCGAAGGCAGCGGATGAACTCCTCTTCGCTCCATGGAAACTCAAAGCTTTGGTTCTCGATTTCCAAGACCTGCGGCATGTCCCGACGAATCATCCAGCGAATGTGTGCCACCAGTTCACTCCTTGATTGCAGACTATCAAGCTATATTACTTGCCGTCATCGGTAGGGTTTTTCTTAATTGCCTCAAGAACCTCATCGAGGTTGTACTTGTTAAAACGACCGATTCTGTAGAACGGTATCTTTCCGTCGCTTGCAAGTCTGCTGATGCAGTTTGGAGTGACTCCGAGCTTTTCAGCAATTTCGTTTCTACTGAGAAGATCTTCCGCTGGATTCATGCTAGGTCCTCCACAATCTATATGCGCAAACCTGATCGTCCGTGAACGAATGTGAGAAGATTTGGGAAGATGTGGGAAAATATGAGAAGATGTGAGAAAACTTGAGAAAATCTGGGAATGGATCGGAATGTCGCGATGTATGCAATGTTTCGTGGCAAAACCGAAACTCGCCCGAAATCTATATGCGCCAAGTCATAATCTCTTGACCATGTCTGCTGCTTTTTCGAGCAAGATGACTCGCGGAGCTACCGATGCCTTCAGTGCTTGGCTACCACCGATCATTGCTGGGGTGACAAGCATTACAGCGACCATGAGTGGTGCAATGATGATCGGCTCCATTTGGTTTTCCTTGATGGCTTTCCACTTCCAGATCGGAACAAAAACCAGCACAAGGATTGCAAATAAGCAAGTCAAGAACAAAAGCATCCCTGACCAAAACATCCAAGAAACGTACTCCTGCGCCACTAACGGCGCCTGGTCCATGACAAATCCACCAGCGTCATTCGCTGCGGACTCGACTGCATCCAAGTATCCGTTGATTCTTTGCTTGATCTCTTCGTCCATCTTCCTGGCCTTTGGTTATTTGTGCAGCGGGAACGGCGACACGATGATATCTGGCTCCATGTAGACAGGCTTTGCTTGACCATCTGGTCCTTTGAGCATGATCCAGGTAGCAGCAAGGCCTTCAGGCATGAACAAGCCGTTCGGGTCTGCTTGCGGCATCTGTTGCACTCGACCGTTATCGCTCATTGTGTGAATGCCCAAAAAGCGGTCGGCATCCACTAATGTTTTCGGGTTAGTAAACTGCACGCTATACGGGAGGCCAAATCCGATTGCTTCGCCGATAAAGATGAGTTCCCCGTTCAGGTTGACGATGTAGCAGTACGTCGTGATTTCTTTGTCGCGAAGCTCAAGGATGTCCTTTGCTAGCTTTCGCTCTGTGAATCGAGTGATATCGGGCATCCCGATCTGGCGATCTGCCTCTGCCAACCTTTGCTTTGTTTCGGCTGACTGTCGTGTATCTGCATCGTTTCCTGACAGCGCATTTGATCCGTCGAAGCTGCGGATGGCGCCTATGATTAAGCCTGCAAGGATCGCGATGATTGCAATCACAACAAGAGCTTCAACAACTGAGAATGCCTTACGCATCTTTCAAATCCTCCAGGAAATCGCGAACGTCAGACGGGAGACGATCCCAATCAAGTTCGTTCGCGCGGTGCAGAATCAGGCTTCTCAGCGCAGACTTGTGGTCTTCGCCTGCCTTGGTGTATTCAACTTGCATCTCTCGAAGGTCGCGAACTGTACCTTCTACATAGCTTTTGTTCTCTCGGTAGATGTCGGTTTTCACTGACTCAAGTTCAGTTCCGTAGGTCCGCATCACCTGAAGCTTCAGCCAAAGTGCGCCAAAGGCTATGCCGCCAACAACTGCGACAGCCAGAACCAACCCGCCGATCCAGGTAAGCGCATCTTTCATTTGATTTGATCCGTAAGCGGTTAAATGTCATTTTCTGCGGAACGCATTCACATCTATAACGACCGTCTCGTATGGTCCGTATGTTTCTCTGTCGATAATCTCGCTTGATTCACTGTCGATGATGACGAATGTCCTGCTAGGAAGTGATTTGACAACATCGCCACCTGTATGCGAATCAAATAAACCTGTGAATTTTACAATTTGCATAACACCAATTGAGAGCAACAAGCAAAATGCGATTTCCACTAAATCATCGGCAAGCTCTTTCATGCTTTCCCTTGTCACAAAGGCCAGTCTGGAGGAGTTGTTTCTCCAGTCTTTTCGTACTTGTTTTTGTCGCCGACAAAGCGAACCGCAATTGCTAGGCTTTCTGAGCATTGCTTGTTGAATGTGTGGTCAAAAGCACTGAGAAACTGGAATTCAAATCCGCTGCCGCTAAAAAGACACTCAACCATACTCCATTCACAAGAAAGGGAATCGTACCCCCATTGTCCAGGAAGCGGATCGGATAAAATCCAAATCGGAATTACGCAGAATCTCTCGTTGCATGCGTTGATGTTGTCAACGATCGTAGAGACAATTTTGATAACTTTCTCTGAACTTCCGCCGTGCATTTTGTTTGCATTTGAGGAGACTTCTATCAAGGCCTTCTCTCGCGCGCTTTTGTACTCGCCGATCACCCTCTCGGTTCTGCTTGTCATTTCAGCCACCCAGTTTTCTTAGGATTCCAAGTCTTGCTTCACGCCAAACAAGATCCACCACCTTTAGTGGCCTGAAGCAGTAATTACAGGCAAGTCTTCCGTTCTTCCAGACGCTTTGCCAAGAGACTGGAAGGTCGTTCGCTGCGTATTCTTCGAGTTTCTGATGCACCTCACTCCCGGCTTTGGCTTTGGTAACATCCACAAACTTGACGCTGACGAACTTGTCAGTGAACACCTCGAAGTATCCATCCCCATGAGCTACAACAAGAACCTTTGCTCTGCCGTTTGCCTTAGTGATCTTCTCTTGCCACTCAAGACCTTCGTCTGTCTCAAGCCACACTGGCATTTCTTCTGCCATGCATGACCGCAATAACGCACGTCCTTTCTCGCTTCTAACAAGCCACTCTCGGAGTGACTTCTTGGAGTTGAACGAAACCTTGCGAGCCATGACATTACCACAGATGGACAAAAACCGCAACTACAAAATCAGGAAAACCACTGATTGCCTTCAAGCGCCTTGTACCAAATGCCAAGCTTGTGCTTGATTTTACGCTGCAATTCGAGTCGGTCTTCGCGGTGCATGTCTAGCTTGTTCGTGGCGAGAATCAGCTCGGTCGCCGTGAACTCGATGTCTTCTGCGTTGAGCCCTCTCACTGTTGGCGTCTGGTGCGGAGTCCGACCAGGTCGTTTAGGCTCTTTGCCCAGAATTCGTCTGGCGCTCGTGGCGCTGGTGGGTTGCCTTTCCATTTTGCCTTTATGAACTCCGGGTCGTAGTAGTCTGGGTCCCAAACGGACTTGAGCCAGATAGCATTGGAATTGTCAATCGTTGGCCACTCTTTGCCGCCGATCTTTAGTGTCGGTGTCTTGTCGCGGTCAGCCACATGCAGCATGTGCAGCAGCGGGCAGAGACAAATCACCATTCTTCGGTCGTCAACCCTCACCATGGAGCCAGAGCCAGATCCAAGGTGAGCAGCCTGCATGTACCAGGGGGCGAACCAAAAGCTTGGTCTTTGCGATATCCCGCTGGCCCAGCAGAAGTTTCTACCAGAAAGGCCGACTACAGTTCTAGCCGCGAGCCTTGACTGCTCGGACTGCGTCTCGCATCTTTCCGCTTGCGATTCCTTTGTCGAGTGCATACTGCAACACTTCCTTGCGCGCTATTGGTTTGAGTCTCACTACCTCTCGGTGGTGCGTCCAGCTGAGTTCCGGCCATCGCTCGGAGGCTTTGAAGGCTCGTGCAATAGCAGCATGTCTTCCGATCATGTCCGCAGTGGTTGGGTCTGGGACGATGTTGTTGTAGAACGCTTCGCCGAATCGTGCTTCGCCGTAGGTCACAAGATCCCCGATCCACCACGGATGGTTCCTTGCAATCCAGAGCAGGAAATTGAGGGCGTTCTCCCAATCTTCTCCTTCGGGAGCGCCTTCCATTTCAAGCTGCGTTGGCCTGAGTACAAACGGGCCGATCTTCAGTTCAGGTGCTTCCATTTTCGTCGATCTCCTTGAGTTTCTTCTTGGCAAACTGGCGCATCATGTCGCCGATCTCATCGCTAGCTTCGTGATTCACAAACAGGCAGATACAGAAATGCCATCGCTGTAGCTTTTTGATCCAGCGCTCGCCGTTGCCTTGGCAGTGCTTGCACTTCTGGTACGGCTCGTACTTCGCCGACTCTCCAAGCCCGTACTTATTCTTCAGTTCGCTCAGACTTGGCATGCTCTTCCTTGATTATGTTGTAGATCTTCATCGCCGCTTCATCGGAAAGCTTCGATGTGTTTACGATCGAAATTTCACTCCTCGCTTGCTGAACTTTTGCCTCATGAATAATTTCCGGTGTTGCAATTTCTCCCCTGTATGGCCCCCATGCGTTTCTCCTCCCACGAATCAAAAGGTCTGGGTTTAGGGTGTACGTGCCACACTTGATGAATCCTTTCGGAGTGATCCTTTCGACAGGAACAATTTGCCACTGTCCAGTGCCGTACCCAGCCCTGAAAGCTATCTTGTCACCGACTTTCAATTCAGGTGCTTCACTCATGACACAGTGTCCTCCTCGGCTTTTGATTCAAACTTCTGTTTCAGCCTGAGGAACTCTGTGTATTCTCGTTCCTCGCGCATCTTCTTGTATTCTTCTCGCCTTTTCTCTTCGGCCTGCCTTGCTGCTTCGTATTCATCGTCACCAAAGAATCGTCGCATCTTGTCTTCTCGGAAGTTCATCCAATTGAACTCGCCGTATTCGGTGATTTCTCCACGTTCGCCGTCATAGCCTGGGGAACCTTCCAGGCATGAGAATGTACCATCGTCGTATCCGATGAAGAGATAGTCTTCTTCGTGCGATACAGTGTGGATTGTCTTCCCTACACAGTTATTGATCATGACTGGATCGTCGTTGATTCCCATGGCTCAATCCAAAACAGGGGTAACGGACCAGTCGAAGTCGATCTCCAACCGGCGATTCAAAGTGTGACAAGTGCGAGCAACCCAGTAGTGTGGCGCGAACTGCTCGACTGCTTCGCGTTTCTTTTCTGTGAGGCTATGGCGGTGGTCGTAGATCCCAATGAAATCACCGTGCTCTTTCAGCCACTGGGCTGCCGTCTGCGGTCCAATCCCAACGGCTGACGGAACGTCGTCCTTTCCGGTCAAGCACAGGTAATCCACGATCTGATTAGGCTTAATCCCAACCTTCTCCTCAACACCTTCTGCGTTCGTGTACTCACCTTTAGACCAAGCGACCACACCGCGACAGATGATTTGGTAGTAGTCTTTGTCTGAAGTGCAGACGACCACCTGCCCTCCCCTGACGATGCATCTGGTTGTCATCGTTGCGGCAACATCATCAGCCTCATGCCCGTCAATTTGAATCCACGGAACCTGATAGAATTCACAGCTGGCTGCGATTACCCTGGCGATGTTGGTGATTTCTTGTGGCCGATCGTTCCTGCTCTTCTTGTACTCAGGGCAGATGTCCTTGCGAATCAGTCCATCTCTTTCGTCAGATGCGATGACAATCCACCGAGGCTGAACTTTCTTTTCAAGCATTCGGACTCGCCGCATGAACGAGTCCTGCGCCTGCCCCATGTCCTGTGACTGTGAGAAATCAGCGCGAATCCAATTCATCGCATCGACAATCAGCATCTTGGGCTTGTCTTCGCCAAGAAACTCCTTCCTCTTCCTGACGACAACCGGCCAGCAGGCTTGTCGATACCACGGTTGACTTGACAGCAGGATGTCCGTCCCGATTGGCTCAAGTTCCTCGATCGACTTGGTCTTGTCGATGTCGGCCTGTGCCTGTGCAACTGTTTGAGCTTGCCAATCATTCATATCAGATCCTCCCTGGCGACTTCGCGTACCTTGCTCCGCACGTCATTTGGATTGCGAGGCATGTTTCTCAGGTTCCTTGGTGGCCAAAACCCGTGTCGCTTTTTGAATAGCGTGAATGCCTGGGCAAAAGACATTGGCCTGTTGGACTTTGACTTCTTGCATGCCCAATACATCCGGTCCCAAAGCTCCTGGGCAGAGTATTCCTTGGGTTCATGGCTCTTGCGAAGCTCCTCCTCGGAGACGATTCGCATCTTCCCGCTTTTCTCGATAATCTTTTTTCCGCGAAACGAAGACTCTTGACCGCAACCAACAGGAGGCTCTGGGCATTTAGCGCCAGACATCCGCATCGTCCCGCAGTTGGTGCAGGTAATGGGCGGTGCCTCAGCCATTTCCTTTTCGATCTTCTTTTGCTCTTCACAGAGCTGCTCCTCAGTCATGCCGAAGATCTTCTGCCAATCTCGATCCATGTTTGGTGAACCGAATCGCCAACAGTTGCCACAGTGGTCTGTGATAATGACGTGGTTTGGTGTTTCTGGCGAATAACGAAGCACCCTGCCGACCACTTGGACGAACGTCTTCAGCGTTCCTATGGGGCAGGCGAGGACGAGGTGATAAGTCGAACATTCATCTATCCCCTCCCTGAGTACAAAACGATTGCATAGGACTTTTATCTCGCCATTCCGATAGAGAGACATAATCTCGTCCCTTTTGTCCCCCTTAGGGTCTTTTACCAACTCCCCGTCGTGCCACACATCTGTGCCATCAATGTGCGCTGCTGGAATTCCTCGCTTGCAAAACTCTTCAGCCATCCAGATCGAAGACTTGACGCACGGAGCAAATAGGAATGTTGGCTTTCGTGCTGGATTTGCTATCAGCCACTCGTCGATAATTTTTCCGACGACAGCCTGCGAGTAAACATACTTGGTGACATCGCCAACCCGGTATTCTCCCGTAGCCTCCCTGCCAACCTTGGAAAGGTCAAGCTCAGAGAATACCTTCACAATGGCTGGTACATGCGCTCCGCACTTGCGCAATTCAGTATTAGTTCCAGCGACGATAATGTCCTGGTACTTCTTCATTCCGACTGGGCTAGCGGTGATCCCAACTATGCACGCGCCATTGTCTGCTTGCTGTTGCAGGATGTTCATGGCCTGCGGGCCAAGCTGCGTGTGGGCCTCATCCACCAAAACAATGTTGGCCTTGTGAAGCTTCAGTACAGCATCGTCGCCAAGGCATCTCGAAGCTTCTGTTGGCATCGAGGAGATCTGCACAGGGTGATCGTGGTCCATCCTGTCAGGCATTGATGCTGCCCGAACACCGAAGTCCATGCCCGACCTTGAGAACACTTCAACCAGCTGCTTGAGGAGCATCTTTCGGTTGACTTTCAAGTCCACTCGCAGATCGTTTGCTACTGCCCAGCGAGTGACTGCCTCCATGATCTTAGACTTGCCGCCACCAGTAGGGCTTTGCATGCAGATCCACTTGCCAGGCTCAATGGATTTGATGATCTCTTCAGCGCCGTACAACTGGTGAGGCCAAGGCTTTACCGAGAAATATTTTTCGATGGTTTCCACCCGCTTACCCCCGAAACTTCCTTTGCCTCGTCCCTGAATGTTTCCCAAGCAAGCTTGAATTCTTTCCATGCCTGCACGACTTCATTGAGATCGATAGTGTCTTCCCAGCCGTGGAGAATCCCGAACTCTTTGATCCACTCTCGGGGGTCCACTTCGCAGTATCGATCCACAAGGTGCTCTAGCTCACTCGCGTCCTCTCTGTCGACAAGCGACTTGTTGGTATCTGTTTTTGCAGACATACCTTCCACTTCATCCAGGCAGGACGACGTGGTCATGTATCTTCCTGAAGCAATCTTCCTGCTCAGCTCCCGCACTTTCGATGGAGACAGCTTCGCTATTCGCTTGGCATCCTCTCGGTTTATGTGGATTCCGCCATCCTGAACCACCGAATATGCCAGCGGCTCAAGTTTTTCGAGCGGGTTTTCCCCATCGACTTGGTACTTATATCGGATCATTCTAACACAGGTAGACAAAAAACGCAACCTACGGCGCAATACTGAGCCGCTTCCCCTTGCTGATGCTATCTGCGGCGCCGACGACACGGTCGATCATGTTTTTGATCTCGCTTGAGTCCTCCGCGCTCCAGCCGGTGTCGGTCTTGATTGTCACAAAGCAATCACCGCCGTTTCCTGCTTCTGTCAACTGGTACTCGCATTTGATTTCCAGTTCTTCGGTGATTTCTGTCGTTCCAAGGGTGTTTCCTTCTTGGACAAACTTGCACGAGAGTTCGCATACCTCTAGGTCGCGCTTCTCTGCTTCCGATGGCGAGTGCCCAACTCTCGACGGCTCGACGTACCCAATGCCGTCCATGTAGACAGCGATGTTTCCGCCCAGTACTCGCTGCAGACTGTTGATTCCTTCCTCGGTTTCGTGGAACAGGATTTGGTGTCCAGAAACCAGTCTCCATCGGCTTTGCATGTCGTGCCCCTTAGATTAAAAACCGTCCGTGTTCGTCGACCAGAAACTCGCTCCAGTCATCGCCCTCTAGTATAATATATGCCAAACGCTGCTTTGCGCGAGTTGACATGACGTACAAAAGTCGCCGCTCTTCCTCTCGGCGCCTGCCTTTTTTGCTTCCTGGCATCTTTCTTTGGCATGGTCCAGCAACGAAGACGGTGTCCCACTCCAGGCCCTTTGCAGCATGGCCCGTCAGGACTGCAACGCCATCTTCGGCAACCTGCTTTTCTTGCATGTCCATTAGCAGCGACTCAGGAACTGCGGAGAATTCCATGCCCTGGAATTTCATCAGGATCTTGTCCCGCACTGGCTCGTACCGCTCAAGTGTGGTTGTTCCGAAGATGCCACGAATGACATCCCACGCACTGTGGATCATCTGCTTTGTGAGAGATGGTCCAGTCTTTGTGATAGAATCCGCTATCAGCGTCCCAATTTCGCCTCCTGCTGCGTCTCGCAGGAACGAATGGTCTAAGAACCCTAGCTTTGCGATGTCGTTCGCTACAGAGCGTTTCTGAGCGTCTGTGATGGTCTTGCCTAGATACGCACACAGTGAGATGGCGTTCGTTTGATCTGCCATGAAGTTGCAGTATGCACAGAATCTTTCGATGTCGCTGTTTTCTATCGGCAGCGGCCTTGCAACTGGGATGTTTTCTGACTTCAGGTATCGAGCAATCTCATCGGCCTCTTGGTTGTACCGACAGAGGACTGCAAAATCCTCGTATCCCAAGAGTTCTTCATCGGACAATTCTTCGATTCGAGCGCGAATTGAGGCAGCGATGTCGTTAGTTTCGATAAAGCTGACCGATCCTTCGCCGCAAGATTCATCTGCTTCCATCGGCTCGGAGAACCCGCCGCATGCAATGAGCCGGTTGGCCATCTCGATTATCTCGGACCCGCTTCTGTAGTTCCTCGATAGGTAGTATCGCTCGACCCCAGGCCTTGCGCAGAACTCTTCCCCCATTTCAGGGCTTGCGCTTCTCCACTCATAGATGCTTTGCCTGAAGTCACCGACGACCATGAGTGATGCAGTTCCAGGAAAGTCTGCCATCAGGTTTACGCACTGCCACTGGTCGGACGAGTTGTCTTGCGCCTCGTCGACAATAATGTGGCATCCTTCGGGCAGCACCAGTTCAGGTGATTTTGTAAGCAGTCTATTGCCGTACTGAATGATCTGATCAAAGCCGACGAGTTGCAGTTCCGCAGAGAACCGCTCGTCAAATTTTCTCCCGGTGACTGGTTTGCATTCCTTTTGCTCTGCTTCGTTGATTACTCCGTTGAATCCGTACGGGAACCCGATTTCACCTGCATGATCTTTGATCCACTGTAGGCAGATTGCATGGAATGTATCGCACACGACCAGTGGGTTATCAATTCGCTCTCGGATTTCCCTGGCTGCTTTGCGAGTGAATGTGAAGACGATGATGTTTTCTGGTGGGATGCTAGTATCGATAAGCCATCGCACCCTTTCTTCGAGCGTCCGTGTTTTACCAGATCCAGCGCCAGCGAAGACAGCAGAGACTCTTGCGTCTGTGTGGGCGATAGCCTGCTGTGTTTCCGAAAGTCCAGCCACTCAGTGATCTCCGTAAAAAATGACGTGAACCGTGATTCTTTTTGCAACTGCCCTGCGAATCATGTCGCGAGTTCCGCTCGACTTGCCGTCCCAGAATGCAATCAACTGTTCTGCGTAGTCTGCCATCTGCTGGTTGCGGATTGGTCCAGCGGCTTTACCATGAGCGCCCCAGTCAGCTGGGAATCCCTTGACTGGAATTCCATTTTCATTGGCCCATCGTTCGCCTTCTGAGTCAGCGCCGCGAGCCTTTCCGCTGACGACCTCGGTGATTGTTGGACGAAGGATGTCTAGCATGCGCCGTCCTTCGTCGGTCAGCTTGTAGTCTCTTCCGCCAGCGATGATTGTTTTCATGTTGCTTCCATTGAGCAGGGTGCTAGGGAATCGAACCCCAATTGTCCGCTCAGAAGGCGGTTGTCTTATCCATTAGACGAGCACCCCGTAGGTTATATTTTTCTCAGAATCAGTCCTTATACGTTAGCGGCAGTCTCAAAGGACCGACGCAACTGTGGGTCGATCCTCTCCAACAGATTCGCCAAGAAATAGACCATTTCACGGCCATCGTATTTGCCGTGCTTGTAAGCCTGATCCACAAGGTCGCTTGCCGTGTCGACAATTCGTTCGTCTTCGCTGGTTCGATCTTTTGTCTCCGCCTCGTGGATAGCCTGCCATCGCCAACAAGCCTCCTCTTCAGTGACTTCCAGCTCGTCGAACATGGCAGCCAAATTCTTCTTTTCGTGAGCGAGTAATCGGAATTCGTTTTCCACGTTTTTCAGACGCTCGTGAACGTCATCAGCGTTGCGATTTAGCTGCTGAATCGCTACCAATCGAAAATACTTTTCCCTCTCGTTCATTGGTTGCCCTTTCAGAAGTATCTTCCATTAGGTGTTATCGGTAGCCACGAAGACGTGTTCAGATTCACTGAAATGCCGCCTTGCCGTTTCTTCACCCACGTCGTCGTACCATTTCCAGCATCCCGTCTTGTACCATCTGTACTCGTCCCACGTGGCATCTCGCTTCACAAAGCGACGGACAGTCATCAGGTGTTGGCGAAACGCAACAAAGTCTTTCGGCAATTCATGTTCAGCCATTCGATATTCCCTTATGTGTTAGCCTTCCAAAGCCGCATCGACAGCCCAAGAAACCGCAACCGCTTTGGGTCGTTCCGTTGTGAAAACAACTCAGGAC
>PABE01000115.1 GCA_002702725.1 Porticoccaceae bacterium
TCGATCGCAATTATCTGCGCCACAATGTCTTGCCCGTGATCGCAGAGCGCTGGCCGGACTACCGCCGCCGCCTGTCGCGCAGTGCCGAACAGTGTCACGACAGCGCCCTGTTACTGGCGGAGCTCGCCGATGGTGATCTGGATACCCTGGGGGAGACTGCCGCCCGGTTGGGCTGGCGGCTGGATATCAAGGGTTTTGCCGCGCTGTCCGGGTCTCGGCAGCGCAACCTACTGCGCCACTGGCTGTTGCGGCGCGGATTCCGCCTGCCGTCCCACAGGGCGCTTGAGGCGGTGTTGACCGATTTGCTCGCGGCCGCTGAGGATGCGGCACCCAGGGTCGAGGCCGGTGGCGGTCAATTCCGCCGGTTTGACGGGTACCTGTATCTGTTGCCGGCGCCAGGGCTTGATCGAGGGACCTGCGATGACGTCACGCCCTGGAACATGAAGCAATCTCTCCCGGTTGCCGGCGGATTTCAGTTACAGGCGGTCCTTGACCCCTCGGGGTGGCTGCGAGTGGCGCCGGATGCCCAGGTTGAAATCCGGTATCGTCGGGGTGGCGAGCGCTGCCGGCCAGTGAACAAGCCGGGCAGCGGGACACTGAAAAAGTGGCTCAACGCCTATCGCCTGGAACCCTGGCTTCGGGACTGGGTGCCGCTGGTTTACGTGAATGGTGAGCTGGCAGCGGTCGGTGATCTGTTTGTCTGTAATGGCTGGCAGGCGGTGCCGGGGGAACCGGCTCTGCGCCTTCAGTGGCAAGGGCCGGCGCCTGACCTGTCCGGGGGGAACGGCCCGCCAGACGACGCTTTTCGTTGAGCCAAAAGGGCCTTTCTGGTACGCTGGCGTCCCATCTCCTGGACGGTGGCCGCCCGACATTTCTCCCCTGTGGCAAGCGACCTTCCGGCAACGAGTTTCACGCAGCCAGTCAATCGCCAGTAACTGATAAGGGCCTCAATGACACGTTTTATTTTTATCACCGGTGGTGTTGTTTCTTCACTGGGCAAGGGCATTGCCGCAGCTTCCCTGGGCGCGGTTCTGGAGGCCAGGGGGCTGAAAGTCACGGTCCTCAAACTGGACCCTTACCTGAACGTCGATCCGGGCACCATGAGCCCTTTTCAGCACGGCGAGGTGTTTGTCACCGAGGACGGGGCTGAGACGGACCTGGACCTGGGTCACTACGAACGCTTCCTGTCTTCGAAGATGTCCCGGTCCAATAACTTCACCAGTGGCCAGGTATACGAAACCATCCTGCGCCGCGAGCGTCGCGGCGATTATCTGGGTGGCACTGTCCAGGTGATTCCCCATGTCACCGACGAAATCAAGAGCCGCATCCTGCGCGGAGGGGGTAGTGCCGATATTGCCCTGGTCGAGATCGGCGGCACTGTCGGTGACATCGAGTCGCAACCGTTCCTCGAGGCCATTCGTCAACTGAAGGTCGAACTGGGATCAGCCCGGGCCCTGTTGATTCACCTCACCCTGGTACCCTATATCGCCACGGCGGGTGAAACCAAAACCAAACCGACCCAGCACTCGGTGAAGGAACTGCGTTCCATCGGCTTGCAGCCGGATGTTTTGCTGTGCCGGTCCGAGGTTGAGGTCGATATCAGCCAGCGGCGCAAGATTGCACTGTTCACCAACGTCGAGGAGCGGGCCGTGGTGCCCCTGATGGATGCGGACACCATTTACCGAATTCCCATGCACCTCCACAAGTGGGGACTGGACCAGTTCGTGACGGAGCGCTTTCATCTGGATTGCCCGCCCGCCAATCTTGAGCAGTGGGATTGGGTCGCCGAGAACAAGCTGCATCCCGACAAGGAAATCACCGTCGCCATGGTCGGCAAGTACATGGAACTGCTCGATGCCTACAAATCCCTCAATGAGGCGCTGGAGCATGCGGGTATCCACACCCGGACGCGGGTCAACATCCGTCATCTCGACTCCGAAGACCTCCAGGAGAATATGGATCTGCTCAAAGGCTGTCATGCCATTCTGGTGCCCGGCGGTTTCGGCGAGCGGGGGGTTGAGGGCAAGATCAAGGCGGTAAGGTACGCCCGTGAACACAATGTTCCCTACCTGGGGATTTGCCTCGGCATGCAGGTCGCGGTGATCGAATTTGCCAGAAATGTAGTGGATCTCGAAGGCGCCAACAGTACGGAATTCGACCGCAATAATCCGCATCCGGTCGTTGGCCTGATTACCGAATGGATCGATGAAAGCGGCAATGTAGAGCGCCGTACGGAGGATTCCGACCTCGGCGGCACCATGCGTCTCGGTGCCCAGGGGGCGACCCTGGTGGAGGGTTCCAAGGCCCGGGAGATCTACGGTAGCGATACTATCCGCGAGCGCCACCGCCACCGCTATGAGGTGAACAATCACTACATCGAGAAATTACAGGAGAAGGGCCTCAGGATTGGCGGCTGGTCGGATGTAAATCACCTGGTCGAAACCATTGAGTTGCCCGGGCACCCGTGGTTTTTTGCCTGCCAGTTTCACCCCGAGTTCACCTCGACACCCCGCGACTCCCATCCACTGTTTCTGGGCTTTGTTAACGCCGCACTGGCCTTCGCCGATGAACACCCCGAGGGAATCCTTTGATGACGGCTCACGTGACCATTTCGGTCGGCGAACACCGGGTCGCAAACGACCGGCCCTTCGTATTGTTCGGGGGTATGAATGTACTGGAGTCCCGGGATCTCGCCCTGCGGGTTGCCGAACATTACGTCAGAGTCACCGACGAGCTCGGCATCCCCTATGTTTTCAAGGCCTCTTTCGACAAGGCGAACCGCTCCTCCATCCACTCCTTTCGTGGACCTGGTCTGGAGGAGGGCATGCGTATCTTCGAGGAGATCAAAAACACCTTCCGTGTGCCTGTGATCACCGATGTACATGAGACCTGGCAGGCGAAACCGGTTGCCGATATCTGTGATGTCATCCAGTTGCCGGCTTTTCTTGCCCGCCAGACCGATCTGGTCGCGGCCATGGCGGCCACCGGCGCTGTCATCAATATCAAGAAGCCCCAGTTCATGAGTCCATCCCAGGTTGCCCACCTTACGGAGAAGTTCCGTGAATGCGGTAATGACCAGCTGATGCTTTGTGAGCGCGGCAGTTGTTTCGGGTATGACAACCTGGTGGTCGATATGCTCGGCTTCCGCACCATGAAACAGGTAAGCGGCGGTGTGCCGATTATTTTCGATGTCACCCATGCCCTGCAGTTCCGCGATCCAATGGGCGCCGCATCCGGCGGTCGTCGTGGTCAAGTGGCGGAACTGGGTCGCGCCGGCCTTGCAGTCGGTCTGGCGGGTCTGTTCCTGGAGGCACATCCAGACCCGGACAAGGCCCTCTGCGACGGTCCCAGCGCCCTCGCCCTCGACAAGCTCAAACCTTTCCTGCAACACATGAAAGCCGTTGATGACCTGGTCAAACAGCTGCCGGAAATCAATACGGACTAACGACGGAGAACCGTGAATGACGAAAATTGCTGATATCCGCGCCTGGGAAGTGCTCGATTCCCGGGGCAACCCGACGGTCAATGCCGATGTTATCCTCGACAGCGGCGAAGTGGGCTCCGCCTGCGCCCCTTCCGGTGCTTCGACCGGTTCCAGGGAGGCCCTGGAACTTCGCGATGGCGATAGCACCCGTTATCTCGGCAAAGGTGTACTCAAGGCGGTGGGTAATGTGAATACCACCATCCGCGAACTGCTGCTGGGAAAGGACGTGACCGACCAGCGGCAATTGGACAGCCTCATGATTGAGGCGGACGGCACTGACAACAAGGCCAACCTGGGTGCCAACGCCATCCTCGCAGTGTCCCTCGCGGCGGCGAAAGCAGCGGCGGCAGCGAAAAAAGTGCCCCTTTATGCCCACATTGCCGAGGTTAATGGCACAGCGGACAAGTACACCATGCCCGTGCCGATGATGAATATTCTCAACGGCGGTGAACACGCGGACAACAACGTCGATATTCAGGAGTTCATGATCCAGCCGGTCAGTGCCCCGAGTTTTGCCGAAGCACTGCGCCAGGGCGCCGAAATTTTCCATCAGCTCAAGAAAGTACTTTCCGCCCGAGGCCTCAACACCGCCGTCGGCGATGAAGGTGGTTTTGCCCCCAACCTGCCTTCCAATGAAGCCGCCCTTGAGGTCATTGCCGAGGCGGTTGCCAAAGCCGGTTATAAGCTTGGGCAGGACATCACCCTGGCCCTGGACTGCGCATCTTCCGAGTTTTACCGGGACGGTCGTTACGATCTCGCCGGCGAAGGCAAGGTGTTCAGTGCGCCCGAGTTTGCCGATTATCTGGCGTCCCTGGTTGACCGTTACCCGATTCTGTCCATCGAGGACGGCATGGATGAAAGTGACTGGGACGGCTGGGCCGATCTGACCCGCAAGGTGGGCAACCGCTGTCAGCTGGTGGGTGATGACCTGTTTGTGACCAACACTAAAATTCTCAAGCGTGGCATTGACGAGAACATCGCCAACTCCATTCTCATCAAATTCAACCAGATCGGTTCCCTGACTGAGACCCTCGAAGCCATCAAGATGGCCAAGGACGCCGGTTATACCGCGGTAATTTCCCATCGTTCCGGAGAAACCGAGGATACCACCATCGCCGATCTTGCCGTGGCGACCGCCGCCGGTCAGATCAAGACCGGGTCCCTGTGCCGCTCAGACCGGGTCGCCAAGTACAACCGACTGTTGCGCATTGAGTCGGAGCTGGATGGCACTGCACCCTATCGCGGGCGCCGGGAGTTCCAACGCTAGGCGCTGAGCGGAAAGGGCGGTTCGACCGCCCTTTTTTGTTGCACTGGCGTTGTCATTTTTTCAGTATGATTCCCTTTCAGGCACGCAGGATACAGGAAGGATGAAGAAACCCGTATTGCACTTCAGCGGCAACGCAGGATGGCGATGGCTTCTGGCGGTTCTAATCCTGTTGCTGCTGGTATTCCAGTATCGCATCTGGATTGGTGAAGGCAGCCTGGCCCAGAAAGTCGCATTACAAAAACAGGTCGAGGCCCAGCAATCCCGCAACGAAATCCTGGCTGAGCGCAATCGTATTCTCGCGGAAGAAGTCGAGGGTCTGAAATCGGGACTCGAAGCGATCGAAGAGCGGGCACGGACCGACCTCGGTATGATCAAACAGGACGAAACCTTCTTTCAGGTGGTCGACAGCCGGATCAAACAGGGTGAGGAGATCAGCGCACCGCCGCCCGCTGCCAGTGGCGAGGCTGACGCAGCCGATAGCCTGCCTCCGCCGGTGGAAATGGAGCCGTGAAATACTGGCTGATCGTGCCGGCGGCCGGTCTCGGACGTCGATTCGGCGGCGATGTGCCAAAACAGTACCTGAGTCTTGCGGGCAGGCCGGTTCTCGAACGGACACTCGAACGACTGCTGATGGTAGACGCCGAAGAGATTGTCGTCGCCCTCAACCCGGACGATACCCGCTGGCCGCGCTTGACATGCAGCGATCACCCCCGCATCCGCACCGTGGCGGGCGGATCGGAGCGGGCAGATTCAGTTCGCGCCGCGCTTCGCCTGTTGGCCGATCGTGCGGCGCCGGACGACTGGGTACTGGTCCACGACGCAGCTCGGCCCTGTGTCACCGCGTCAGATATTCTGGGTTTGATGCGAGCGGTTACCGATAACCCCGTGGGCGGAATCCTCGCCGCGCCGGTGAGCGACACCCTGAAGCGTGCTGACGGGGACGGACTGATTGCGGGCACCCAGCCACGGGAATCCCTGTGGGCCGCGATGACGCCGCAAATGTTTCGATACGGGTTACTGGTTGAAGGGCTTGAAAACCTGGCCCGTCAGGGTATTTCGGGTACCGACGAATCGGCAGCGGTGGAGAGCCTGGGCCTGAAGCCCCTCGCAGTGGCCGGGCGCCGGGACAACATCAAGATAACGGTTGCCGAGGATCTGGCCATCGCTGCGGCGATTTTGTCCTACCAGGAGGGGGAAGTCTGATGCGTATTGGTCACGGATACGATGTCCACGCCTTTGGTCCCGGTGACCACATTGTGATCGGCGGGGTACGCATTCCGCACGAACGGGGGCTGATCGCCCACTCGGACGGCGACGTGCTGATCCACGCCCTCTGTGACGCCTTGCTGGGTGCTGCCGGACTCGGCGATATCGGGCGCCATTTTCCCGACAGCGACGATCAGTTCAAGAATGCCGACAGCCGTAAGCTGCTGCGTCACGTGATGGGTCTGTTAATCCAGCGCGGCTGGCATCTGGGCAACGCCGATATCACGTTGGTCGCCCAAGCGCCAAAGATGGCCCCGCACTTGGCCAGTATGATCAAGTACCTGGCGGGGGACTGCAAATGCGCACCTGAACAGCTAAATATCAAAGCCACCACCACCGAAAAACTTGGCTTTGAAGGGCGTAGGGAAGGGATCGCCTGCCATGCAGTGGTGTTGCTGGTGCAGGCATAGGCATCAGCGATACAGGGCCGCGATAAGATCATGGCTCGCAAATTGGCCGGCTTTCTTTTTCGCACATCTAGTTCTTGTATTGTCTCCTGTATTGCATTGATGGTGCGGACCTTCGGGGTTACACCACTGTATTTATTCTTGGCGCATCAAAGCTTTTGAGCAGCGGCGCTTTCACCCTTCTTTCTGGCGGTTTTGGCGCGGAAAGTGTCCGGTTGATTACCCAGAAACATGCCAGGCATCGTAGGTATTCCTAACAGCGTTGCAATCGAGAGCGTGTAGGGCGGGTGCCCTCTGTTTCTATCGACAGGTTTTTGTCAGAAAAATTTACACCTTAATTTGTCTCGATGGGAAAATGCTTTAAAAATAGGCGGTTATAATCTGGCATAGTGGTTGCTTAAGTTTGGCTTCTCAACTGGTTTGTAATCACCACAGGACACTTCAGGGAAGGGGATATGGATATGCAAAAAATGACAAGTTTAAACAGCGGATTGGTGTTATTGGTGTTGCTTTCGACGGCAATATCCGCCCGGGCGACATTGATAACATCAGGCCAGACCTTTCCGTCGACGCCCTCCACGCTGGAAAATTATAATGGGCAGATATCTGTTGGTTACGGTGGCCAGGCCGGCTCCCTGGAGGTCAATGCTTCACCGAGTGGCAATGGCATAACGAGTGCTGAGGGAAGCGGGCTTTTAATTGGTCGCGATACCGGTTCCACCGGAACGGTAACGGTTACAGGGGACGGCTCCGCTGCATCTGCGAAAATTAGCATTTTTGACGGCATTGGCATCAGGCTTACCCAGGGCGGCGCCGGATCTCTTTCAATCACCAGTGGCGGTCTGGTCGAAGGCCGGGAGAGTAACATCTATCTCGGCGGACAGGGTCTAACAGGCACAGCCGGGAGTGCCGTAACCACAATTGATGGAGCAAATTCCTTGCTGATGACCCAACAGGGCTCAGTTGGCGAATCATGGGAGCGCGACGGCGGGCGCATTTATGTTGGTTTTGACGGCCAATCCCATAGCACGGTCACTATCTCCAATGGCGCCTCTATGCAGGCACTAAACGGGGGTGTCGGCGACGGGGGAGACGACGGCAGTATATGGATTGGAACCAGTGCCGACCCGGGCTCGACGGCAATCGTCAATGTAGACGGAGCCGGCTCGACAATGGTTGCGAATAATTATATTGAGGTGGGCGGACGCAGCGCCGGGGTCAATGCCGAACTCAATATTACCAACGGCGGGTCAGTAGAAGTCGATGAGGGTTATGCTGGCAGCGCGACAGATATCGATGTATACATAGCCGCCTTTCCGTTGGACAGTAATGCTGCCGTAAACCTGAATGGGCACGGCTCTTCATTGTCGGCGGACGATATCCAGATCGGCGGAACCACGGCAATTGTCGGTTTTACCGGTGATGGTGTGCCGGTCATTTCCCCTGACTGGAGCGCCCTTGCAGAGGGCGAACAGGTGACGGATGGGAACGGAAGTCTGATATATGACTATCAAGGCAATCCGGTTCTTGCCGAGGTGGTCTATTTTGGGGAGTTCGCTGTCACTCTACCCGCTACCTATGTGGAGGGCAATGAGATTTACGTCAAGAATACCGGCGCCATGACGGTTGAGAATGGCGCCGAGGTGAATGCCCATATCATCAACGTTTCCAAGAACGATGCCGACGGATTGGCGATAGGTGATGAGCCCGCGACGCTTGTTGTCAGGGATGGGGGCATAATTAACAGTGACGTGAATGTTTACACTGACGGCCTCCTGACGGGCGATGGTATTATTGCCGGACCAGTGCATATTGAGGGGGGTATGGTTTCCCCTGGTAACTCTCCGGGGGAGATGACCTTTCTCAGCGATCTGTTTTTAAACTCAGGAATGCTGGAGTTTGAAATTGGTCAGCTGGAGCAGGATTCCATCAGTGTACAAGGCGATTTGACGCTTGGTTCAGACTTCATCATTTCATTAATTTTTGACTTCAGTCCGATGGGTTACCTGCTCGATCTGGAAGAGCTGTTTGATGTTTCCGGTGCTTTCACAGTTGAGAACGGGTTTAACCTGGCAAACAATATTCAGTTACTCGGACTGGGGGCAGGTGCAAGTGTTACCACGCGGTTTATGGGCAGCGAGATGACGTTTGCGGGCGACAATATGGCCAGTGTTCCCGAGCCTTCATCCCTGTTGATTTGGGCCCTTGGCTTGGGATTGATGGGTTTAATGTCGCCAAGGAAAGGGGAGGGGGTGAAATCTGGCTTTCGACGGGCTGTAAGTGATTTAAGTAGCGGCTAAGCCAGTCTATGTAGGCGTAGTAAGACAGGTGCGGAGCCGGCTTCAGGTCATGCTTGCTTCGCTGATAGAACGCCAAATTTTTCCAATACGTAGGCCACCCGCTCGTCGGCATGCAAGTCGACGTTTCCGAGTTTTTCGATGGCTTCCAGGCGTGTCCGCAGGCCGATACCGTTGGCGATCTGTACGGCGAGACCCGGTCGGGCATTCAGCTCAAGAATCATCGGACCACGGTATTCGTCAAGGACAAAATCGCAGCCGATATAGCCAAGGCCGGTCATGTCGTAGCATTTGGCGGACAACTGCAGAATCTCGTCCCAGTCGGGGATGGCGAGGTCGGAGAAATCCACACCGGTGTCGGGGTGGCGTTCAACCAGCACGTCCCGCTGCACCGCCCGGATCGCCTTGCCGGTACAAATATCCAGACCGACACCAACAGCACCCTGGTGCAGGTTTGCCTTGCCGTCTGACTTTGCGGTGGGGCAGCGCATCATGGCCATGATGGGGAAACCGCGAAAGACGATGACACGGATATCGGGGAGTCCCTCGAAGCTGTATTTGAGCAGGTCCGGGCGGCCGCGGATGAGCGATTCGATGATCGCGGTATCGGGTCGGCCACCCAGGCTGTAGACGCCACTGAGGATGTTGGAAATGTCGTGGCGGATATCCTTGAGGGTGACCACCTTGCCGCTGGGTTTGAGAAAGTTTTGGCCATCCCGGCCGGAAATGATGATGATGCCCTTGCCACCGCTGCCCCGTAGTGGCTTGACCGCGAAACCGGTAAGTGGATCGAGCAGGTCGCCGAGATCATTGAGTTCGGCGGTGTAACGGATGACGCCAAAGAGTTCCGGGACCTTGATGTTGTGCTTGCGCGCCGCCTCTTTGGTTTTCAGCTTGTCGTCTACCAGCGGATACAGCTTACGCTCGTTATAGCGCGCAATGTAGGCGACGTTGCGGGCGTTCATACCGAGAATGCCCTTGCGGTCGAGTTTGCGGAACGTCTCCAGCAGCTTCATTCGATCAGGAACCGGAAGCGTTTCAGCTCGGTCAGCCGGTAACCGGTGTACTGGCCCAGGATCATGATAATACCCAATTCGATAAGCAGCACTTCGGGGAAGTTGTAGGTCAGGTGCTCAATGAAGTCATTGGTCATCAACAGGTACGCGATGATCGCCACCACCAGGCTTCCGCCGCCCTGTTTCACTACTTCGCGGGGGCCATCCTCCTCCCAGATAATCGACATGCGCTCGATGGTCCAGGCGATGATGATCATGGGGAAGAAGGTGATGGTGAGCACCTGGTCGAGGCCGAGCTTGTAACTGAGAACGCTGAACCCCGCCATCAGGATGACCACGGTAATCAGTACCGCCGCTAGTCGGGAAACCATCAGCAAATCCAGTTTGCTCAGGTAAGAACGAATCCAGAGGCCCGCTGCGACCAGGGACAGCAGTATGAGCACACCGGCGGTCAGGGTGGTCTGGATAAACGCCAGAGCGATCAGGACCGGCATAAATGTGCCAGAGGTTTTGATGCCGATCAGAACCCGAAAAATCACCACCACCAGGGCGCCTATCGGTACCAGCAACAGCGATTTAAAGGTGTTCTGCTTATCCAGGGGCAGGCTGTAAATATTGAAATCCACCAGCGCGGCGGTCTGGTTTTCCGCCTCCTGCAGCGCGACGGCTTTGGCGGAAATATCGTTGCCTATCACCGAGAAGCGTACCCGCGAGTTGTAGCCTCCAACGACGTCCAGGAGGGACTGCCCCCCCCGCTGCCACATGAAGAAATTGGAGGGGATGCCCCGCTGGGCGGTGTAAGGGTTGAAGAACACCCATTCCTTTCCGTTGTAGATCTCGATCAGTTCTTCCGCGCGCTGGTTGTAAACCCGGTTCTCGAGGTAAATACCGCGCACCATGCGCGCCGGAATATCGGCGGCATTGAGGATTTTGATCGCCAGCTCGCCAATGCTTTCGCCACGGCTCGATTCGAAGAGCAACTGTGCATCCTGGGACAGTTGCGCGTCGGTGAGCATCTGCAATAGTTGCTGGGTAAAGCTGGTGGCGTCTGACGACAGGTCAGTGGCCGAATTGATCAGACTTCTGGCGGCGACCTCTTCGGCGGAACTCCAGGTGGGCGGAATAACGGTTTCCGGCAGATCCTGGCTGCTGAGCTCCTGGGCATCGGCGCGCTCGGTTATCTTGAATTTGTAGTACAGAGTTTGGGAGCCCGACACGTCCCGTCGGGTCCAGATGGCGCGACGCTGGTGATTTTCCTCGATGGCGAAGCCATAGCCGGCGGAGGCGAATATCTCATCGAGGATTTTGAATTGCTGTTGTTTCTCCGGCAGCGCCAGGCTGACCGTAAGCGGCGTGCCGCGGGTCTCAAAGCTCAGTTTTGCCTCGATATCCCACACCGTCCGTTCGGAGTCGGGCAGCAGTGGAAAGTGCAGCATCAGCGATTTGTAGGCCGTCAGCCCCAGTCCCAGCAGGATGAAGAGGGCGGCAAAAAGATACACCTGACCTTTGGGCGACATGGCGATTCCGTTATTTGGCTCTGAATTCCCGGCTGACGTCGACGACCGCGTTATTCTTGAGCAGGTTGCGGCCAATCACTACCGGATAGTCCATATCCGAGCGGTCCGTAAGCGACATCTCTATCTGCTCGGACAGGGAGCCCAGCGCGACTGTCATCATGACAACCGGGCGACGCTCGCTCTGGTCCTGTTCCGGAGTTTTGATGTTTACCCTGCGAACAACTTTCCGCTCAAGGGTAACGGGTTCGTCATCGGGGTCATTGATGGTGAAGCGCACCCAGCGATCACCATCCCGTTCGAAGCGGGTAATGTCCCGGGCATGAATTGATGACCCCACGGCGCCGGTGTCGATCCGCGCGGTGAATGTTATCCCGGGCGGTGTGAACGTGACTTTTTCCACGGCGCCGATCAGCATCTTGCCGTCGATGCTGTTTGGTTTCGGACAGACGGGGCATTTGACCGGCTTGATAGGCGGGCAGACCACGGGCGGGGCAGCGACGGGTTCCGGTTCCGGACAGGTCAGCACCACTTCCGCGGGGAAGATATCCAGTTCGTTTCCGGTATCGGGGGTACTGGTGGTGGCTTCGCTCGGACTGGACGTTGTTTCTACAGGAGTCGACTGGCACCCCGCCAGGGCCGTCAACGCAATGGTGAGGCCAATTAGTGCCGCAGGCCTCCGAGGTACCGCAATTGTCATAAGCACGTATCTGTCGCTGTAGATATGTCTGTCCCGAGCCGCGTTTCCCTGAGGAATTGACTTCCGCCGGCAGGGGAAACGAGAAACTCCCCGATAGTGGATCGTCAGTCAGGACCGGGAGCCCGGGCTGAGCTGATTCTTATACAGACCCAATCATAATCGTTTTCCCCGGGGCTTGGAAAGAAATAGTCTAAGCAGCTTCCCCTAAAGGCGTATTTTTCATGGTTTTCTGTGCGGCCATGGTTAGGCACAATAGCGCTCCAGACCTGCGCCGGGCGCCTTATTGTGATGTCGAACTCCTTCGCCGATGACTTCTCGCTGGATTTCCCCCGGGCCCTTGGTCCGGTTTGCGGGAAAGCCCTGTTTCGCCGCCAATGCGAGGATTTCGAAGTCGACGAAATCCTCGGCTTTGAGTTGTCCGGAGAAGGCGAACACCTGTACCTGCAGATTTGCAAGGTCAATGAGAACACCCGCTGGGTGGCCCATTTGCTTGCCGACCACTTTGGCGTCGACGGGTCGGCTGTGGGGTACGCAGGGCTCAAGGACCGGCGCGCGGTTACCACCCAGTGGTTCAGCGTCCATATTCCGAAAGGCCAGGAACCCCCGGTCCTGCCGGACATGCCGGGATGCCAGATTCTCTCTGTGACGCGGCATTCCCGTAAGCTGCGGCCCGGTGCCCATGGGGCTAATCGTTTTGTAATCCGGCTTGGCGAGGTCTCCGGATCGCGGGATGGGATTGAGGCGCGGCTCTCGACGATCGCCGCCGGGGGCGTGCCGAATTATTTTGGCGAACAGCGGTTTGGTATCGGTGCGGGCAATCTGAGGGAGGTGGCTGCGATCCTGGCGCGCCCCTCGCCCCGCTTCCGGGGCAAACGGGGCGGGCTGTACCTTTCCGCGGCCCGATCCTGGCTGTTTAACCAGGTGTTGGCGGCGCACCTAAAAGAAGGAGCCTGGCCTGATATCGTATCGGCGAACGGCGCATCGGACGGACCGCTGTGGGGACGGGGCCGCAATCCCGCGCAGCCTTCTTTGGCGGCGTTCGAAGCTGAGGTTTTGCAACCTTGGCAGGCCTG
This sequence comes from Porticoccaceae bacterium, assembly GCA_002702725.1. Lineage (GTDB taxonomy): Bacteria > Pseudomonadota > Gammaproteobacteria > Pseudomonadales > Porticoccaceae > NAT127. The sequence goes on from PABE01000115.1 coordinate 13,025, forward strand.
GTGCCACGCCCTCGAACACAGTGGTCTCAAACAGGAGCGCCGGTCACTGGTGTTGGTACCCGATGCATTTTCATGGCGTTGGCAAAATGCCGATTTGGTGCTTTCCTTTTCCCTGCCACCGGGAGCCTTCGCGACCGCTGTCCTGCGCGAGGTGGCGGTGCTGATTGTTCCCGAGCCTATGGTATAGTTCCCGCGACTGACTGGTTTCGAGGGGGAAAACCCGGTGAGCTCCACTGATCTGAGTGGCATAGGCATGACATCGCAGCGGACCCGCGAGCGGCTGATTCAGCGGTTGCAGGAGCAGGGTATTCGCGACCACCGCGTGCTCGATGTGATGCGTGTTACCCCCCGACACATTTTCCTCGACGAGGCGCTTTCCCATCGCGCCTATGAGGATACGGCCCTCCCCATCGGCTATTCGCAAACCATTTCCCAGCCCTATGTGGTCGCGTTAATGACAGAGCTTCTGCTGTCGCGGGGGCCGCGGGACCGGGTTCTGGAAATCGGTACCGGCTGTGGCTACCAGGCGGCGATATTGGCCCAGCTGGTCGACAAGGTCTACACCGTCGAGCGCATAAAGCCCTTGCTGCTCAAGGCCCGGGAACGCTTTCGTCGCCTGGGGCTGCGCAACATTATCAGTGCCCACAACGATGGTGCCATCGGCTGGGCGCAATATGCACCCTATGATGGCATCATCACCACGGCGGCGCCGGCCCGGGTGCCCGAAGAGCTGCTCGCGCAGTTGGCGCCGGATGGCGTTCTGGTGATCCCGGTGGGTCCCGAGGGCGATCAGGAGCTCCGGCTTATACAGCGCCAGGGCGATTCCGCCGATTTCGATGAACAGGTCATCACCCGTGTTCGCTTTGTGCCGCTGCTCAGCGGCATCCAGCGCTAATTTGCCAGGGGATTGTCCGTCGCCGTGAGCCGCAATTATCCACTGCTATACCTCAAGGGACTGGCCATGGGTGCCGCGGATGTGGTCCCCGGTGTTTCCGGGGGCACCATCGCATTTATCAGCGGTATCTACGATGAGTTGGTCGAGTCCCTGCGCTCGCTCGGCCCCGACAAATTGCGCTGGCTCGGCAGCGGTGAGTTTGGCGAATTCTGGCGTCGGGTCAACGGCGCGTTCCTGTCGGTGCTGGTGGCGGGGATTCTCACCAGCGTTTTTACCCTTGCCCATCTCGTTGATTACAGCCTGCAGCACTACCCTTTGCTGGTATGGGCATTTTTCTTTGGTCTGGTTATCGCCTCGATTATTTATGTCGGGGCGCAGCTTCCTCGCGGGCGTCTTTCGACCTGGATAGGGCTTGGTATTGGAACAGCGTTGGCGTCCGCGTCGGCCTTCGCCCCCGCCGTTGATCTCGGGAATGGCCCGGTAACCGTGTTCTGCTCGGGTATGCTGGCCATTTGCGCGATGATACTCCCGGGAATATCGGGCAGTTTCATATTGCTCATGATCGGCATGTATCCGGTGCTCATCGATGCCATAACCCGGGTTGACGCCGGGGTGCTCAGTTTGTTTGCCGCCGGCGCCGTGGTTGGATTGATGGTGTTTTCGAGACTCCTGTCCTGGCTGTTACATCACCATCGTTCCGCCACATTGGCAATATTGACCGGGTTTCTGGTCGGTTCTCTGGCCGTGCTCTGGCCGTGGCGTCTGCCCGCTTCCGGACCGTCCGGGGTCGTCGATCAGAGCCTCGGAGCGTCGTTAATGCTTCCGTCCCGGTATGGCGCTCAGGTTGGCGATCCACAGGTTCTGGCCTGTGTTTTGTTGATGGCGGCGGGTCTGGTACTGGTGCTCGGACTGGAGTATCTTGGTTCAGTGCTCAAACATCGCATTGGAAACTGACAGGCACCAGGCGAACTTGGCTATAAGGAGCGATATTTGTTTCCCGGAAGTATTCAATGTCTCTCAATCAGATGGTGTCTGGTTGCTGCTTTATTAGTCCTCGGTGGGTGTATGACGCCACCGCCGGCGCCGGTTGAGGAATTATCGCAGCCGCCCAGCCAGCGTATTGATTACCACGTTGTTTCCCGGGGCGAAACACTGCACACCATTGCCTGGCGATATGAGCTGGACTACCAGGCGCTGGCGTCGCTCAACGATTTGAGCCCCCCGTATAGGATTCGTCCGGGCCAGCGGTTGCGACTGTCAGAGCACCGCGGTTTCGTCACCGCCTCCGGTGCCCGCGCTGTGCCCGTTACCAGCCAGCCGGTCAGTGCCGAGCCCGTGGTGGTTGAACCGGTTCAGCCAGCGCAGTCGGTCAAAGAGCCAGACATTGCCGAAGAAGAGCTAGCAGTCGTCGAGACGAGCCCGACGCTATCTCCGCCGGCTCCCGAGACACCGGCGCCCGAAGTCACTAAACCGGCCGACGCGGTTGCGCCTTCAGGCCCGGCGGTGGCCAGCGCCGGCGGTACCCGATCTGTCAATGGCATAGAGTGGGGATGGCCCGTTAACGGCACTGTCACCCGCGAGTACGATGCCTCTCGCAAGTTCAAGGGCGTCAATATCCACGCCGCCACGGGAAGCCCGGTTGTCGCATCGGCAGATGGCGAGGTTGTCTATGCGGGTAGCGGTTTACGCGGTTACGGACAGTTGATTATCCTCAAGCACAATGACACCTATCTGAGCGCCTACGCCCACAATAAGCGCATTCTTGTGGCGGAAAACCAGAAGATTGTCCAGGGTGACGTTATTGCGGAGGTGGGCGGCGATCCCGCTGACCCGACCCGTCTGTATTTTGAGATTCGCGAACACGGTAAACCCATTGATCCGGAACAGTTTTTACCCGCCCGCTAGGGCGGCGCAGGATTGTTCAAAGGGCCGGTTCGGCGGGCGCAATGTATTGATATAACAATAACGGGGGTTGCCGTGTTTAGATCGGGCTTCCCCAGGCTGTCAGGACAAGGATAGGGTATCTATGAGTGACGATGAGAATCTTCCCGACGATGATGATAAGGAACTCGAGGAAAGCCCGGACGAGGGCGACCTCGAGAATGAAGCCCCCGACGGCGAGGAGGAGGTTTCGAAAACCAGCCATTATCCGGATGAGCAGGTCATGGATGCCGCCAACCTGTACCTCAGGGAGATTGGCTACGCCGCGCTGCTGACGGCGGAGGAGGAGGTTTATTACGCCCGGCTGGTACAGAAGGGCGATGCCGATGCCCGCGCCCATATGATCGAGAGCAACTTGCGCCTGGTGGTTAAAATCGCCCGGCGCTATGTCAATCGTGGCCTCGCGCTACTGGATCTGATTGAAGAGGGCAATCTCGGGCTGATTAGAGCCGTTGAGAAATTCGACCCGGAACTCGGGTACCGATTCTCCACCTACGCCACCTGGTGGATTCGTCAGACAATGGAGCGGGCTCTGATGAACCAGACCCGAACCATTCGGCTGCCCATTCACGTGGTTAAACAACTGAATACCTACCTTCGGGCCGCGCGACAGCTCGCACAGGAGCTGGATCACGATCCCAGTGCCGAAGAGATCGCCCAATTGCTGGAAAAGCCGGTCTCCGAGGTATCGCGGATGCTTGAGCTTAACGAGCGGGTCACATCCGTCGATGTGCCCATGAGCCGGTCCGGTAACAAAACCATTGTTGAAACCATCGCCGACGCCACCGTATCGGACCCGGAAGAACTGCTTGAAGATGACGATATGTCGGAGGCCATCGAGCGCTTGCTTGGGCAGCTCACCGATAAGCAACAGGAAGTCATTGTTCGCCGGTTCGGGTTGCGTAGCCATGACCCGCAAACCCTGGAAGAAGTGGGCAGGGAGGTCGGGCTGACCCGGGAGCGGGTCAGGCAGATTCAGGTCGAAGCGCTGCGTCGGCTTCGCACGCTGATGCAGCGGGACGGCCTGGACCCCGATATAGTCTTCGGCGAGCATTATTAAGAACCGCCCGATGCGGGGCAACCTCGACACACCTCAATTACCAGGAGCTGGATGTCTGTGACTGAAACACTGATTCCCGATTATTCTCTGCCGGATTGCAATCGTCGCGTCCTGTTGACGGAACGCCCTGAGGCCATCCCCCAGGCCGGGCATTTTGCCATTGATGAAGTCGTGCCTGAGTCCGTTCCGGACAAGCATATTCGGGTCAGAAATGTTTATCTCTCGGTGGATCCCGCCCAGCGCGGCTGGGCCGCGGATATGAATAACTATTCGCCGCCCGTCCCCCTGGGGACTGTAATGCGCGCACTGGGGGTGGGTGTGGTAGTGGAATCCCGTCACCCGGATATTGCCGTTGGGGATTGTGTCTACGGATGGCTGGGTTGGCAGGATTACGCCGTGGTGTCACCGGACCAGCTCCTATACCACATTGGTAAACCGAGGGCGCCGTTGTCCTGTTACGGCGGTATTCTCGGCATGAACGGGGTTACGGCCTATCTTGGGCTGACCAAGCTCGGCGCCCCGAAAGCTGGCGAAACAGTGCTGGTGTCTACGGCTGCGGGGGCTGTGGGCAGTGTCGTGGGGCAGGTGGCGCGAAACGCGGGTTGCCGAACAGTGGGCCTGACCGGCAGTGATCAGAAGCTGGCACTTTGCCGCGAACGGTTCGGGTACGATGTCGCCATCAACTACAAATCCGGCGATCTGGCTGGTCGGCTGGCGGCAGCGTTGCCGGAGGGGTGCAATGTCTATTTTGACAACGTCGGCGGCACTATCCTCGACACAGCCCTGCGCAACATGGCGGTGGCTGGGCGGGTAATCCAGTGTGGCACCGCCTCGATCGCGTCCTGGGATCCCCCGCCCACTGGTCTGCGCAATGAACGGGAAGTGCTGACGCGCAGGCTGTCCTGGCAGGGTTTTGTGGTCTTCGACCATATGGCCGATTATGGTCTCGCCGTCGAGGCGCTGGAAAAATCCCTGCTTGCCGGTGAGCTCTACTACGAAGAAGATATCGATCAGGGCATCGAATGTGCCCCGGGTGCTATTCAGGCCCTGTACGCCGGGGAAAACCTTGGCAAGAAGCTGATCTTTATCGGCTGATCGGTCGTGGGTAACGGCTTTGCAGCACAAATGGGCGGGTTGATACCCGTCCCTTTGTGCGTTAACCGCTATTCCTGCAGGTAGGTCTGCGGACCCTTGGCCCGGGCGACGTCGCAGGTCGGAGTCTCGACGCCCAATTGCTCGGCGAGTTCCCGGGCCGCGTCCATATCCTTCTGATGGTAGACCAGCGTATGCTTGCCGACTTCCCTGGGGTCCGAGCCGGGCACAATTTTTTCCGGTGTCATCCAGGTGGTGACACTCGCGCCCTGTTTGTGTGAAGCGTTTTCCACCAGTGCGGCGAATTTTTCCAGATCGACGCCCGCCTTGGCCGCCAGTTGCGCGCCTTCAAAGCCGGCGCGCCAGACCGTGAAATGAATCATATTGCGGGCGATTTTCGTCGCCATTCCGGCACCGGTATCCCCCATATGGTGGACTTCGGCATTGAAGGCCTCAAGCACCGGCATGATGCGCGCAACCACGGTATCGTCACCGCCTATCATGCTGATCATTTCGCCTTTGGCAGAGAGCTGGCCGCCAGTGACACCGCAATCGAGAAGGGCTACATTGTGTTTTGTCGCCTGTTCCACGAGCCCGTCGAGCTCATCGAGGGTAATGGTACTTAGCATGACAATGGCAAGGCCCGGGTGGGCACCGGCGAGAACGCCGTCCGGCCCTTCGAGAACGCCGCGGGCCTGATCGCCGTTGAGCACAGCAATCATCAGCACATCGCTGTTGCGGGCCACGTCTGCGGGGGGGTTCAACTACGGGAGGAACCCCTACAGCTTGTATGCTGCGTCA
>PABE01000116.1 GCA_002702725.1 Porticoccaceae bacterium
CGCAGCTCCTTGCGCCGCTCGGGATCGGCCAGCAGCGATTCCACGGTATCAGTGAGAGGAGCTTCAACGGAGGGCTTTTCAGTCGAAGCGGGCTTCTCGCCGCAGGCGCTCAACAGAACGACAAACAGCAGTATGCTCAAACGCTTCATGATCAATTTTCTCCCATGGTATCGGATGTGAATGAGTCCCCCTCGTGCGAGGGATCGCCGCTTATCGGAGTGACGCGCCCAATAAATCTTCGAAGGGTTTCGGATGGCTCGGAATCCCGCCGCAACAACCAGGTTGTTAGCACCTGTGATCGTCCCGCCAGAGGCCTGGCCACCACCTCCTCTCGACGGGACGCGGCGAGGTGAGAAGCGCCCACCAGTGCCAGCGCATATCCTGCCGCCACCAGCGTCAGCATCAGGTCGTGGGATGAAACCTGCTCCACTACCAAAGGCTCCCGGTCCGCGCTGCGCAGGATACGACGAATCTGATGGCAGTGGCCTTCGAATGACAGGGGGTCGCAGGCGACCAGCGGATGACGCAGCACCTCGTCCAGCGGAATGCGCTGGTAAGCCAACAGCGGGTGCCTGGCCGGCACCGCCACGACAAGAGGGTCACTCCAGGCCGGCTCGGCCACAATACCATCCCCCACCTCGGCGGACTGAGCGAAGCCCACATCATATAAGTCGTCATGCAGACCCCTGATCTGTTGCCCCAACGGCACTTCGAACAGACGGATATCGACTTGCGGCTCCTCCTCGCGACACTGGGCCAATAGCGCCGTGAGACGCGGAGGCGTGATGCCGTCGGATAGCGCCAGGCGCAATTGGTCATGAAAGCCTGCCGCGGCAGCTTGCACACTGCCCCGCGCCTGATCCAGGGCGGTAAAGATACGTGGCACATGGTCCAGGAAAAGCTGCCCGGCGCGGGTTAACCTCGTACTGCGCGTCGTCCGATTGAACAGGCGGACTCCCAGATCTTCCTCCAGCTCCTTTATCGCCCGAGACAGGGGTGACTGTTCGATGTGCAGGCGTTCTGCCGCACGGGCGAAATGCAATTCTTCAGCGACAGCGAGGAAGCAGCGTAAGTGACGTAGCTCCATGCAATTTATTCCAACTTATAACCAATATTTTTATCACTTTATGCTTCAAAACCAGGCACACTTTCCCTGCCACCAATAAGCCCAAAAAGAAGTATATACCCAACACACCCTTGATTTTTTCCATACAGCTCGCGAGCTAATTAACACACGAAATAAATCAGCATCCTCCAATCACAGACTTTATTGATAAATTCTGCTACTTTGAGCCAGAATTAATTTTTACCTGTCCCTGTTCTGAAAAAAGTTGAACTGAACCTTAAACAGAAAACCATTGGATATAGTCTTTTCATCGTCCGATACCGCGGGTAATAGAAAAACCCTCTTAATGTGACTCTTGATGCGTTTTAACTATGTTTTGTCCAAAGCAACATCATGCCCGTCCACTAGCATAAACCTCCCATTTGAGCCGTCTTTCCTGGCTTTTTTATAAGATTCATATTCATCACTATGGTAAAACTTCATCGCCACTTCTTTTGAAGGAAATTGAATAAGAACGACCGTTTGGGGAGCCCCCCCCTTCACCTTCCAACAACTCCACTGATGGGGTTCTTGCCAAATATATACCCCCCAGCTTCTTCACCAATGGCGTCACATTCTTAAGATAATCATTTACCCAATGATGATCAGAGAAATTAATCTCACCAATGGCGTAGCACTTCATTAAAAACTCCTTTGACTAGATGATTGACTCATTGATGTATATTTTTCCAACACAACACTGCGCTCATCCTCGATTCATTTATCTTAATGCTCTGCGATCTATCCTGTATTAATAGTCACCGAAGAACACCAATTCTGTTCCCATTTCTTTATTCGGTCTTGTATGGGAGCACCATCATGATCAACCCTTAATGGCGTGGCGAAAACCAGCCTCTCAGGAAAACAGACACGGTTAATCGCCCCATAAATTTTTCCACCTGATTCAACCGTCACACAAACCAACATTCCGCATTTTCGACATTCATGAAAAACGGCGGTCTTCGTTCCCTGTTGGATTTGGCGATAGAATGAAAAATCCCTTATGTGTATTTCCACGGTAGTGTCAGATTGGAATACATATTGAGCATTGTGGGCTGTACAGTATTCACAATCACAAATGACGGGATGAACTTCGCTGGCACGATCAAATTGCCACTCCACTTTCATATTCGTACATCTACAGTGCCCAATCACGCTGACTCCTCCAAATCATTCCTTACAAATGGATCGCCGTACCAACTGGTCCAGACCTTCAGAGGAGCAAAGTGTCACGCCAATATTTTTCATCTCTTCTTCTCCCTTGGGATAGAGCTGAGAAATCGCATCCGTGACCAGCATAATCTTGAAATCCCGCTCACTGGCCTGGTAGATACTGGTGCGGGGACAATTGGGGTAGTTACAACCCAGAAACACCAAAGTATTGATGCCTCGCCCTTGCAGGAAATTTTCCAGCCCTGTCTGGTAAAAGGCGCCCCACCGGGGCTTGAAAAGAACAAACTCATTGTCACCAATTTCCTGGGTACCACCCGACAGCAATAATTGGGCATTCAAGCGGGTATCACTATTGGGCTTCAATGATGCAACAAGCTCAGCACCGTCACTTTCCGGTATCGCGATACGGGCACCTCGCTCAACCGCCGCACGGCGGCATAAGTCCACATTGGAGCCATCCGGCATGTACAAGCGGATAACATGGATAACCGGTAAGTCGCTATCTCGAAAAGACTGAATCACCTTTCTCATTGCCGGAACCGCTTCCAGCGTGCCTGGAATGCGGGCGGGGGCATCATCGAGCACAAAGTCGTTTTGTACATCGATGCTGATCAACGCGCTGTGGTTTAGGTCGGGGGTTATGTAGCCATTCATTATTCTTTCCTGCCTACTCCTCAATTTTTGAAAATTGCAACATTGTCATGATAGTTGCCGTCATGGTCGCTACCGGTTTTTCTTCGCCATATTCCGAGCTGTACAACGCAGCTTCCACGACAGAAATTGTTTTGCCTGGCTTGACCACGGTTGCCTTCGCGGCAAAGTGATCCCCCTTGGCAGGGCGCAACAGGTTGACCTTGAATTCAACGGTGAGCACATCCGCCCCCTGTGGCATCAGTGTAAATGCGGCATAGCCACAGGCGCTGTCCAGGATAGTGGCGACAATGCCTGCATGGATATAGCCGTTCTGTTGCGTAAACCGCGATTGGAAGGGAAAGCGGATGGAGACGATTCCTGGCCCCTGAATACTCAGCTCCGCCTCCAGGGTTTGCATCACCGCCTGGCGGCCAAAACTCTCGAGTGCCTTGGATTCATAGCCTGTATCTTGCGCTTCCACCTTTTATCTCCCTGCCTAATTTTTCATTTGAAAATTTACTGCGTTTGGTTCTATGCCTGTCTCTCGAAAATGATGAATACACAAAAGAGAAAGGGATCAATGTCGTCAATTCTCCTCCGGCATAAAGATCAAGTCTGTCACCCCGAAGTCTACGCCTTGCTGGGACAGCGCCGCTGTCACCTGTCCACGATGGTGGGTTTGGTGGTTGAAGAAATGCACGATAGCCTGAGCGAAGTCCACATTCCGCTCGGTATTGCTCGACAAACTGACATAGTTCAACCGTTCGGGCGGCGGGGATAACGCCAGGTTTTGTGCCCAGGCAATAATGTCCTTGTCAGTTTGCTCCCGGGCGTGTCGCAACTGGGCATAATCGCCGAACAGCTCCTGGGTCAGGCTTTTCACTGTGACGGGTTCGTTTTTGAATCGGGCCAGCCACATCAGGTCGCAGACCAGCAAGTGATTCAGGGTGTTGTAGATGGAGCCGAAGAACAGGCCGCACTCCGACCGGCGCTGCTCAGGGGTCAAGGTCTCCGCAGCTGAATACAGACCGCCATTTATCCACTGGTTGTAGCGAGCCATGGTGTTGGCGTAGCTTGCTAAATCGAAGGTCATTGTCTTTTCTCCCCACATTCGTCATCAATCAATGCCTTGTAGGCAAGTGACAGACGCTGATATACAGGCCCGGGACACTGGGCGATCTGCCGACCATCGATTGTTTTAACTGGAATCAACCGCGCACCGCTGCCGCAGATAAAACACTCCTCGGCAGTGTAAAGATCGTAGCTGGTGAGGGACTGCTCGCGAGCCTCCAGTCCTTGTTGAGGCGCCAGCTCCAACAGGGTTTCTCGGGTAATTCCTTCCAAGGCACCGTCCTGAACGGGCGGCGTTAGCAGCGATCCCGCCTTGACGACAAAAATATTCTCGGCGCTGCATTCCGCCACCTGACCAAACTGGTTGAGCAAAATGGCTTCATCAACGCCGGCGGCATTCGCTTCCGCCCTGGCCAGAACCGAATGCAGGTAATTCAGGGATTTGACCCTTGCATCCAGCCCCGTACCGACTGCCCGCTTGATACTGCTGGTGATCAGGCTAACCCCCTGGCGCCGGGTTTCATCACTGACCAACGACAGTGATGCCGGAATGATAAATACGTTGGGCGCGGTGCAATTGCGGGGGTTCAGCCCCATATCCCCCTCACCCCGGGTCACCAGAATCCGCAGGTAACCATCGCCCATGCCCGAGCGGGCAATACAGGCCATGACTGCTTCTGCAAGAGTATCATCGGTATAGGGAACAGTGATCGCCAGTGCACTGAGGGAGCGGCGCAGCCGCGCCAGGTGACGATCCAACCGGAAAGGATGCCGGTGATAAAATCGCAGTCCTTCGAAGCAGCCGTCACCGTATAGCAAACCGTGGTCATAGATCGACACGACCGCCTGGTCAGCGCTCACCAGCTCACCGTTCTTCCAGCAAGAGTACTTCGTTTTTGTATGACACATGGATTGGGTCTGGGGTTGGGGTTGGGGTTGGGGTTGGACCTGCATCCGATATCACCTCACAGAGTTGACGCTCCCGTACTGCCTGAAAGATAACGATGCCATTGATAGGCTCATCCGATTCAGGCTATTGAGGGAGCAATGCAGACAGTGTAATCTTTCCAAGGAAGGGGTACAGATACAGTTTATATCAATTTAAACGGGTACAGATTTTTGGACGCACCACGCTTTCAACCCCACCGCTACGAGCAACTTGCCGAACAGCTGACCCGGGAGATCCAGGCAGGACGCTACAGTCCAGGCGACAAAATCCCCGGGACGCGTCTGCTGGCAGAGACACACAGTGTCAGCATCAATACCGTCCTCCAGGCGCAGAAGCTATTGGAAAATCAGGGTATGATCGAAGCGGTTCCCCGCTCGGGATTCTTCGTCAAATGGCGCGGCAAAGACGCAGTACAACTGGTAAAAAGCCCGGCCAAGGCCACGTTGAAGCCGATACTGGTGAAGCGCCAGCGACTGGCGCTGGATTTGATCCAGGCCACTGGCAGCAAGACCATGGTGCAACTGGGGGCGGCCCTACCCCACGAGAGCTACTTCCCCGGGCAGGAGCTGCAACGAATCGCCGCCCGAATCAGCCGAGCTGACGATACCGGCTTTATGCGCTACGAAGTCCCGCCCGGATTGCCATCACTCTGCGAATCCCTGGCGCTGCGGATGCTGAGCTACGGCTGTGAGGTGAGTGCCGCGGATATCCTCGTCACCAACGGCTGTCACGAAGCACTGATTATTGCCCTCAAGTGCGTGGCCGAACCCGGTGATGTGGTATTGCTGGAATCCCCCACCTACTATGGTTTGCTGCAGGTGATCGATACCCTGGGACTACGCGCAGTGGAAATCCCCTGCCACCCTGAGTCTGGCATGGACCTGGACAAGGTCGAGGACGCCTGCCAGCAGTGGGACGTCAAGGCCTGTATCGTTGTCAGCAACTTCAGCAATCCGCTAGGGAGCTGCCCAGACAACAACCAAAAGCAGACGCTGCTGTCGCTGCTCAATAGCTTCGATGTGCCGTTGGTGGAAGACGATATCTACGGTGACCTTGCCTTCGACGGTCATCGCCCAACCCCTTACAAACACTTCGACACGACTGGGGAGGTACTCTATTGCAGCTCCTTTTCCAAATCGGTTTCCCCCGGCCTGCGGGTCGGGTGGCTATCACCCGGTCGTTATACGGAGAAAGCCGCCTACCTGAAATTCACCCAGAATATTGCCAGCGCTACATTGAACCAACGGGTACTGGATGAGTATCTGCGCAATGGCGGCATGGACAAGCATGTCCGGAAAATTCGCCGCCGTTATGCCGCGAATATAGGGCAATGTATTGACCTGATTAAAACAACGTTTCCACCCGGCACCCGCACCTCCCAACCCCGCGGCGGCTTTGTCTTGTGGGTGCAGCTGCCTGGGGAGTTCGATACCACCGAGCTTTACCAAAAAGCACTGGAACACAAGATCAGCATCGCCCCTGGTTATTTATTTTCCAGCGATCAACGATTCAAACACCATTTCCGAATAAACTGTGCTTTGCCGTGGGAACCAATTCTGTCCCCAGCCTTGCGCGCACTTGGACAATTGTTGAATTGACAAGTTTTCATGCAGCAGCTGCCACCAACTGTTCCAATGCCGCCCACAAGGGAACCCGGAAGTCATACTGCCCCTTTCTAAAACATTACGCCTGTTGTTACGTGCTCATTCCACAGAAATCGAGTATACCAGAGCGCCATGTTGTGGGAGGGTAACAATCCGCCGTGTATAATCTACCCAGAAAAAGAGGTGCCGCCACTTCTATGATACTCAAGGAAAGACCATCATGAATATACGCAGTAGAAAGTTCTTTACTCTAACTTTGCTAGCCTTTATAGCTGTGGTGGCGACGTTTGTCTGGCAACACTATCTGTCACCGGACCTTGACCAGGGACTGGCCTCAGGGAATGGCAGGGTGGAGGCGACAGAAATCGATATTGCCGCGAAACATGCCGGGCGTATCCGCGATATTCTGGTGAGAGAAGGAGATTTCGTTACCACTGGCCAGGTGCTGGCGGTGATGGACACGGAAAACCTTGAAGCACAGTTACGGCAGGCCGAGGCCCAGCTGCACCAGGCTGAGAGCGCAGTGGCCATTGCCCGCAGCCAGGTGGTGCAGCGCCAGGCGGAGCGCCAGGCGGCGCTGGCCCTGGTGGCCCAGCGCGAGGCCGAACTCAACGTGGCGAAAAAACGCCACCAGCGCTCCGCCTCCCTGGCCGAGCGTGGCGCGACTTCCCAGCAAATAGCGGACGATGACTTCGCTACCCAACAGAGCGCCGCCGCTGCCCTGGCTGCCGCCGAAGCCCAGGTGGCGGCCAGTGATGCCGCCATCGAAACGGCACAGGCCCAGATCGCCGGCGCGGAGTCTACGGTTGCAGCGGCCGCGGCCAGTGTCGAGCGGATTGAGGCGGACATTGCCGACAGTGAACTCAAGGCCGTGCGGGATGGCCGGGTGCAGTACCGGATAGCCCAGCCCGGCGAGGTGGTGGCCGCGGGTGGCCGGGTTCTCAACCTGGTGGATCTGCGGGACGTCTACATGACCTTCTTCCTGCCCACGGCCATGGCGGGCCGGCTCGCCCAGGGCGCGGAGGTGCGCATCGTGCTGGATGCCGCGCCGGACTATGTATTCCCCGCGTCGGTATCCTTCGTGGCGGATGTCGCCCAGTTCACCCCCAAGACGGTGGAAACCGCCAGCGAGCGGGAAAAGCTGATGTTCCGGGTGCGTGCCCAGGTGCCTCCCGACGTGCTCGACGAAAACCTGCTGCGGGTGAAAACCGGCCTACCGGGAGTGGCGTATCTGCTGGCGGACAGCAAGGCGGAATGGCCAGACCACCTTGCCGTGAAGTTGCCCTGAGGGCGGAGGGCCCATGGCAGCCACCGAGAGCACCACCGCCGTTGCGCGGATTGAAGCGGTCAGCCTGAGCTACGGCAAGACCCGGGCGCTTGACGATTTCAGCCTGACAATACCCGCCGGGGTGATGGCTGGATTGATCGGCCCGGATGGCGTGGGCAAGTCGAGCCTTTTGTCCCTGCTGGCGGGCGCCCGGGTGATACAACAGGGGCGGATCGAGGTGCTGGGGGGCGATATCGCCAGCGAAAGCCACCGCCGCCGGGTATGCCCGCGGATTGCCTTTATGCCCCAGGGGCTTGGCAAAAATCTCTATCACACCCTCTCGGTCCATGAGAATGTTGACTTCTTCGGTCGCCTTTTCGGCCACGGCACGGCAGAGCGGGAGCGGCGTATTGCCCAGTTGCTTGAGGCCACCGGCCTTGCACCCTTCGCGGGGCGACCGGCGGGCAAGCTCTCAGGCGGCATGAAACAAAAGCTTGGCCTGTGCTGCGCCCTGATTCATGACCCCGACCTGCTGATCCTGGACGAGCCCACCACCGGGGTCGATCCCCTGTCACGCAGGCAATTCTGGGGGTTGATCGACCGCATTCGCACAGCCACTCCCGGCATGAGTGTTGTAGTGGCCACAGCTTACATGGAGGAAGCCGCGCGCTTTGACTGGCTCGCGGCCATCAATGGCGGCCAGGTGCTGGCCGAGGGTTCGCCGGCGCAATTGTTGAGCAAAACCGGCACCGACAGCCTGGAAGCGGCCTTTATTGCCCTGTTGCCCGAGGCGCAGCGCGCGCGTCACCAGCCGGTGACGATTCCTCCCCGCGAACCGTCAGGCGAGGAGGAGGTGGCTATTGAGGCGCGGGATCTCACCATGCGTTTCGGCGATTTCACGGCGGTGGATCGGGCCACTTTTCGCATCCCCCGGGGCGAGATTTTCGGCTTTCTCGGTTCCAATGGTTGCGGCAAGACCACCACCATGAAAATGCTCACCGGCCTGTTGCCCGCAAGTTCCGGCCAGGCCTGGTTGTTCGGCCGGGAAGTGGACACCGGGGATATCGCCATCCGGCGGCGGGTGGGGTACATGACCCAGTCCTTCTCCCTCTACGGCGAGCTCACCGTGCGCCAGAACCTTTACCTCCATGCGCGCCTGTTCAGGCTGCCGGAGGATGAGATTGCCGGTCGGGTGGCGGAAATGGCGCGGCGCTTCGAGCTGGAACAGGTGCTGGACAGTTTGCCGGACGCTCTGCCTCTGGGGCAGCGCCAGCGGTTGTCGCTGGCGGTGGCCATGATCCACGGCCCGGAAATGCTGATCCTCGACGAGCCCACGTCCGGGGTGGACCCGGTGGCGCGGGACGGATTCTGGCGGATCATGGTGGATCTGGCGCGCAACGACGGCGTGACCATCTTCATTTCTACCCATTTCATGAACGAAGCCGAGCGTTGCGACCGTATCTCCCTGATGCACGCCGGGCGAGTGCTGGTGACCGACACCCCGGAAAACCTGATAGCCAGCCGTCAGGCGGCGTCACTGGATGACGCCTTCGTGGCCTATCTGGAAGATGAAGTCGCCCGCGACGCGAAGGAGCACGGGCAACCGCCGCCCGCCGATGCGGGCCTCGCCCGTGAGGCCGGGTCCGCGCCCGCGGCGGCGGCCGACGGGCGGGGTCGCAAGCCGCACTGGTTCAGCCGCCGGCGCATGTACAGTTATACCTGGCGCGAAACCCTGGAACTGCTGCGGGACCCCATCCGCCTCACCCTGGCCATGGTGGGAACCCTTATCCTGATGTTTGTGGTGGGCTACGGCATTACCATGGATGTGGAAGACCTCACCTTCGCGGTACTGGATCGCGACCAGACCGTAACCAGTCGAGACTATGTGCTCAACCTTTCGGGTTCACGCTACTTTGTGGAGAAACCGCCCCTGGCCAGTCATGCCGAGCTGGATCGGCGCATGCGCAGCGGGGAGATCAGCCTGGCCATCGAGATCCCGCCGGGGTTTGCCGCCGACCTGGCCCGGGGGCGGTCGGTGGAGATCGGCGCCTGGATCGACGGCGCCATGCCCAGCCGGGGCGAGACCATCAGCGGCTATGTGCAGGGCATGCACAGTCACTGGCTGGCGGGCAAGGCCCGGGAGGCCCTCGGTTCCAGCGCCCTGGCCCGGCCGGCCACGGTGGAGACCCGCTACCGCTACAACCCGGACGTGAAAAGCCTGGTGGCCATGGTGCCAGCGGTGATTCCCCTGTTGCTGATGTTGATTCCCGCCATTCTCACCGCCCTGTCGGTGGTGCGGGAAAAGGAGCTGGGCTCTATCGTCAACCTCTATGTCACGCCGGTGAATCGCCTGGAGTTTCTGCTCGGCAAACAGTTGCCCTATGTGGCACTGGGCATGTTCAACTTCTTTTTGTTGGCGCTCTGTGCGGTAGCCGTATTCCGGGTGCCCCTCACCGGCAGCTTCCCCACCCTGACGCTGGCAGCCCTGCTGTACGTGTTTTGCGCCACCGCCCTGGGGTTGGTGATGTCGACCTTTACCCGCAGCCAGATCGCGGCCCTGTTCGGTACCGCCATATTGACCCTGGTGCCCGCTGTGCAATTTTCCGGCATGATCGATCCGGTTTCCTCCCTCGAAGGCGTCGGTCGCCTGGTGGGGGATATTTATCCCGCCACCCACTTCCTCACCATCTCCCGGGGGGTGTTTTCCAAGGGGCTCTCTTTTGCGGATTTGCATACCTCTTTCCTTGCGCTGCTGGTCGCCGCGCCGGTGTTGCTGATGGCGGGCACGCTGTTATTGTCGAAGCAGGAGCGCTGATATGGCCCTGGCAAACATCCTGCACCTGGGCGTCAAGGAATTGCGCAGCCTCGGCCGCGACCCCATGATGCTGGTGCTGATCGTCTACGCCTTCACCCTGTCCGTGTACACGGCCGCCACCGCCATGCCCGAATCGCTCAATAAGGCGCCCATCGCCATTGTCGATGAGGACCGTTCGCCCCTGTCGGCTCGGATTGTCGATGCCTTCTACCCGCCTTACTTTTCCCAGCCGGTGTTGATCGACGGGCACAAGATGGACGAGCGCATGGACGCCGGCCTCGACACCTTTGCCCTCAATATCCCCCCTCATTTCCAACGCGACCTGCTGGCCGGCCGGCAACCGGAAATCCAGCTCAACGTGGACGCCACCCGCATGGGGCAGGCGTTTACCGGAAACGGCTATGTCCAGGCCATTGTCAATGGTGAGATCAGTGCTTACCTGGAACGCCACCGCAACCTCAGTACGCCGCCCGTTGATCTCGTACTGCGCGCCAGCTTTAACCCCGAACTCAACAAAGTGTGGTTCGGTTCGGTGATGGAGGTGATCAGTAACATCACCATGCTGGCGATCGTTCTCACCGGCGCGGCGCTGATCCGCGAGCGCGAGCACGGCACCGTCGAGCACCTGCTGGCCATGCCGGTGACGCCCTTCGAGATCATGGTCGCCAAGGTTTGGGCCATGGTGTTGGTGGTCCTGGTGGCCACCACGCTGTCTCTTTCCCTGGTGGTGCAGGGCTGGCTGGGTGTGCCGATCGAGGGGTCGGTGCCGCTGTTTCTGACCGGCGCTGTCCTGCACCTGTTCGCCACTACGTCCCTAGGGATTTTCCTTGGCACCGTGGCGCGCTCCATGCCCCAGTTTGGGCTGTTGATGATGCTGATCCTGCTTCCGCTGCAAGTGCTTTCAGGGGAAATGACCCCCAGGGAGAGCATGCCGGCCGCCATTCAGTACCTGATGTTGCTGGCGCCCAATACCCATTTTGTCATGCTCGCCCAGGGCATCCTCTACCGAGGTGCGGGCTTCGCGGTGGTCTGGCCCCAGTTTGTCACCCTGCTGTTTATCGGCGCCGGGCTTTTTTCGTTGTCCCTGGCCCGGTTTCGCAAAACCATCGGGGCCATGGCTTAGACTATGTGGAAAAATCCATACCTTTTACTCCTGGCGTCCACGCTTGCTGCTTCCAGCGGGGTGGTTGCGGGCACGGCAGCGCCTGTACCGGAACGTGGCAGTACCCTGAGTGTCGTCTACGAGAACGACACCTTCTACAACCGGGACAGCCACTACACCAATGGCGTGCGGTTGAGTTGGATCCCGGGCTCGGCCGAAACGCCTCAGTGGGCGCTCGATCTTGCCGGTGCTATTCCCTGGTTCCCCCGTGATGGTCAGGTGCTGCATGGCTACTCGTTCGGCCAGAACATGTATACCCCCAGGGATATCACCCTCGAAAACCCGCCGGACGGGGAACGCCCCTACGCCGGCTGGCTCTACGGCAGTGTTGGCCTTGGGGTGGAAACCGGCCTTCAGCTCGACCAGGTGGTTTTAACTGTGGGGGTGGTGGGCCCTGCTTCCCTGGCGGAACAGACCCAGAAGGCCGTGCACCGGCTGGTGAATTCCGATGATCCCAAAGGCTGGGATCATCAGTTGCGCAATGAACCCGGATTGATCCTGGCCTGGCAGCGTAACTGGCGCGCCCTGGTGGATACCACCCTGGTGGGCAACGAATTCGATATCACACCCCATATGGGCGCAACGGTGGGGAATATCCATACTTATGGCAACGCCGGGCTGACCTTGCGCTATGGCGACAACCTACCTCTCGACTACGGGCCGCCGCGTATCCAGCCCGGCCTGACCGGTACCAACAGTTTCGTCCCGCGCCCCGGCATCGGCTGGTATGTGTTCGCCGGAGTGGAGGGTCGCGCAGTGGCTCGCAATATCTTTCTCGATGGCAACAGTTTTCACAATGGCTACAGCGTGGAGAAAAAACACTGGGTGGGTGACTTGCAGTTTGGTGCAGTGCTGGTATGGCACAATGTGCGGCTGAGCTATACCCACGTGATACGAACCAGGGAGTTCGACACCCAGTACGAGAGCGACGATTTCGGCTCACTGGCTATTTCTCTACAGTTCTGAGGTAACTTCTCACTATCTAGGGCTTAGGGGCATTGAGTTGAATTGAATTGAACCGTGCACCCAAAATCAGGATAGCAGGTAAAGAGCAACCTGGAAGCATAGCGACCCTGCTCAACCCACAAGGTGTCTTTTGACTTTCTACAACACCATCGCCCTGGCAACGA
This sequence comes from Porticoccaceae bacterium, assembly GCA_002702725.1. Taxonomy (GTDB): domain Bacteria; phylum Pseudomonadota; class Gammaproteobacteria; order Pseudomonadales; family Porticoccaceae; genus NAT127. Next base: position 12,910 of record PABE01000116.1, read on the forward strand.
TCATCACCCTGCTCGCCGCCATTCCCAGTAGCAGTGTCGCCCTGGTGGTGATACGCGCCTCCACGATGGGTGTCAAACAGGGTGTTATCACCTCTCTGGGTGTCGTTGCCGGCGACCTCGTTTTTGTAGCAATGGCACTGCTCGGCTTGAGCGCATTGTCGGAACAGTTGGGGGCTTTGTTTGTGGTGATCCGCTACCTGGCGGCAGGCTATCTGATTTGGTTTGGCCTTAACTTGATCAGGAACCACGCTCACAGGGTTCCCCAAGGGGAGCCGAGCGTTCCACCTAACGGGGCGCGAACCACATCAGCAAGCTTCCTGTCGGGATTGTTATTAACGCTGAGTGATATCAAGGCGGTGTTTTTCTACGCCAGTCTCTTTCCCGCGTTTATTGACCCCATTACACTGCGTAGCGTGGATATTGCCGCCATCTTTGGCATAACCCTATTCGCTGTCGGTGGCATCAAGATTGTGTACGCAGTTTCCGCCAGCAAGATGGTGAAGCTATCCGGCAGATTGCATTTTCAAACCAAAGCAAAACCGGTAGCGGGCGCCATGATGATAGCCACGGGAGGCTATCTTCTCGTGAAAACCTGAGGGCCAATGGGATCGCCCTAATTAAACATCCTTTGAGCCTGCGATATATTTCCTACGCGAGGCTATTTCCGAAGCGATTCTGCTGATCCGACTCGGCGATTACTTTTTCGAGCCAGTGAATTGGATAATATTGTTGGGGAATTCCCTGGATTCTACCTCCCGAGAAAACCGCTGGGCCACCTTCTGGATTTCCCGGCCAACATGAGCGTATTGCTTTGAGAAAGGCGGCCAGTAGTTTCCAAGACCCAAGGCATCGTTTATGACCAGCACCTGCCCATCGCAATCCGGTCCGGCGCCAATGCCGATGGTCGGGATGGTTAATGTCTGGGTAATACTGTTAGCCAGGTCGTGGGGAACATGTTCGATCACCAACATAAAGGCGCCGGCTTGCTGAATCGCAGCCGCTTCTTTTTGAATTCGTAGCGCTTCCTCGGCGTTTCGCCCCACTTTGGCAAAGCTATTGGCGGTTTGCGGCAACAGGCCGGTATGTCCTACCACCGCAATACCCTCCGCCACCAGATACGAAATAATGTCGGTCTTGGGGCCTTCCAACTTGATGCTGTCCGCACCAGCCGCCAGCAGTCGTTTCGCGTTAGCTAATGCCAGCTCAGGTGTTTTGTCCGACTCGAAAGGCAGATCGCCAATAATGTGGGTATAGGGAGCACCCCGGCGCACAGCACCTATGTGGTAAACCATATGCTCCACGGTCACCTCGCGGGTACTGTCAAACCCCATTTCCACCATGCCCACGGTATCACCCACCAAAATAATGGGGATGCCTGCCGCCTCAAGCTCCCTAGCCACCGGGCAGGTATAGGCCGTCAGCATGGCAATTGTCCGTGAACCTTTCATTTGCACAAAATCAGTTGCAGACAGTTTCATCGGTGCTCACTCCCATCAAGAAACGTTATCGGGTATTACACCGCAGAGATCATAATCAGGGATATCGTCCCATGGCAAAGTCGAGTGCTTCCACCAGTCGGTCGCCACCCCAGAACATTTCATCACCTATCATAAAGGTGGGCGATCCGAAAATGCCCAGTTCCACAGCCTGACCAGTCTGTTCCCTGAACTTTTGCTTACTCTCCTCCGAAAGAGCATGGGCAATAACGCCCGCGCTATCCACATTCAGTTGGTGGAGGATGTCGCCGATGACACTGGTATCCGCGACATCCTGGTCATAAACGAAGTTAGCCCGGTAAACCGCCTGGATAAACGCAGTTATCCACGGGGCGTCCTGGCTAAGGCAGGCTATGCGGCCTGCCAGCAGGCCGTTACGGGGAAACTGCGTAGGCTTATGAAAGGGAATGTCCTGCGCTGCGCAAAGCCTTTCCATATCCCGCCACATGTATCGCCCCTTCGGGGGATAGAGATTGAAAGGCGAGTCGTTCCAGCCCTGTTGCTTGAAAATCACGCCCAGCATAAAGGGCCGCCAGTGCAGCGAAATGCGGTTTGCCGCTGCCAATTGCGTGGCCCGCAGTGCCGCCGGATAGCTGTAGGTGCTGGCAAAATCAAACCAGACCTGAATCGTCTTTGCCATGATTACCTAAACCTCCTTGAATATGAACTACGAGGATTAATAAATCGCGTGCCTCCTTATTTTCATACTGCAATAGAATATTCGATTGTATATATTATATTCATAGGTACATAGAATACGCAAATACCGTAATAAGTACCTACACCACCACCGTAGTTAGTCTAATTAAAAAAAAAAAAAA
>PABE01000117.1 GCA_002702725.1 Porticoccaceae bacterium
GCTTGTCGCCATTGGCGGTGATGAGCGACAATTTCCTGCAGACTTAATTAAAAGGCGCTATCGTGGAAAAAACCGCAAATGAATCGGACGTCAACCGACCGGTCATTGTCACCTGGATCCAGGAAAACCTTGGCGGCACCGTCACCCATATCGAAAAACTGCCCCGCTGGCGCCCATCGTGGAATGTGGAGGTAACCGGGGTTCCGGCAAAAAACGGTTCGCAGGAAATTGTTCATCTGCATATTCGCGGCGAGCGTGGTCCGGGGCTCGAGACACAACCGTTGTCGATGGAATACCGCCTGTTACAGCTACTTGAATCGGCCGGGATTCCGGTACCCCATATCTATGGATGGATCGACGCCTTACCCGCGATTGTCATGGAAAAGGTCGACGCAGAGCCATTTCTGGGCATATCCGAGGACAACCCGGAACTCCATGAACGGGTCGCCGAATACATGGAGATTCTCGCCAAAGTGCACGCCCTGGATACCAGGCCCTTTGAGGACGCCGGGCTTAGACCTGAAGTCACGTGGGAGGACACCGCCCTTGCTTACCTGCGCATGGCGGAAAAGACGTATCTGGACAACAAAAATGGCCCGGAACCGCTGATCGAGTTCGTACGCAACTGGCTGTACCGGAATATCCCACCGGCACCGGAGCGCCTGTCCGTGCTGGTAGGCGACTGCCCCCAGTTCATGCACAGGGACGGACGCGTGACCGCCATTTACGACCTGGAGATGGCCCGCATTGGCGACCCCATGTTCGACCTCGCCTCTGTCCGGGTTCGGGATATCAACGAGCCCACGGGCAATTTACCCGCGCTGTTTGATCGCTACGCGAAGAGCAGCGGTCGACCGATTGACCGCAAGGTCATTCACTTCTACTCGGTCATGCAGTTTCTCGCCGTGCCGATGATTTCCGGCCCCACCCTGCGCAACAACCATCCGCACCCGGCTTTTGTGGAATACCTGTCCTGGGTGCTCGCCACCACGCCGAGAACGCTTGAATCCATGGCTGACAGCATGGGCGTTACGCTCGACACGACAGTGGATTTACCGGAGCGGGAGACTATTCACCGCGACGCGCTCACCGATCTTGTCGCGCAATGCCAGAGCCTGCCCGACCCCGGAGGCTTCTTTCGCGAGCACCCGGTGCTTTCCCTGGCCAACTACGCCCGTCGCGCTGATCAACTGGGGCCCGCCATTGAACGCCAGGAGCAGGACGATCTCTACCAGTTGCTGGGTCAGCATTTCGACAACCCGCAGACCGGCGAGCAGGCCCTCGAGGATTATGTGCACGCAGCGGGGCGGGATGAGGACGAGCGTCTGTTGCGCCTTTTCCACCGCCGGGCGCTGCGCAGGCTGGAGCTGATTCAGGACTATCCGGCGCCCATTGTTCGCCGCCAGTTGGGGGCTATTGGTTAAACCTGCCACAGGGTGAGATGGCGAAGGTCGCTGCCAGCAATGGCTCCGGCACCACCCTCGCAAGCCGCGTTTGTAGCCTTACCGCCGCCAGCCCGAGTCCCTTATCGCCATCGCGGAAACATTCCTTTCATCTTGGCGCCCACTCTGCTTGTCCACAAATTCTGTGGATAAGTTTTTTAAAAGGGTGTGCAAAGCTTTTCCGGGTGCGAAATAACCGATAACGGATCAGTAACCCCTCCCCTTGGAACCACTGCCCTGCAAGGGCAAAAAGGCTCCGATTGAATAAGAGAGGGAGTGTGCATAAGTCCCTCTGATCACAATCTGAGCAATGGACAGCGGCGATTTACATGGTCCGCTTTTTCCGGTCGGCGAGAATCATCCGGGCACCCCGCTCTGCAATCATGATGGTCGGCGAACTGGTGTTACCGGACGTGATGGTGGGCATGATGGATGCGTCGACCACCCTCAATCCGTCAATTCCCCGCACCCGCAGACGACTGTCGGTGACCGCCCCGTGATCGTCCCTGACACCCATTTTGCAGGTGCCCACCGGGTGAAAAATCGTCGTCCCGATATCCCCGGCCGCCTTCAGTAGCTCGTCGTCGGATTGCACATCGGTGCCGGGCAGATGCTCCTCCGGGGAAAAGGGCGCCAGCGCCGGCTGGGCGACAATACGGCGGGTCAGTCGCAGTGCGCTAACCGCCTTTAGCCTATCCTCCGGGTGACTCAGGTAGCCGGGCGCTATGGCGGGCGCCAGATGGGGATCCCGCCCGGTGATTCGCACATGTCCCCGGGACTTCGGGCGCAGGTTGCAGACACTGGCGGTAAAGGCGGGAAAGCGGTGCAGGGGATCCCCGAACTTATCCAGGGAAAGGGGCTGTACGTGGTACTCCAGATCCGGTGTGGCGACAGCCTCCCCGGAGCGGGCAAACAGGCCCAGCTGGCTGGGCGCCATGGTCAGCGGCCCCCGTCGCCGCAGCGCGAAATCCATGCCCATGACAAACTTGCCCCACAGGCTGTTGGCCTGCTGGTTGAGGGTTTTGATGCCCTGAACCCGGTAGACACTGCGCAGTTGCAGGTGATCCTGAAGATTGGCCCCGACGCCCGGCGCATCGAGCACCACCGGTATGCCCAGGGTTTGCAGGTGACCGGCATCGCCAATGCCGGAGCGCTGCAAAATCGCCGGTGACCCCAGGGATCCGGCCGCCAGTATCACCTCCCCGCCGCTGCACGCCAGCTGGCGGACGCCGTCCCGCTGAAAGACCACGCCGGTGGCCCGCCGGCCCTCCATGGACAGGGTTTCGATCAGCGCCCCGGTCACTACGGCGAGGTTAGGTCGGTTCAGGGCCGGACGCAGGAAGGCTTTACTGCTACTCCAGCGCAGTCCCCGCTTCTGGTTGACCTCAAAGGCGCCGACGCCACTGTTATCGCCGCCGTTGAAATCGGCTGTCTTCGGAATGCCCGCCTGTTCCGCCGCTTCGGCAAACCGGTCGAGGATATCCCAGCGAAGGCGCTGGCGCTCCACCCGCCATTCGTTTCCGGACCCGTGGATATCGCTCGCCCCCCGCCAGTGATCCTCGCTGCGGCGGAACATCGGCAGCACGTTTTCCCAGGCCCAGCCATCGTCGCCGGTGAGCGCCGCCCATTCGTCGTAGTCCCGGGCCTGGCCGCGCATATAAATCATGGCGTTGATGGACGTACTGCCGCCCAGGCCCTTGCCCCGGGCGTAATTGATGGTTCGACCATTGAGCCCCGGTTCAGGCTCGGTTTTGTAGCACCAGTCTGTGCGCGGGTTACCGATGCAGAACAGATAGCCCACCGGTATGTGAATCCACAGCCAGTCATCCTTGCCACCGCCCTCAAGCAACAACACGGACACATCCGGATCAGCGGACAGCCGGTTGGCCAGCACACAGCCGGCTGCACCCGCCCCTGCAATCACGTAATCGAAGTGGCCAAATGTCCTCACGGTTCCTCCCGGTTATTGGCCGGCAGTGTAATACATTGCAGGGAACCATCTACAGGCTGGTGCCAAAAAGCAACCTTGGAATGTGAAAACGGGGGCTGTTGCCCCCGTTCCCATCAGTGCTCCTGTCCGTTTTCTTTCAGCTTTTCATCAATTGGCTGTAGAGCTTGCGAAGCGCCGGGTTGGGATCCGCCTCGGGGCGGGTGTTAACGTCGAAGACCAGGGTGTCGCGCTGTTCGAGGGTATAGGGCTTCCACTCGGGCATACCGCCGTGGTTGGGGTTGCCGCTGTGGGCAAAGCGTACGAAGGCTTCGCTCATCAACTCGCCGAGGGCCTCGTTCTCCGGACGCTCACCGGCCATGGGGGTGTACTGGTAGTTGTTTAACGCAAAGGGAAGATCACCGCCGTGGGTGGCACCCAAAACCCCGCCAAGGGCGGTGGATTCGTAATCAAAGCGATAAACGTATACCGGTGCACCACCGGCCCTGGCCTTGACTTCGGCCCAGTGGAAACTGCCCGCCCACATCACCCGGTCGGTGACAAACTGGGAGGCAATCTGGGTCGGCGTCCAGTCCGGATAGGTGGCTCTGTAGGCGGCAAGCATTTCGTCGGCAAGGTCGCCAAAATTGCTTTGGGCCATTTTCTCGAGACCCGCGTCGTCCAGGACCCCGAACCAGGGTTGACCCAGCATCATCATTTTCATGTCGTCCCGGGTGGAACCGACCATCATGGCGACATCCTTGCCAAAGGGGGACGCGACCGGGTCCATGGGATGGGCGGGCAATGTCTTGCCGTCGACCACCGGTTGCATCGGCATAAAGGCATCGGGACTGGCCGCCGAGGCAAGACCGTCGGAGATCGGCACCGCCAGCTTCTTGGCCGCTTCCATCAGGGTCCCGACCGGCAACTGGTGGAGTTTCTCGACATCGTTTTCCTCAAGCCCCAGGTGCGCCAACAACTGGAGGCTCAGATCGGTGGCGTAATCCGCTTCCCGTGCCCGGGTGTAGGGTCCGCTCATCAGCGCACCGCGGTGAAACAGTCCCTGTGCCGCGGGCATGCCCAGCAGCGTGGCGGTCTTGGACGCGCCGCCGGAGCCGCCGAAAACCATCACCCTGGAGGGGTCGCCACCAAAGTTGGCAATATTGTCGCGCACCCACTGCAGTGCGGCGACGATGTCGAGCATCCCGGCATTGCCGGAACCGGCGTAGTCCGGGCCAGCGATCTCCTCCAGATGCAGGAAACCGAGCACCCCCAGCCGATGGTTGACGGTCACAAACACCACATCGTCCCGCGAGGCCAGGGGCGTGCCCTCATAAAGGGGCCAGGACCCGGAACCGGTATCGAAGGCGCCACCGTGCAACCAGACCATGACTGCGCGGGATTTGTCCGCTTGCAGATTCTTGGTCCAGACATTGAGCACCAGACAATCCTCGCTCTGGGCGGGCTCGTCCCCGGCCAGTCCGTGGATAAAGGCGGCGAACGCTGCCATGCGCTGTTTGGTGGCTTCATCGTCCGGCTGGACACCGCCGGCCTCGGCGTGCCCGATCTGGGGTGCGGTGGGGCCGTATTGCGTCGCATCCCTCACCCCCTGCCAGGACTCGGGGGGCTTCGGCGGCTTGAAGCGATTCACACCCCCTGTATCGGCACCGTAGGGGATACCGCGAAAAATATACACACCCTGGTTTTCGACACCCCCCACTTTGCCGTAGCGGGTCTCGGCGACCACATCATACTGCCCTTCATTACCGGCCTGTGCCAGTCCCGCGGTAACGGCATTTATGCCAAGACCTGCCATGGCGGCGCCCGCTCCGACACCTTTCAGTAACGTCCGGCGTTTGGTATTGATTTCAGGGGAATTGACACTGTCTTTATCCATTATTATGCACCTGCAAAAAAGTTGATGAACGGCCAACGTTCGTCAGCGAAATCAGCCTGCAGGCCAAACGTCGCCAACGGGAAAAAGTTCATGCAGAATATTACTATATTGACACATATGCAAATTTAAAGACGTGGCCAAAAAAGCCCCACCGCGGCAAGCAACGGCGCATACGGAAGGAAGAATTGACGCCCCCTGCCCGATGTCGGCAACGGCCACGGGCGCCGTCAAATCAGCGCCAGTAAATGCCGGTGATCCATTTCCTTCACTGCGTAGAGCAGGCAATCCGAGGCCGCAATCCGGGGGTTGGTGGTAACCATAAAAAGCTTGAGGGGGTGCGAAGGGAAAAGCCGCTGGTTGCGAACAACAAAGAAGTCATCGACAGGGCCGTGACCCTGGGCAGTGTGCAGGGTCACGGCATCTGGATTGTTGATCCATGCCAGGGGCATGTCCGGTGTCACCACGCCGAAGTTTTTGCGGTCAATATCAACGGGCATGACGACATCGGCGAGGTTTGAATCGTCAGAATACGCAATACTGGCGCCGGGTTTCAGTTCGAGACGCACGGGGTGGTGATAGAGGTCTATCTCCTGATCCGGTGACTGAGCGTACAGATCCGGACTGGTGAGGAAACGGCCTAGCCCGGCGAACGACAGCCTGTCAGCCTCCTCTCCGTCGGCGCCGCCACATTCAATGGTGATAAAGGGACGGGCTTCAGTGTTGTGCTCGATTAACGTGCCCATGCGCAGGTCGGTAACAACTATTCGGTGGGTGAAAAACGCCGTCAGCGCCACATGGGCGCGGGTCAAAACCGTGCACACCGAAAATGCAGGACCGTTGCCGGAGGTATTGTGGATATCGACGACCGCCTCCGGCGACAGGCGCTCGATGAGCCGGAGAATCTCCCCGGCCAAATGGCCCAGTTCACCGTCATAGGGAGGGGAAAAACACCGGTTCATGTCCCGCTCGCCAGGTAGCTGCCGGTGGCTGAACAGCGGTTGCGTAAGTGCTGTGGTCACCGAGACAATCAGCACATGAAGATCTGTGGCAGGCTCCTGCTCGCTTGACAGGTAGCGGAGTATGCCGCGGGTGCCCGAGGGCTCATTACCGTGCAGGAGGGTCACCACCATGCGACTGCGTGAACGATCCCGACCGGGAAAACTGAGCAGGGTCGGACCACCCAGCCAGTGCAGGAAGGCCTCATCGGAGGTCGGCAGTGACTTTCGATCAGGATTGATCAAGTGTCGTAACTGAGTCTGCAAGCGTACCAGGTTTTTTTCCGCCATCTGCCCTCTCTCGTCTCACTTGTCTCGCTGTCGGTGGACATGGCTGAATCCACCAATCGCGCCCGGAATGTTCACGGCAGCGGCCACGTCGATACCGGTTCGTTATCGCCGGTGTGTTGACGATACTGTTGTACCAGGGTGCGCAATGCCTTTCGCCCCGGCAGATGATTTCGAAACCGGTCATGGGCTGCGAGTTGCCACATGGAACCGGTCTGCCCGGTGGCAATACGTTGCTCGATGATCGCCAGCATTCGAACCCGATCGGCCTTGCTGACGCCCAACCGGGACAAACCATCATCGGCCAGCCCCAGCAGGGACTCACCGATCTCCCGCGTCGAGCGGTCCCGGAGCCGGTTCTGGGTCAACGACGGCCAGATCAACCGCGCCTCGATCCCGTCCCGGGCGGCATGATAGAAGTTCTCGCTAACGAAGCGGAACGGCATCGCCGGTAACAGATCGGAAATGGTCGGCGCCAGTCCTGCAGCGAGCCCGATATGGAAAGCCGCATTAGCGGCCATGTCCGCCGCCGAGGGCCCGGCCGGCAATGAGCGCATTTCAACGCGCACATGACCGCCCTCATCCGGACAGTAAATGGGCCGGTTCCAGTGCCAGATAGTGCCGTTGTGCAAACCCAGCTCACCCAGGGTGGGAAGTCCGCCGCCACGGATTTCCACCAGTGGGTCCTCCTGATAACAATGGGGTATCAGGGGTGGATAGAGATAAACCCGCTGGGCAAACAGTTCATAGGGCGACTGCCGAACCCAGTCATAGCCCAACTCAACACGGGGCAGCTCGTGCCAGCGCATCCCCTGACGGCGACTGTCCGTGGATTGTTTGAACAAGGGCACCCGGGTTTCGTGCCACAAACGGCGACCCATCAAAAACGGCGAATTGGTGGACACTGCCAACACCAGGGGTGTCACCAGTGTCATTGCATTCCAGAGGTTGACGAAGTCCACCAGCGGGAAACTGAAATGAACCTGAAACGACGTGCAGGCGCCCTCCAGGGTCAGATCCTCGCGCCGGGTCTGGTATCTGTCCTGCCCGCGAATATCGATCTGGAATTCACCGCCCCGCATGGCCAGCAGGATGTCGGAAAGCGCACGGTACCGGGGCTCAGGGGTCATTCGTGTTTCACCGAGATCCCGATCAGTCAGGGTCGGTAGAATACCGATCGCCATTGCCGATCCGCCACGGGCCCCGGCGACCCCGTTGATCCGGGCCATTGCGTCCCGGATAGCCGCCTCCAGCTGACTGAACGGCGCACCGGACAGGGGCACGATTGGAAAGTTGTACTCGAGATTGTACCGGTTGAGTTCGAGGGCGATATTGGGATCACCGGCCTCGGCGCGAACCTCGCTGGCGATGTCGACGGGGGCGCCCCGCTCGTCCACCATGTACAGCTCGAGCTCGGCGCCCAGGTGCGGAGACTGACAACCGAAGCCGGGGCGCGCCAGGGCTTGCTTGAGCGCTTTCAGGTTGTCATGCAGCTTGCGTGAGAAGGTCTGAAAATCCTTGTCCGTAAAACGGGAATTGGGAATTTCCTGACCCATGGATTATTCCCTAGACGGTCGAGGCCCGTGGCCCCGGATTCGGGCGCCGTTTTTGGCGATTGCCCGGGAGCAGTCGCCTGAGGAGTGTGAACAGCAGGTAGACCACCAACAGGCCCAGGAACACCGACAGCAGCGGCATCAATGCCCGCACCGGACCTTCAGGGGTGGTCGGTTGCACGAACTCAAAGGCCATGACCACCCAGGCGGGGGCGAGGAAATGCATGTCCGTATAGGCCCGCACCGGCGTAAACAGCACCGCTAGCAGGAGTATGCGCAGACTGTTGCGCGGGATCCGCCAGGGAATGATCCTGCGACTGATAATCCACGCCGGGGGCAGCAACAACAGACAGCCCAACCCATAGGCCACCATTCCCCAGAGATAGTTTTCGTCGGTATACATGGCCCTGTCTCAATCCCTATCAGTCCGTTCAGCACCCTATCTAGGCACTCTGAACCCAAACAATAACATGTTCTTCCAGATCTTCCTCGTCAACCTCAATCTCGGAGACGACGCGGCCGCGCACCGAGATGCCCGCCCGGCACACCGACTCGGCATCGCCCGACACCAGGGGGTGCCATGATGGCAGGGGCTGACCGTCCCGCAGCAGACGATAGGCGCAGGTTTCCGGCAACCAGGTAATGGTTTCAAGGTTCTCGGGTGTCAGCTGGACACAATCGGGTACGCGCTGCAGTCTGTTGGGATAGTCCACGCAGCGGCACTGCTCTGAATCGAGCAAACGGCAGGCGACATCGGTGAACAGGATCTCGCCGCTGTCTTCGTCCTCCAGCTTGCTCAGGCAGCAGCAGCCACAGCCGTCGCACAACGATTCCCACTCTTCAGCGGTCATTTCTGCGAGGGATTTGCGTTGCCAGAAAGGTGCTGACGCAGAGACGGCAGCCACGGTTACTGATCCAGTTTGCGGTTGCGCTCGCGGATAGCGGCCATTTCAGCATCCAGTGACGACTGCCTGCCCGGAGGCATTTGCAGATAAAACCCCTGTTCACAAATGGCGTCGAGCACCCGTTCAGCGTTGGCCCGGGCCAGCCGGCGTTCAGGGGTCAACAGAAAGGAAGTAACCTTTTGCGGCTGTCCGAAGCGGCTGAGCAGTGATTCAGGCACCCGCTCGAGACCGTCGTCCCTGGCGACGAACAGATACAGCTCTGCCTCCTTGCCGCTTTTATAAACCTCACACAGGCATGCTTTCGACATAGTCCTTTAACTCCCGGCCAATCGCCGTATATCGCCAACCCGCGTTCAAGGGCGTTACAAGCAAACCGGCTCCGGAACGGCCGGAACGCACCAATACTTCCAGTTCCTTCTTTCGAGCCAGTATTTCAGGGGCAAGCTCCAGTTCCCCCGCCCGTTCCTCCACCACCTGACGCAATGCCTTGAGCAGGCGGCGTTGGTCCGGATCGAGGGGCGGATCAACGATCTCGAAGCCCTCGGGAACCCCGTCGTGCGCCAGTCCGTGGTCCAGCTGATCCATTAGCGCCTCCCCGTATTGGCGAACCGCCTGGGGGTGGAAGCCCTGGATTCGAAACAGCTGGTTGCGCGCTGTCGGTTTGCGCTGAACGATCTCCAGCAGCGCACTGTCAGACACAATCCTGCCCCGGGGCTTATTCTCCTGCCGGGCCAGCCTTTCACGCCAGGCGCACAGTGCCTTCAACAAGGATTGTTCGTGCTCTGGCAAGCGTCCCGCGCCTTTGACCTTCAGGTAATATAACTCCGGATCAACAGGCTCACGGGCGCCAGCCACCAGACGCGCCATGTCTTCCTCTATCCATGCGATGCGTTCGCCGGGCAGATCCGAGATCAGATGATCATAGATTCGAACGAGGAAAAACACGTCTTCCGCCGCGTACTGGCACTGGGCGTCAGTCAGGGGTCGCTGCAGCCAGTCCGAGCGCGTCTCGTGCTTGTCGAGCTCGATACCCAGTACCGCATTGACCAGTCTCGCGTACCCCAGGGAGTGACCGTAGCCCGCCATCGCGGCTGCGATCTGGGTGTCAAACAAGGGTGAAGGCACGATACCCAGAGCCTGCTGAAGCACCTCCAGATCCTCTGAACAGGAGTGGAACACCTTGACGACACCCGGGTTTTCCAACAGATGGCGAAGGGGCTCAAGGTTCTCGATGGCCAGGGGGTCGATCAGCCATACGGATTTGCCGTCACTGATCTGTATAAGAGCCAGAATGGCAAAGAAAGTATCGGTGCGCATGAATTCTGTATCAATGGCAATGCGGGACACAGACTCACATTGCCGACATCCCTCGACCAGGGTCTGCTGATCCTCGACCCGAATCGGGGTGGGCAGATTTCGGCCCGTTTGCACAACGCTGTTATCCAAAGTGAGACATCCTTACTACAACTGCTTGCGGCTGGTAAAGGCATGGGCCAGGGTGCCGCCGTCGACGTACTCGAGTTCGCCGCCCAGGGGTACACCGTGGGCAATTCGGCTGACATTGACGCCGGCACGGCGGGCATGTTCGGCGATGAAGTGGGCGGTGGCTTCGCCTTCGACGGTCAAATTGGTCGCGAGGATGAGTTCACTGATGTCTTCCTCGCTGAACCGCTCGACCAACTGACCGATGCCAATCTGCTCGGGGCCGATACCATCGATGGGCGACAGGTGCCCCATCAAAACGAAATACAACCCGCGATAGGTCCCGGACTGCTCGATGGCAAACAGGTCGGCGGGGGTTTCCACCACACAGATCTGGCCCTGATCCCGGCGGGGGCTGGCACAGATGACACAGGTCTCTGACTCGGTGAGGTTGCGGCAGCGCCGGCACTGCCGGACCTGCTCAGCCGCCGTGACAATCGCCTGTGACAGACGCAGCGCACCTTCCCGGTTGCGCTCCAGCAGGTGCAGCGCCATGCGCTGGGCCGATTTTGGACCAACCCCCGGCAGGCACCGGAGGGCGTCGATAAGCTCATCTATAACCGGACCGAACACAGAATATAAAAACCTTTACTATCAATTAATTAAAACGGCATCTTAAAGCCGGGTGGCAACTGCATCCCGGCGGTCAGCGAGGACATTTTGTCCTGGGTCTGCACCTCTATCTTGCGCACCGCATCATTGACCGCGGCGGCCAGCAGGTCTTCGAGCAACTCCTTTTCTTCGGACATCAGTTCTGGCGCTATGGTCACCTTGCGCACATCATGGCGCCCATTCATGATCACCTGAACAAGGCCCGCCCCTGACTCGCCGGTGACCTCGGCCCTGGCAACTTCTTCCTGCATGCGCTGCATGTTTTCCTGCATTTGCTGCGCCTGCTTCATCAAATCATTTAACCCTTTCATGGCACTGGGTACTCCTGCAAATAGGTTCTCAATAGGTTTCCGGCAACCCGCTAGTCAACGGGTTTGACACTTTCTTCGACCAGCGTACCGCCCAGGGTTTCCATCATAGACCGCACGTTGGTGTCCTGTCTCAGGCTTTGGATAGCCGCCTGCCGTCGCTCCTCCCGTTGACGCATAAGGATTTGCCAGGGCGTTTCCCCCGGCACGGCCCCGACGCGGATAACCACCTGGACCGACGCGTCAAAATACCCGCTCAACAATTCTTCCACCCGCTGCGACAAACCTTCGTTGAACAGCGAACTGTTATTTTCATCCAGGACAAAGGACAACTGATGCCCCTCAACGTCCAGAAAATAGAGGTTGGCGGCAATGTTTTGCAGCAGGCCACTGCAATCCAGCCCAAGGTAAACATCGTGCCAGGTTTCGGGCGACAGGCCGGAAAGACCGATCCGTTCGGGTTGTATCTTTCCCTTCTGAGGGCGCGCGGGCATCAACGGAGCGGCCAGATCCGTGGGTTCCTCATCGTCCAGCCGGGGCCGCGCGTCCAGTTTTGCCACTATCTCGGCGGCTCGACCGGTGCTTTCCCGTGGTATCGACGAAGAGATCGGCCGGTGCGGGACGTTCGGCTCCCGGTCCGACCCGGCCGATGGCAATACCCCGGATGCCGGAACGGCAACACCGGGCTGATTGCGGTCATCGCTGACAAACTCCCTGCTATCGGGGACAGTATTCTGGCTTTCTTCATACACTTCCCAGGGGGGACGGTCGTCTTCAGCCACAGGTTCCGGAGCATTGTCGGGCGCAGATGGGGCAGCGGCGGTTTGCCGGGAAGACCGTTCCAGCCCCCCGACCACTGGGGGAGCCGGGGTTACCGGTTCAGACTTTTTTGCGCTGGCGGCGGCCTCCACCGCGGCCGGCGAGGACGGTCCAGCTGATGTCCCTTTCGGCTTGGTTGGCACAGATTCCCCGGCGACCGGACGAAATGCCAGCAGGCGCAGTAGTACCATCTCGAAGCCGGAGCGCGGATCGGCGGCAAAGGGCAGATCGCGTCGTCCGAGCAAGGTAATCTGATAGTAAAGCTGGACCGCTTCGCGGTCGAGTTCAGCCGCCAAAGCCAGTACCCGATGGTGGTCGGCATGGCTTTGGTCGAGCGCATCCGGGGCCGTCTGGGCAATGGCCACACGGTGCCAGAAGGAGAGCATGTCGCCGAGCGCCTCGGCATAATCCGGGGCGTGTTCGGCAAGCACTTCGACACGCGCCAAAGCATCACTGGCATCGCCCCGGGCCACCGACTCACAGATATCCACCACGGCGTGGCGATCGAGTGTGCCGAGCATGGCGTTCACTTCCGCCGCGGTAACCTGACCGCCGCCATGGGCAATGGCCTGGTCGGCGAGACTCAGGGCATCCCGCATACTGCCATCGGCAGCTCGACCCAGGGACCAGAGGGCTTCTTCCTCGAAAGGGATATTCTCCTGACCCAGCACGTGCTGAAGGTGATTTACGATCCGCTCGGGGTTGAGGTTTTTCAGATTGAACTGCAGACACCTCGACAGAATCGTAACAGGCAGTTTTTGCGGATCCGTTGTGGCTAGCAGGAATTTGACGTGGGGCGGCGGCTCCTCGAGGGTCTTTAACAGGGCGTTGAAACTGTGTGTCGACAGCATGTGCACCTCGTCAATGAGATACACCTTGTACCGTCCGTTAGTGGGCAAGTACTGGACGTTATCGAGCATTTCCCGGGTATCTTCAACTTTGGTTCGGGACGCTGCGTCGACCTCCAGCAAATCGACAAACCGGCCATCGGCGATGGCTCGGCAGGCGCTGCACTCCCCGCAAGGCTTTGAACTCACCCCCTTTTCGCAATTCAGGCACTTGGCAATGATCCTCGCAAGGGTTGTTTTGCCCACACCGCGGGTTCCTGTGAACAGGTAAGCGTGGTGCAGGCGGCCGTTGTCGAGGCCATTGATCAGTGCCTTGAGCACATGCTCCTGCCCCACCATTTCCTCGAAAGTGCGGGGACGCCATTTGCGGGCAAGAACCTGATAACTCATGGGCAACCTGGGTTTAAGCAAAGGGGCATTATACGGATTTACCCGCCGGAGGTAACAGTGGCCAGCGTGGTCCGGGGCAAGGTTTGTCTGAAGGAGGGAAATCGGGCCGCCAGGCGGTGATCATCAATCCGGCCAAGCTGCGAACCGGAACGAGGGGCCCCTAAATGGAGATGACCCTCACCAGCCACACCCCGGCACATGATGTCACTGCTACCGTTGCTCCCTTCCGGGCCTGGCGGGGTTCACAGCTGATCATTGCGGGGGGACCAATGAGGGCCACCATTGCAAGGAGCGGCATTATGGTGATTTTGTCCCTATCTTGCAACACAACTGCGCGGCATCCCGCCTTGAGTTTCACTGGCAAAGCCAGTAACTTTGCCGGTCCCGTCAATGTATTGCCGTAATGGCCACCGCAATGAGAGATAATTGATAATGTCAGCCACCCCGTCCGCAGAAGCCGCTGTGACAAAACAGACCGCCGCGATCCCCGACCACAACGAATTGCTCAACCGGACCCGCGCCCTGCTGCCACTGGTCAAGTCTTTCACCGACCAGCACGACAAAGAGCGGGACGTGGCCCCGGAAGTGGTATCCGCCCTCCGGGAAGCGGGCCTGTTCCGGTTGTTTCAACCCCGGCGCTGGGGCGGTTACCAGTCGGATCCCCGCACCCAGTTCGAGGTGCAGAACCTGCTTGCCGAGGTCTGCATGTCCACCGCCTGGATTCAGGGCGTGCTGGGCGTCCAGGCTTTCGTGCTGGCGCTAATGGATGAACAGGCCCAGGCGGATGTATGGGCTGACAACGCGGATACACTGATGTCGTCTTCGTTCATGCCCGTTGGCAAGGTCACGCCGGTGGACGGCGGCTACCGCATTTCCGGTCAATGGGCGTTTTCCAGCGGCAGCACACACGCCCAATGGGCCATTGTCGGCGGCATGGTGCCCCCCGCCGCCGAAGGACACCCGCCGAGCATGCGCCTGTTCCTGGTTCCCCGCGACGATTACGAGATTATCGACACCTGGCACACCTTCGGGCTGCGGGGAACCGGCAGCAACGACCTGAAAGTCGAGGACGTTTTTGTGCCCGCCTATCGCACCCACCAGCCCTCCCCTGGCATGGTGCCTACCGTCGACGCCACCCACCTGCCGCCCCTCTATCGGCTGCCCTGGCTCTACATGTTCACCTGCTCGGTATCCAACCTCGCCATCGGTGGAGCGCGGGGCGGCCTCAAGGCCTTTATCGACATCGAGAAGGTTCGCGTCTCCTCCATGACAGGCAAACCCGGCAGGGAAGACCCGGCGGTCCACGCCGCCGCGGCGCGATTGAGTGCCGAAATCGACACCATCGACAACCAGTACAAGCGCCACATCGGCCGCATGCTCGACGCCATCGATGCCGGCGAAGCGATACCGGTGCCCGAAGGGTTGATGATGCGCACACAGCTGACCTCGGGACTCCGCGGGCTGGCAAAGCTGGTCGATGATATGCAGCTTTTACTGGGCGGACGGGGAATCCGAACCGACTCCCCCCTGTCGCGGATCTGGCTCGACCTGTGCGCCGCACGCGCTCATCCGGGCAATGATCCGGGCATGATATCGCCAGTCTACGGCAAGGCCTTGCTAGACAGCTGAGCGAGAAATAAAAAACGGCCCATCAGGGCCGTTTTTAGTTGGCAAGACCGCCAAAGATCAGAGCATCAATCCAACCCGCCGCCCGTCCTTGATCGCTTCATCGGTGGCGAACACGCTCCACTTGGCCTCCCGCGCGTCACCGATGATATGCACCTCGGGCGCCTTGCCGAGCATCGCGTGGTAGAGGGATTCCGCCGGCGGTTTGGAAGTCACCAGCACCACATTGTGGACATCGGGCACTTCGGTAATCTCACCGGAGTAGTAGTTACGCAGAATCACTTTTTCCGGCTCGATGGCATCTATCAGGGTGTGGTTTACAAATGTCACCTTGGGCAGCAGACGGGAAGTCAGCACCTTGTTGACACCGATCTCGGTAACCGACATGGCGATACCGCTGTCGATGGTGACCAGATACACCTCCTTGCCCTGATCCGCCAGGTATTCGGCAATGCCGGGCCCCACCTCGTAAGCGGTGTTGTCATAGACCACCACTTTATCGCCGACCCGGGCATGGTTGAGCAGCAAGTCCTCGGGAGTGATGACGTGGCCATGGCCAAGGTCGTGACCGGGTATCGCGGTGAGCTGGTTCTTGCTGATCCCCGTGCGGGAATAGGTGGCGCCGGTGGCGACAATGATAGCCTCCGGGTTTAAGGCGGCAATGGTCTCTTCGCTAGCCTCGGTATGCAGGCGCACATCCACTTCCAGTTTTTTCAGTTGCAAATCCAGCCAGCGCACAATATCGCTGCGGTCCTCCAGACCCGGCAACTTTGCCTGCAGGCGCACATGGCCGCCCAACTCGTCATCCTTTTCAAGCAAGGTCACCTCGTGGCCCCTCTGAGCGGCCACCATGGCGGCCTGCATTCCCGCCGGACCGCCTCCAACCACCACCACTCTTTTCTTCTGGCTGGCGGGAATCAGTTCTTCGTGCTCGTGGCTGATGTCCGGATTCACCGTACAGCCCACGGGATGGCCGATACAGGAGCGCAAAAAGCAGCCTTCCAGATCGCCGATACAGGCCCGGATTTCCGCATTCTGTCGATCGCGGGATTTGTTAGGCCACGCCGGGTCAGCGATCACCGCACGGGCGATGAAGACCATGTCGCACTTGCCCTCGTCAATTGCCTGGTCGGCGAATTCCGCGGTTGTGATCCGGCCACCACTGACAATGGGGATTGAGGTTACCGCCTCTTTTACCGCTGCAGCAGCGTAAAGGTGGGTGCCCTGGTTCGGGACATAGGAAGAGGGATAGTGGTACTGGGTCATCTGGGGTTTCTGGCCCCGGGCCGTGATACGCAGCCAGTCGACCTTGCCGGTGGCCTCGAGCAGCCGGGCCATGGATACCCCTTCGGGAAGGCCATCACCACCCAGGGTGGTGTCGTCGGCATTCAGGGCGATACCCACCACAAAGTCCGGACCGGTGGCGGCGCGAATGCCGTCAAGGATCTCGACGATGATTCGCATGCGGTTTTCCAGGCTGCCACCGTACTGATCGGTGCGGTAGTTATAGAGTGGCGAGGTGAAACTCTGCATGCCGGCGCCGCCGCCAATGGGGAATTCAAACCCCTCGGCGCCCGCCTCCTCCGCGTGCTTGGCGGCCACCACATGGGCCTCCACCAGGGCCTGGATTTCGCCGATGGTCATGGAGCGGGGCTGCGTATCACTGAGCACGGTGTGCGGCGCCATACCGGACGCCACGGCCTGGTTGTGGTCCGCCTGCATCCACACACCCTGAACGAAGGTTTTGGCGCCCCACTTGCGGTTCGCATTGGCGATCTTTTCAATGGCATGCAGGTCATCGCGACTGTAGGCGCGGATAAACCAGCCCGGCGGAACCAGCGGCGCCGGTTGTACCTGGCAACTGGCGATGCCCATAAACCCGCAACCGCCCCTGGCCCTGGCCTCGAAATAGCCGACCTGCTGCTCGGTGCCAATGCCCAGCCCGACCATGCCGTGGGGAGACATAAAGACCCGGTTCTTGATATCCAGATTGCCGATCCTGAACGGATTGAACAAATGCTTGAAGTGACTCATTAACTGTCCTCGTCATGATGATTATTGTCTGCCCGTGCTGCCACGCCATGCGCAGGACCAGGCCATGCGCAGGACTAAAGCCCGGTGGTTAGGCCGTCGAGCGAGACGGCCACATTAGCGCAAAACCCCCGCGAGCCTGAGCTTCTATGCACCAAAGCGTTTTACCGGCGGTCAAACGGGACCGACGGGCCCACACCAAGGGATGCGGGCAAAAACCTGGAGGGCTTAGCAACGGGCGCTCCCTCAACCACTCGATTACAACAACAGGCCAACCCGTCGGCCATCCTTGATGGCCTCATCCGTGGCAAAGACACTCCACCGCGACTCTCGGGCATCGCCAATCACATGCAGTTCGGACACCTGCCCAACCAGAGTCTGGTAAAGCCCCTCCTCCGGCGGCCTGGACGTTACCAGGATGGTATTGTCGATGTCCTTCAGGACTTCGGTCTCACCGGTGTGGATATGCTCCAGAGAGACATCCGCCGGAGAAATGTGCGTCACCTTCATACAGGGCTTGAAGGACACTTTTGGCAACAGTCGCTTACTGATCACCTTGTCGATACCCAGCTCCGTTACCGACATGCCGAATGCGCTGTCCATGGTGATGAAGAAAACATCCTTGCCCTGGTCGGCCAGGAGTTCGGCGATTCCCGGCCCCACCTCATAGGCAGTGTTGTCGTAGATCACGATCCGCTGCCCCAGACGGGCAAAGTCAAGCAGCACATCCTCCGGGGTGAGCACATGGGCGAGTTCATGACCCGCTATTGGCGCGAGCTGGTTCTTGCTGGCGCCGGTGCGCGAATAGTTGGCACCGGTGGCGACCACCACCGCATCGGGGGACAGTGCGGCGACCTCTTGCGGGGTGACGTCGACATTGGTGCGAATATCAATGTCCAGCTTGCTGAGCTGCAACGTCAACCAGCGGACAAGTTCGCCCCGATCTTCAAGACCCGGCAACTTCGCCTGCAGGGCAACATGGCCGCCCGGATAATCCCGCTTTTCAAGCAAAGTGACCCTGTGGCCCCGCTGGCCGGCCACCAGGGCTGCCTGCAAACCGGCGGGGCCGGCACCGACAATAACCACCTTTTTCGGCTTGGCCACCGGTGCCGGCGGCGGCTCGTGTTCGTGTCCGATATCCGGATTTACCGTGCAACCCACCGGGTGACCGATACAGGAGCGCAGAAAGCAGCCTTCCAGGTCGCCGATGCAGGTACGGATTTCCTGGGGACGGCGGTCCCGTGATTTGTTCGCCCACTCCGGGTCGGCAATCAGGGACCGTGCCATAAAGACCAGATCGCA
>PABE01000118.1 GCA_002702725.1 Porticoccaceae bacterium
CCAGGGCATCGCCCACCAACTGCCGCTTTATATCCGGATAATGGACCCGAATGATGTCCTCCATGGTGTCCCGATCCGGAAACTTGATGAAATGGAAAAAGCACCGGCGCAGGAAGGCATCGGGCAGTTCCTTCTCGTTATTGCTGGTAATGACGACCACGGGGCGCTGCTTTGCCCGAACAGTCTGACCGGTTTCGTAGACGTGAAACTCCATGCGGTCCAGCTCCAGCAACAGGTCGTTGGGAAACTCGATATCCGCCTTGTCGATTTCGTCGATCAGGAGCACGCAGCGCTCGTCGGAATCAAACGCCTCCCAGAGCTTGCCTTTCTTGATGTAATTGCCGATGTCGTGAACCTTGGCGTCACCGAGCTGGGAATCCCTGAGCCGGGACACGGCATCGTATTCGTACAACCCCTGCTGGGCCTTGGTGGTGGATTTGATATGCCAGGCGATCAGGGGCATACCCAGCGCGGCAGCAACTTCCTCCGCCAACAGGGTTTTTCCGGTGCCAGGCTCACCCTTGATCAATAGCGGCCTCTTGAGTCCCAATGTTGCGTTGACCGCCATTTGCAGGTCTTCGGTGGCGACATAGCGTTCAGTACCCGTAAAATTCATCGTATTACCCGTATCTGACATGGTTTGGCAGGCCCTAGGCCGCGGGGCTGCGCATAGTAACAAACTCTTCCGCCGCTGTCGGGTGTACCCCCACAGTGCGATCAAAGTCGGCCTTGGTGGCGCCGGCCTTCAGGGCCACGGCCAAACCCTGGATAATCTCTGCCGCGCCCTCACCCAGCATATGGCATCCGAGAACCCGATCGGTCCCTTCCTCGACAACCAGCTTCATAAGGATCTGGTCCTTGCCGCCGGCAAGGGTCTGCTTCATGGGGCGGAACTCGGTGCGATAAATCTTCACTGAATGGCCCGCGGCTTTGGCCTCGGCTTCCGTGAGGCCCACGGTGCCAATCGGCGGTTGACTGAACACCGCCGAGGGGATGTTTTTGTAGTCCATGGCGGCATCCCCGCCATTGAACAGGTTCGCCGCCAGCAACATGCCTTCGGCAATGGCTACCGGTGTCAGTTCAATGTGGCCGATCACATCCCCCAGGGCGTAAATCGAGGGCTCGTCGGTCTGGAATTTTTCACTGACCTGGATATATCCCTGTTCACTCAGCCGCACGGCGGTATTTTCAAGGCCCAGGTTCTCGGTCAGTGGCCGTCGGCCAGTGGCATACATTACCGTGTCCACCTCGAGGGTTTCGCCATTCTCGAAGCTGACCCGCAGAAGACCATTGGCCAATTTATCGATGCGTTTAACGTCGCTGTTGAAATGAACGTTGACCCCCTGGGAAGCCAGTTGCCGGGACAATCCCTCGCGGATATCGTCGTCGAAACCGCGCAGGAAAAGCGGGCCGCGGTAGGCGAGATGCGTCGTCGCGCCCAGGCCATGGAAAATGCCGGCAAACTCCACCGCGATGTAGCCTCCGCCAACGATCAGCACCCGTTCCGGGAATTGCTCCAGATAGAACACTTCGTTGGAGGTGATCGCATGCTCGCGACCGGGGATGTCGGGCACGAACGGCCAGCCGCCGACGGCGAGGAGGATGTTGGCGGTGCTGTAGGTTTGGCCTTCAACCATGACGGTATGGGGATAAGAGATAATGCCCCGGCCACTGATTCGCTCGACCCCGGCATTATCGAGAAGGCGTCCGTAAACGCCGTTTAGACGCTCGATTTCAGCGGTTTTGTTATCCCGCAAGGTCGGCCAGTGAAAGCGCGCGTCGGCCAGTGACCAGCCGAACCCGGCGGCATCGCGGAAACTGTGGCTGAACTCGGCGGCGTAAACGAAGAGTTTTTTGGGCACACAGCCGACATTGACACAGGTTCCCCCGAGATAGCGTTCCTCAACGATGGCGACCCGGGCGCCATAGCTGGCGGCCATACGCGCCGTACGCACGCCGCCCGAGCCGGCACCTATGACAATCAGGTCGTAGTTATAGGGGGAACTTGTCATCCATATCTCCTTGGTCTTGAGGGGCGGCGTCACCAAACCAGTTGAGCTTGTCGCGCAAACGAACCACTTCTCCGACAATAATCAATGTCGGCGCCCGAGCCTGCCCCTCCCTGACCCTGGCGGGTAAATCAGCGAGGGTACCGGTAAACACCCGTTGACGATCACTGGTGCCCTTTTCGATAAGCGCGGCGGGCATTGTTCGGGCCATACCGTGTTCCATCAGGCCATCACATATGGCTTCCAGCCCGTTCAGGCCCATGTAGAAAACCAGGGTTTGACCGGGTGTAACAAGCTCGGGCCAGGGCAGGTCGAGCACATCGTTCTTGCGGTGGCCGGCGATAAAGCGCACCGATTGGGCGTAATCCCGATGGGTGAGTGGAATACCGGCGTAACTGGCGCATCCGGACGCGGCGGTAATGCCCGGGACCACCTGGAACGGGATTCCCTGGTCGGCCAGGTGTTCGATTTCCTCGCCGCCCCGGCCAAAGATAAACGGGTCGCCGCCCTTGAGGCGCAACACGCGGTGCCCTTGTCGGGCGAATTCGGCCAGCTTGCGATTAATATTATCCTGGGTGACCGGGTGATCGCCGGCGGTTTTTCCCACATAAATTCTTTCTGCGTCCCGGCGCACCAGATTCAGGACCGGTTTCGACACAAGGCGGTCGTAGAGCACGATATCGGCCTGCTGCATCAACCTCAGGGCCTTGAATGTCAACAGGTCGGGATCACCCGGACCGCCGCCGACAAGGTAAACCTCCCCCAGGGCGGTCGTTTCGGCGGATGTCAGTTGCGCCAGAAACAACGCCTCGGCTTCCTGCTCCCGATCGCTGTAGACCAGTTCGGCTACAGGCCCCTCGAAGATTCGCTCCCAGAAATGACGACGGCTGTTTTCCTCGGGAATCCGGGTTTTTACCCTGTCACGAAAACGCTCCGCAAGCCGGGCGAGGCGACCGAAGTTGTTGGGTAGCATGGCTTCCAGACGGCCGCGCAACAAACGGGCCAGTACCGGGCCGCTGCCACCGGTTGACACGGCGATCTGAACCGGCGAGCGATCAATGATGGAGGGGAAAATCACACTGCACAGGTCCGGGTTGTCCACCACGTTCACGGGAATATTCCCGGCCATGGCCAGGCTGGAAACCGTTTCATTCACGGAGCGGTTGTTGGTGGCGGCTATAACCAGGGCGGCACCGTCCAGGTCGCCGGGCTGAAACGGGCGCTGGAGGAAATGCATGCCCTTCTCCCCGACCAGGCTAGCGAGTCCCGGGGTTATTTCCGGAGCGACGATGGTAATGTCGGCACCGGCTTCCAGCAGCGGACGCACTTTGCGCAGGGCAGTGGCGCCCCCCCCGACCACCAGACAGGGCCTTCCCTTCAGATTGTGGAACAGCGGCAGATAATCCATAAAGGCACCCGGGTTGTCGACTGGCAATCACGAATAACCATCAGGTTAACGTTCGGCTGAGAAACCCCGCACGCATCAGGGTCCGGGAATCGTTTCAAGACCTGCCATATAAGGCTTTAGCGCGTCCGGTATGACGATACTGCCGTCCGCCCGCTGATAGTTCTCGACAATCGCCAGCAAGGTGCGCCCCACCGCCAGGCCCGAGCCATTGAGGGTGTGCAACAGTTCGGGTTTGCCGGTATCCGGATTGCGCCAGCGGGCCTTGAGACGGCGCGCCTGGAAGTCGCGGAAATTGCTGCACGAGGAAATTTCCCGGTACTTGTTCTGGGAAGGCACCCACACTTCAATATCGTAGGTTCGCGCTGCAGAGAAGCCAATATCGCCGCCGCACAAAATAATGGTACGAAAAGGCAGCGCCAGTTTCTTCAAAATCGCTTCGGCGTGGGCCGTCAACTCCTCCAGCGCGGCGTCGGACTGATCCGGGCGAACAAACTGCACCAGCTCCACTTTCTCGAACTGGTGTTGCCGAATCAGGCCCCGGGTGTCCTTGCCGTAGCTGCCCGCCTCGCTGCGAAAACAGGGCGTGTGGCTGACATACTTTACCGGCAGCGGGTCAGCGACAATGTCCTCGCGATGGAGATTGGTGACCGGCACTTCTGCGGTGGGAATCAGATAAAATTCGCGCTCGTCGTCCAGCTTAAACAGGTCTTCCTCGAATTTCGGCAGTTGCCCGGTACCTAACAGGGCGTCGCGATTAACAATAAAGGGGACATAGACTTCCTGATAACCGTGTTCGGCGGTGTGGGTATCGAGCATAAACTGAATCAGTGCGCGGTGCAGGCGAGCCAGGTGGCCGCGAAGGACCGCAAACCGGGAACCTGCGATTTTTGTCGCCACTTCGAAATCAAGGCCGCCATCAGTGCTGCCGAGGTCGACATGGTCCTGAACGGGGAAATCAAACTGCCTTGGCTCCCCCCAGCGCCGGATCTCCACGTTGTCATCTTCACTGAGTCCGTGGGGCACCTGCTCGTCAGGGATATTAGGCACCTCCAGTAAATAGCTTTCGAGCGCATTCTGAACAGCTTCCAGGGCTTTTTCCGCCTCGTGGACAGCATTTTTCAGTTCCTCCCCTTTGGCTTTCAGTGGCTCGATATCCTCCCCGGCCGCCTTGGCGGCGGCGATCGCCTTGCCCATGGATTTGGCGTAGGCATTGCGCTCCGCCTGCAACTGCTGGGTTTTTTCCTGCAGGGACCGCCGTTGCTCTTCCAGTTCCATCAACAGGGAAACATCCAGTTTAAAACCGCGCTTACTGAGCTGTTCAGCAACGGCTTCGGGATTAGAGCGAACAAGTTTTGGATCGAGCATGGATGGGTCAGGGTCCGGTTTGGGCGATTTTCAAAAAATACGCGTGAGGTAAACAGCCGTCGCCAGTGCTGCCAGGGACAGGATCACACTGAGCAGAATATAACCGAGGGCCGTCAAAAGATGGCCATTTTGCCACAAAGCGAGGCTTTCGAGCGAGAAGGCGGAAAAGGTGGTAAAGGCACCGAGAAACCCGACCATGGCGAAATTGCGCCACTCCGGGCTGATCAGTCCACGTTCGATGATCAGCACATAAAACACGCCCATCAACAGTGAACCGGCGACATTCACCACCAGGGTGCCTAAGGGGAAGCGCTCCCCGAAAAACGGAAAGAGCAGCCCGTTCATGCCATAGCGGGCCATGGCACCCAGAGCCCCTCCGGCGGCGACCGATAACCAGTGAATCATGGCTGCTCCTCCGTCGGCGTACTGTCGCCCTCCTCCGGCCCATAGCGGCGATTGGCGGCGTTCCGATTCAGGGACTCCAGTCGCTCCAGCTTCTCCCCGATCTGAATCTCAAGGCCCTGGCCAGCGGGTCGGTAATAGCGGCGCCGGGCCAGCGGTTCGGGAAAATAGTTTTCGCCGGCGGCATAGGCATCGGGTTCGTCATGGGCATAACGATAGCTCTTGCCGTGCTCAAGTTCTTTCATGAGCCTGGTGGGTGCGTTGCGGATATGGAGTGGAACATCGTAGCTCGGTTGGGATGCCGCGTCCTGGCGGGCTTCACCGAAGGCCTTGTACACCGCGTTGCTCTTGGCGGCGACGGCCATGTAGACCACCGCCTGGGCGATTGCCAGCTCACCCTCCGGCGAGCCAAGCCTTTCCTGTACATCCCAGCCGTTGAGGGCAATCTGTAGCGCCCGGGGATCGGCATTGCCGATGTCCTCCGAGGCCATACGCACGACCCGCCGGGCAATATAAAGCGGATCGCAGCCGCCATCGAGCATTCGCGCGTACCAATAGAGAGCCGCATCCGGTGACGACCCGCGAACCGCCTTGTGCAATGCGGATATCTGGTCGTAGAAATAGTCGCCCCCCTTGTCAAAACGACGGGTATCCGAGACCAGCACTTCTGACAAAACCGCGTCTGTGATCGCGCCGTCCACCGACAAGTCACTGGCGATTTCGAGCAGATTCAGGGCCCGCCGCCCATCGCCATCGGCGGCCATAGCCAGGGTTTTCAGAACCTGTTCCGGCACATCGAGGGGCTCCGGCAAGCCACGCTTGCGATCGTCAAGCGCACGATGTAACAAGTCGATGATGGCTTCGGTATCGAGTGACCGGAACACATACACGCGACAGCGGGACAGGAGCGCGTTATTCAACTCAAAGGATGGGTTTTCCGTTGTCGCACCCACCAGAATAACCGTGCCATCCTCGACATAAGGCAAAAAGGCGTCCTGCTGGGACTTGTTGAACCGGTGAACCTCGTCGACAAAAAGCACCGTCTTGCGACCGCGGAGGTCCCGCTCTTCCTCCGCTCGACTGACCGCAGCGCGGATTTCCTTCACACCTGACAGAACCGCCGACAGGCTTTCAAAATGGGCGTTGCCGTAACGGGCTATCATCTTCGCCAGGGTGGTTTTGCCGACCCCGGGAGGCCCCCAGAAGACCATCGAATGCAGCTGGCCGCGGGTAATCACTTCGCGCAGCGGTTTGCCCGGCGCCAGCAGGTGCTGCTGGCCGACGAACTCGTCCAGGTCGGCCGGTCTTAAGCGCGCCGCCAGAGGCTCATAAACTGTTCTGCTGAACAGATCATTGCCCATCGTACAGAACATCCACACCGTCCGGCGGCGTAAAGGTAAATGGATTGCCTTGCAGGGCGCCGTTCAGGGTCATTGCGGAGAAAACAACCCGTGTGACCTGGCCAAGGCTATCCCAAAGGGCCATGGCCACCGGCTGTTCGCCTTCGAAATCAATGGCAATTTTCTCGTAGAGATCCGATGGCGAGCGGGGTTCAAGCCAGAAGCGGGTCGAATTGTCCGCCTGCTCGACACTGACCCTGTATTGGTCCCCCAGACTGTCGGCGCCACCGATGAATACCACCGCCGGTGTCCGACTGACATCGTTCTCAAAGGGACGCACCGTGACCTGATCCAGATCCGGGTCGTACAGCCACAGGGTTTTGCCGTCGGAAATGACTTGCTGAACCAGAGGCGGGTCACTTTCCCAGAAGATTTTGCCCGGCCTTGCGGCCATCATATGTCCGGTCATTTCCTGGACGATATAACCGTCGGCAGATGTGACCGTTTGGGTGAAATCGGCCTCAAAACTGGTTATCGGCCGCAGCCGCTGGCTTAGTGCCTCAAGCGCCTCTGTACTGCCGCCATCAGTCTGGGGCCCTGTTTGAGCCGGCGACGCCGGTGATTTCAGTCCTCCCGCATGCGGTAAAACGGGAAGCACCAACATAAGACAAAAGATACACGCCAAGCGGCTACGAAATGACACAAATCAACCTCTCTGATTCGGCGCCAGAACCTCCCGGCTGCCGTTCGAATTCATGGCGCTGACTACGCCGGCGGCTTCCATTGCCTCAATAAGCCTCGCGGCCCGGTTGTAGCCGATGCGCAACTTGCGCTGAACCGATGAAATAGACGCCTTGCGACTGTCCAGGACAAAATCCACCGCCTGGTCGTAAAGAGGGTCACTTTCCGGGTCGCCCTCTCCCCCGTCATTGCCGTCGCTGTAGCCCGGCACAGGGATGGCGCCGGTGGCCCCCTCGTCGGTAATCGCTTCAAGGTACTGGGGCTCGCCCCGGGCTTTCCAATCCGCGACCACCTTGTGAACCTCGTGGTCATCGACAAAAGCGCCGTGTACCCGCACCGGTACGCTGCTGCCCACCGGCAAATACAGCATATCCCCGTGGCCGAGCAATTGCTCGGCACCGCCCTGATCGAGGATTGTCCTGGAGTCAATTTTGGAAGAGACCTGAAAGGCAATGCGGGACGGCACATTGGCTTTGATCAGGCCGGTAATAACGTCCACGGAGGGCCGTTGCGTCGCGAGTATCAGGTGAATACCGGCCGCCCTTGCCTTCTGGGCAATACGGGCAATGAGCTGCTCTACCTTTTTGCCGACGATCATCATCATGTCGGCAAATTCGTCGATCACGACCACGATGTAGGGCAGTTTCTCCAGCTCCGGGGCGGTCTGTTCTTCTTCATCCGCGAATACCCCGGCCGTGGGATCCGGCTTCCAGAGGGGATCAACAAGGGGCTTGCCATCCCGTCGAGCTTCGTCAATCTTGCGGTTATAGCCGGCCAGGTTGCGCACACCCATGGCCGCCATCAACTGATAGCGGCGCTCCATTTCTCCGACGCACCAACGCAACCCGCTGGCGGCGTCCTTCATGTCGGTGATCACCGGGGTCAACAGATGGGGAATGTCGTCGTAGACAGACAGCTCGAGCATCTTCGGATCGACCAGGATCAGGCGCACCTCCTCGGGAGACGCCTTGTAAAGGATGCTCAGCAACATGGCATTGACACCCACCGACTTGCCGGACCCGGTGGTGCCCGCCACCAACAGGTGAGGCATGCGGCCGAGGTCGGCAATCATCGGTTGTCCCGATATATCGTGGCCCAGGGCCAGAGTCAGCGGGGATTTGGCTTGCTCGTACACCGCGGACGACAGTACTTCCCTGAGCCGGACCATTTCCCGGTGTTCGTTGGGAATCTCGATGCCAACCACCGATTTGCCGGGAATGACCTCGACGACACGGACGCTGATAACCGCCAGGGAGCGGGCCAGATCCCGGGCGAGGCCGGAGATGCGACTCGCCTTGACCCCGGGGGCCGGCTGAATCTCGAAGCGGGTAATGACCGGTCCCGGCATAACCTCGACCACTTCAACGCTGATACCAAAGTCCTGAAGTTTCAGTTCAAGCAGCCGGGACATGGCTTCAAGGGACTCACGGGAGTAGCCCTTGCCCGGTTGCTTGAACGCCTCATCAAGCAGTGCCAGGGGTGGCAACTCGCCCTTCACGGGTTCGCGGGAAAAGAGTGGCGCCTGCTTTTCCTTTTGCACTTTAATCCCCGGCTCAGGCGCCCTGGCGGGCGTCTGTATGGTGGGTTCCTTGCGTTCAACGATTTTGCGCTGTTTCTGCTCGACACTCTCAATACGGTTGCGCAGGGCATCCTCCGAGTTGCGCTTCTCTTCAATATCCCTGCGGTAGCCGCTGATTTTCGAGCTCAACCAGTCACTGGCACTGAGCGACCACCGTCCGAGGGTATCGATCACCAGAAGCCAGGAAAGGTCCGTGAATATCGTGACCCCGAACAGGAAAACCGCAACCAGAATCAGTGTGCCGCCAACGTGATTAAAGCCCGCGGTAACAGCCTCTCCGAAAGCGCCGCCCATGAGCCCCCCTACGCCAAAGGGAAGATCAGTCGGACCGGCGCCATGGTGCATTGCCGCCAGTGCGGTGGCACTGGCCATGACCAGTGCCAGGCCGACAAAACGCAGTGTGAATATTATCCAGTCAAAGGTTTCCTGTTGCGTCTGGCGCGCCGCCTTGAACACATTCCAGGCCCTCAGCGCCAACAGCGCCGGAAACAGGAATGCCATATAACCGAAAAGCGAGAAAAAGACATCCGCCAGCCAGGCGCCGGCGGCTCCGGCCGCGTTACCAACGTCGTCACGACTGCCTGTGTGCGACCAACCGGGATCATCCGGTGAGTAACTGAGAAAGGCGACCAGCAGACACAGACATATCACCAGCCAACCGATCAGTGCGCCCTCGCGTCTGATCAGGCGCATACGCTCGTTCATGCCCTGGGAGGCAGGCGCTTTCTGCTTCGGATCTTTGCGCTCTTTTCTGGCCAATCGTCGGGTTCCCTTGCCACAATGCGAGGCTATTGTAATGCCTGTCGCTCGAATAGCCAGCGATAAGCCCCCCCTATTGGGGAGATTTAAAAAACCTGGTTTTCCCTATCCGTTGCGTCCCGTATCATTGCCGCCCATCGCAGTTTAATGTTTTAAGGAAGAAGTGCTTATGTCATCACCTCAACATCACCGCTTGATCATCCTCGGCTCCGGACCCGCGGGCTGGAGTGCCGCTATTTATGCCGCCCGGGCGAATCTCGATCCGGTCGTCATTACCGGTATGCAACAGGGCGGCCAGTTGACCACCACCACCGAAGTGGATAACTGGCCTGGAGATGTTGAGGGGCTCATGGGGCCAGACCTCATGGAACGCATGCAAAAACATGCAGAACGATTTGATACCAAAGTAATTTTTGATCATATCGAGGGCGTAGATCTAACCGCACGCCCCTTTCAGCTCACCGGCATGGAGCAGTACACCTGCGACGCTCTGATTATCGCCACCGGCGCCTCGGCCCAGTACCTCGGCCTGCCCTCCGAAACGGCCTTCATGGGCAAGGGCGTAAGCGGCTGCGCCACCTGTGATGGCTTTTTCTACCGCGATCAGAAGGTTGCGGTTATCGGTGGCGGCAATACCGCAGTCGAGGAGGCCCTCTACCTGTCGAATATCTGCAGCGAGGTGGTGCTGGTCCATCGCCGCGACGCGCTACGGGCGGAGAAAATCCTTCAGGACAAACTCTTCGAAAAGGCCGAAAACGGCAACATCACCCTGAAATGGAACAACACGCTGGAGGAAGTGGTTGGCGATGACAGCGGCGTCACAGGTCTGAAAATCAGAAGTACTGTCGACGATACGATTGAGGAAATGGCGCTTTCCGGCGTGTTTATCGCCATTGGTCACAAGCCCAACACGGATATATTCAGCGGCCAGCTCGATATGAAAAACGGCTACATCACTGTCCGTAGCGGCACCGAGGGCAATGCGACGGCCACCTCCATACCCGGGGTCTTTGCCGCCGGCGATGTCGCCGACCACATTTACCGGCAGGCGGTCACCAGTGCGGGCTCGGGCTGTATGGCGGCGCTCGACGCTGAGAAATATCTGGATGACCTCGCCTGAGCGAGGCTGATGGAGCCAACAACTGACTCAAAAAGCCATTGTTTTGCCCTACGTGGATCCGGAACACCCTGTGTTTCCGGATCCGGCGTCGGCCCTCACCTCCCCCGACGGGCTGTTGGCCTTTGGCGGCGATCTCGAGCCCCGAACACTTCTAAGCGCCTATAACCGGGGTATCTTCCCCTGGTACGACGACAATCAGCCTGTCCTGTGGTGGAGCCCGTCAGTCCGTGCAGTGCTGCTCCCGGGTCGCGAGCACATCAGTCGCAGCATGAAAAAATGCTTCAGACAACACAGATTCCGATTCTCCACCGATTCCGCTTTCGCAACAGTGATTGCATCCTGCGCCGCACCGCGCCAGGACAGTGAGGGTACCTGGATCACCGATGATATGGTGGCGGCGTATCGACGGCTAAACGCTATGGGCTACTGCCACTCCGTCGAATGCTGGCGGGACGGGCGGTTGGTCGGAGGGCTCTACGGTGTTCAGCTTGGTCAGCTGTTTTGCGGCGAGTCGATGTTCAGTCTTGAGCCCAATGCGTCCAAGGCCGCGTTTATTGTACTGAGCCAGACCCTGGCGGACGCCGGGTTGGCCCTGATCGATTGCCAGATCATGAATCCTCACCTCGGCTCACTGGGGGTCAAGACCATGACCAGATCGGAATTTCTTGCCCGGATTCCATTGTATACGGGACACAATATTGACTGGCCTGACAGCAATGACTTTCAGGCAACTTCTGATAAGCTTGGTCAGGACACATCCAGGAACTGAGCGTCTATCATGACCCGTGATATTTCCCCGGATCTGAATAAAATTCGCCTTTTTTACACCCAGCCGCACCAGTGCAGCTATTTAGCCGAGAAAGAGGCGACTACCGCATTTGTCGACCCCACGATCAATATGTCGCCGGAGCTTTATAACCAGCTCACCCAGATGGGTTACCGCCGCAGCGGTCGCTATTACTATCAACCCCGTTGCCAGCAGTGCTCCGCCTGTATATCCACACGTATTCCCGTAGCCGACTTTAAGCCCAGCCGGCAGCAACGACGCTGTCTCAAACACAACGACGACCTGGCGGTGGAGACGGTGAGCGCGATCGACAAAGAGACCGAGCACTACCGACTATACGAAAAATACATCAGCCTCCGACATCGCGACGGTGATATGTTTCCGCCTAGCTGGGAACAATATGTGGATTTCCTGGGCGAGGGCATCAAGCAAACCCGGTTTATCGAATTCCGCAGTTCCGGGGTACTCCTGGCCTGTTCGGTGGTGGATTTCCTGCATGACGGCCTCTCCGCCATCTACACCTACTACGATCCCGAACACGAGCGGCGCAGCCTTGGTACGCTGGCAATCCTGACCACCGTTGAACTGGCCAGAACGGAACAGTTGCCCTACGTTTATCTCGGTTACTGGATTAAGAGCTCACCCAAAATGGCCTACAAATCGCGTTTCCAGCCATTGGAGCTGCTGATGGGTGGGCGCTGGGTCCGATGCTCGGGGTTGTAACCCTGTTTCTTTGCCTTCCGGACGCATTTCAGGCAAAATGCCCGCCTTCAGTTGACCAGCTTTGGAGTAGAGCCTGAATATGGCGAAAGAAGACCACATAGAGATGGAAGGCGAAGTGATAGACACACTTCCAAATACGACGTTTCGAGTGAAACTGGAAAATGGTCATGTGGTTACCGCCCATATTTCAGGCAAAATGCGCAAGAACTATATCCGCATTCTGACCGGCGACAAGGTAAAGGTCGAATTGACCCCTTACGACCTGTCCAAAGGACGCATCACCTATCGCGCCCGGTAGTGGCCTGGCCTTAAGGCCAGGCGCATTCAGGCGCTGACCACTTCCTCTTCCATTTCCAGTACAATCTCGCCCCCCTTGACCGTCACGCGCACCGTTCCCCCTTCGGAAGACAGCGAACCAAAAAGTATGTGTTCGGCGAGGGGTTTTTTCAGTTTGTCCTGAATCAAGCGCGCCATGGGGCGGGCGCCCATCTTGGCATCATAGCCGTGCTGGGCGAACCATTCCCGCGCCTCCTCATCCACGTCGATAACCACCTTTTTGTCGTCGAGCTGGGCCTGAAGCTCGGTGAGAAACTTATCCACCACCGTTTTGATAACCTCCGGCTGCAACGACTTGAATTGGATAATGCCATCCAGTCGATTGCGGAATTCCGGCGAAAACATTTTTTTGATCGCCTCCATGGCATCAGTGCTGTGATCCTGGGTCGTAAATCCGATCGAGGGACGGCTGGACAGCTCGGCCCCGGCATTGGTGGTCATAATCAGGATCACATTGCGGAAATCCGCCTTGCGACCGTTGTTGTCGGTCAGCGCACCATGGTCCATCACCTGCAGGAGCAGATTGAAAACATCCGGGTGTGCCTTCTCGATCTCATCGAGCAGCACCACCGAGTGCGGATGTTTGGTTACTGCGTCGGTGAGCAAGCCTCCCTGATCAAAACCAACATAACCCGGGGGCGCGCCAATAAGCCGTGACACCGTGTGACGCTCCATGTATTCCGACATATCAAAGCGCAACAGCTCAATGCCAAGAACCTCTGCCAACTGACGGGACACCTCCGTCTTGCCGACCCCGGTCGGACCAGCAAAGAGGAAGCTGCCGATGGGTTTCTCGCCGTCCCGCAGGCCAGCCCGGGCCATCTTTATAGCGGTCGAAAGCGCATTGATACCCTCGTCCTGGCCGAATACCACCATTTTCAGCTTGGCGTCCAGGTTGCGCAGCTGCTCCTTGTCGGATGCGGACACGCTTTTTGGCGGAATACGAGCGATTTTGGCAACCACCTGTTCAATATCGCTGACACCGATGGTTTTCTTGCGCTTCGATGGCGGCTGTAGCTGCTGATAGGCCCCCGCCTCATCGATCACATCAATGGCTTTATCGGGCAGGAACCTGTCGGGTATATGCCGTGCAGACAATTCCGCAGCGGCTTTCAGTGCCGGATTGGTGAACCGCAACCCGTGGTGCTCCTCAAACCGGGATTTCAGCCCCTTGAGGATTTCCTCGGTCTCCTCGATGGTAGGCTCGACCACATCGATTTTCTGGAAACGCCTCGACAACGCCCGGTCCTTCTCGAAAATACCCCGATACTCCTGATAGGTGGTCGAGCCGATACAACGCATCCTGCCCGAGGTCAGCAGCGGTTTGAGGAGGTTTGAGGCGTCCATGACACCTCCGGAAGCGGCGCCGGCACCGATGATGGTATGAATCTCATCAATGAACAGAATGGCGTGCTCTTCCTGCTCCAGCTCGGCCAGCAGGCCCTTGAAGCGCTTTTCAAAATCGCCGCGGTATTTTGTGCCCGCGAGTAATGCGCCGAGGTCCAGAGAATAAACCGTGCTTTCCGATATAATTTCCGGCACCTCGCCGTCGACGATACGCTTGGCGAGGCCTTCCGCAATCGCGGTCTTGCCTACCCCGGACTCGCCCACCAGCAGGGGGTTGTTCTTGCGCCGCCGGGAAAGCACCTGGCAGACCCGCTCCAGCTCCATCTGCCGGCCCACCAAAGGGTCAATGAGCCCCCGTTTGGCCTGCATATTGAGATTGGCGGCAAACTGCTCAAGCAGACTCTTCTCTCCCCCTTCTGCCCCCGGGTTATCGCCCCCGGCCTGACCTTCCGGGGCTTCGCGACGCTGTTCCGACTGGTCGGCGAACTTGGAGACACCGTGGGATATGAAATTGACGATATCGATGCGGGCGACATTCTGCATGCGCAGGAAGTAAACCGCCTGGCTCTCCTGTTCGCTGAAGATAGCCACCAGAACATTGGCCCCGCTGACCTCCTTTTTTCCAGAGGACTGGACATGGAAAACGGCTCTCTGCAGCACCCGCTGGAAGCCCAGTGTGGGCTGGGTCTCGGTATCCAGATCATCATCGGGTATCACAGGGGTGGTGGAATCAATGAATTCGTCCAGATCCCGGCGCAGAACCTCGAAATCAACACCACAGGCCTTCAGCACGGCGATGGCCGAGGCATTGTCCAGCAACGCCAGCAATAGATGTTCCACGGTCATAAACTCGTGACGCTTGTCCCGGGCCAGCCTGAAAGCGTCGTTCAGTGTCGCCTCGAGCTCTTTACTTAACATCTCGGCCTCTCCTACTCGGAATCGTCAGAATCATCGGCGGGCTCGATCTCGCACATGAGTGGGTGTTCGTTCTCGCGGGCAAACTGGTTGACCTGGGCGGCCTTGGTTTCAGCCACATCGCGGACAAATACGCCACAGACGGCCTTACCCTCCGTGTGCACCTTGAGCATAACACGCACTGCCAGCTCCCGGTCCATAGCAAAAAAAGTTTCCAGCACCTCGACGACAAATTCCATCGGTGTGTAATCGTCGTTGTGCATCACCACCTGATAACGGGGAGGGCGTTTAAGCTTGGGCTTGGCTTCCTCTACCGCCAGATCAGAGGATGGACGTGCGTTTTCATGTGAATCAGAATGACTTGCTCGACTGGTCACGACGTAAATAATGCCTCCAGCGCTTTCAGAAACGTAATGGCGACTTGCACCACAAAACTCGTAGAGGTCTATTCTAGCCCCGCAAGGTTGAGTTTGTGGAGTAAAATTGGAAAAATCCACACTTGACTTGTGCGGCTGATCACGCTAATAGTCAAGTGCCTGACTTTCAGGTTTTACAGGTCAGACACGCCCCGTGTCCCCCGACCAGACCAATAATTATCATATACAGTAGTGAGGCGGGAGAAAAAGATGCCTAAGGGAACCGTAAAGTGGTTTAACAATGCCAAGGGGTATGGATTTATCCTCCCCGAGGACGGTGACCACGATATTTTTGCCCACTTCTCGGCCATTGTCATGGAGGGCTACAAAACCCTCAAGGCGGGTCAGGAGGTCACCTTCGATATTATCGAAGGCGAAAAGGGTCTTCACGCAACCAATATAAGCCCTCTGGTCCATAGCGGGGAAGAGTCGGGCATCGCTCACTAGACCTCTCTTCCCCCACCAGCAAGGATCAGAGACGAAAAACCCGGGTTAACCCGGGTTTTGTCATGTCCGTGCAAAACTGACCAATCGTCAGCCAATACTGTCAAGCACCTGGTTGAGGGTTGCGCTGGCACGCATGGCTTCAGATGCCAGCCGGGAATCGGGGCGATAGTAACCTCCAATATCCACGGGCTTGCCCTGAATGGTGGTCAGCTCGTCAATAATTTTCGCCTCTGCCGCCGTCAATTGCGCCGCAATTGGCTCGAACTGGGCACGAAGCTCGGCATCATCCTGCTGGCCCGCCAGGGCCTCGGCCCAGTACATGGCCAGATAGAAGTGGCTACCCCTGTTATCCAGCTCGCCTGCCTTGCGCGACGGTGACTTGTTGCTGTCCAGGAACTTGCCGTTGGCCTGATCCAGGGTTTTGGCGAAGGTTTTCGCCTTGTCGTTACCCGTCACGGTGCCGAAATGATCAAGGGACTCCGCCAGGGCAAGGAACTCACCCAACGAATCCCAGCGCAGGTGATTTTCTTCAAGGAACTGCTGCACGTGTTTGGGAGCTGAACCGCCCGCGCCGGTCTCAAACAGACCACCGCCATTCATCAAGGGCACGATCGACAACATTTTGGCACTGGTACCCAATTCCATGATCGGGAACAGGTCGGTGAGATAGTCCCGCAGGACGTTACCGGTTACGGAAATGGTATCTTCACCTTTGCGAATCCGCTCCAGGGAGAACCGGCATGCATCCACGGGCGCCATGATGCGAATATCGAGACCGGATGTGTCGAGTCCGTTCAGGTACTGAGTTACCTTGGCAATCAACTGGGCGTCGTGGGCGCGATTTTCGTCGAGCCAGAATACCGCCGGAGCACCGGTGGCGCGGGCCCGGGTAACGGCCAGTTTTACCCAGTCCTGGATCGCTGCATCCTTGGTCTGACACATGCGGAAAATATCCCCCGCATCGACTTTCTGTTCCATCAGCGTATTGCCGTCACTGTCGACAACCCTGACTGTGCCACTGGCACCCATTTCAAAGGTTTTGTCGTGGGAGCCGTATTCCTCGGCTTTCTGCGCCATCAGCCCGACATTGGGTACGCTGCCCATGGTCGCAGGGTCAAAGGCGCCGTTCTCTTTACAATCTTCGATGACCGCCTGGTAAACGCCGGCGTAACAGCGATCCGGAATCACTGCCTTGGTGTCCTGGAGTTCGCCGTCGGAATTCCACATTTTGCCGGAATCCCGAATCATGGCCGGCATGGAGGCGTCGACGATGATATCGCTGGGCACATGCAGGTTGGTGATTCCTTTGTCGGAATTGACCATGGCCATTTTGGGACGAGCCTTGTAGATAGCGGCAATATCACCTTCAATTTCCGCGCGCTTATCCGCCGGAACCTTGGCAAGCTTGGCATACACATCGCCGATGCCATTATTGACATCGACACCGAGCTCCTCAAAGAGCTTCCCGTGCTTTTCGAAGAGTTCGTGGTAAAAGACCTTAACGGCGTGGCCAAACATGATTGGGTCGGAAACCTTCATCATGGTGGCCTTCAGATGCAGGGAGAAAAGGACGCCCTTATCCCTGGCATCGTCAATCTCACCGGCAAGAAAGGTCTGCAGGGCACTGCGGCTCATGACCGCACAGTCGATCACTTCATCGGCTTGCAGGGGT
Organism: Porticoccaceae bacterium; assembly: GCA_002702725.1. Taxonomy (GTDB): domain Bacteria; phylum Pseudomonadota; class Gammaproteobacteria; order Pseudomonadales; family Porticoccaceae; genus NAT127. The sequence continues at coordinate 17,367 of PABE01000118.1, forward strand.
GCAGCGCTTTTCAGGACCCTGGTGGTACCGTCATCGCCGACAAATTCGATTTTGAATGTGCCTTCAGCCGCGACGGTGACGGATTTTTCGCTGCCGTAAAAGTCGCCATCTTTCATATGGGCCACATGGGATTTTGAGTCCGCCGACCAGGCGCCCATCCGGTGGGGATGCTTCCTGGCATAGGCCTTGACCGACGCCGCGGCCCGGCGGTCCGAGTTGCCTTCCCGCAGGACCGGGTTTACCGCACTGCCCTTGACCTTGTCATAGCGGGACTTAATGTCTCTTTCTTCGTCTGTCTGGGGGTTGTCGGGGTAATTTGGCAACGCGTAACCCTGGTCCTGCAACTCCTTGATGGCAGCCATCAGTTGAGGGTAGGAGGCACTGATATTGGGCAGTTTAATGATATTGGCTTCCGGGGTTTTGGCCAGCTCGCCGAGCTCTGCAAGGTGATCACCAATACGCTGCTCTTCAGTCAGATACTCGGGGAACTGGGAAACGATCCGGCCAGCGAGGGAGATATCACGTGTTTCGATCGCAATCCCGGAGGGTCCGGTAAATGCCTGCACGATGGGCAGCAGAGAATACGTCGCCAGCATGGGCGCTTCGTCGGTCAGGGTATAGATGATTTTTGCGGTCATGTTTCTTCCCGTGCGTGTAGGTTGATCAAATCCTTGCTTTCCGGCATGCGGACAGCGCGAAAAAGAGGTCCGACCGGCATCATTAACCCGCTGCGCTCGGGCGACGGGGGGTATATTCAGGAGTCAAGTGCAATCCCGGCGTTCCCGCCTGATATTCAGGTCGGCTGCGACGGCGCAAATACCGGGGGCTGCATGAGACAGATCGGATAAAAAAACGCGGTGATCCTAGCACAGAGCGCGCCTGATGTCAGTCTGTGGACAGATCCGCCAATCCGCGATCAAAACAATATCGGCGCCGGGGGCACTGTCGCCTCCTCACCAATGCATGGGCGGGCCCCAATTTCATTCAGGCCGCCACCGCTGGCCGATACCATGCCACGAATCGGTGGTGGAGTCGTTGGCCATCAATCCGTCCGATGACAGAGTCATTATCTTCATCCAATGGAAACCGATATCATTACGCCATGTCGACTCTTATCCGATTTAACAAACCGTTCGGGGTGCTAAGCCAGTTCACTGACGCTGACGGTCACCCCGGCCTCAAGCACTATATTTCGATGCCCGGGGTGTATCCGGCCGGACGATTGGACCACGATTCGGAAGGCCTTCTGTTACTTACCGATGACGGGGCACTGCAGGCGGAGATCAGCCACCCCAAGTTCAAACAGCGTAAGACCTATTGGGTCCAGGTGGAGGGGGTTCCCGATCCGACGCAGCTCAAATCGCTTCGAAACGGTGTCAATCTGAAGGACGGGGCGACGCTCCCGGCCGAGGTGAAGCAGATTGATGAACCGAATCTCTGGCCGCGCAACCCCCCAGTCCGCTTTCGCAAAACCGTGCCCACCAGCTGGCTCTCCCTTACCATCAGGGAGGGCCGAAACCGGCAGATCAGGCGAATGACCGCGGCAGTCGGGTTGCCGACACTACGCCTTATCCGCGCCAGTATCGGCCAGTGGACTCTGGACGACCTGCAACCGGGGCAATTTGCCGTTGAAGATATCCACCGCCCTGTAGACAATAGGCGCCTTCCAGATACCGGGTCCGGGAAGTCGACAAAAAGGTCCGTCCGCCGCCCGGGAAACCAGGGCTCCGTACCGAAAAAATCCACCAGCCGCAGGAATCCCCGTTAATGCCTGATCAGATTCACCTGACCGTCGCGACCGTCATACACCGTGACAATCGATTTCTGATGGTTCGGGAGAATGACGACGGTCGGGAAGTTATCAACCAGCCCGCGGGACATGTAGAGCCCGGAGAATCTCTTCTGCAGGCAGCCCTGAGGGAAACCCTGGAAGAGACCGGCTGGCATGTGAGCCTGTCCGGGTTCCTGGGAATTTATACCTATCGCTCGCCCCGCAATGGCGCGACCTATTACCGGTTGACCTTTGTCGCAGAGCCCCTCGAACGGGCCGACCCGATGCAACTCGACCCGGATATCATCGCCGCGGAATGGCTCGATCTCGAAAGCCTCAAGGCAGAATCGGACAAACTGCGCAGTCCGCTGGTACTCTCGGTGATTGAAAATTTCCTCAACGGGCCCATATATCCCCTTGAATTGATCAGGGAACTGCCGGGAACCACACTGCCATGAGCAAGCCCACCGTGATCGTCGGCATGTCCGGCGGCGTCGACTCGTCGGTGACAGCGCTGCTGCTCAAGTCCCAGGGCTACACCGTCGAAGGTCTGTTCATGAAGAACTGGGACGAGGATGACGGCAGTGAATACTGCACTGCCAGGGCGGATCTTGCCGACGCCCGTACGGTCTGCGACAAATTGGGGATCACCCTGCATACCGCCAACTTCGCCGCCGAGTACTGGGACAATGTGTTCGAGCACTTTCTGGCCGAATACCGGGCCGGTCGGACGCCGAACCCCGACATCCTTTGCAATCGCGAGATCAAGTTCAAGGTCTTTCTGGACTACGCCGAGATACTGGGGGCTGACATGATCGCCACCGGTCACTATGTGCGCCGCGCCGACCGCGATGGTCGGACCCTGTTACTCAAGGGACTCGACAGAAACAAGGACCAAAGCTACTTCCTGCATGCGGTACCCGAATCTGCCCTGGCACGCTCCCTGTTTCCCATAGGCGAGATGAACAAATCAGAGGTGCGGACCATTGCCGAGCGCAACGACCTTGTCACCGCCCACAAGAAAGACAGCACGGGAATCTGCTTTATCGGAGAGCGCCGATTCAAGGATTTTCTGGAGCAGTACCTGCCCGCCCAGCCCGGCGATATCGAAGACCCGGAAGGTAATATTTTGGGGCGGCATACGGGACTTATGTATCACACCCTTGGCCAAAGACAGGGGCTCGGCATTGGCGGCGTCAAAGGCGCTTCCGAATCACCCTGGTACGTCGCCGCCAAGGACCTGGACCGCAATGTACTTATTGCCGTTCAGGGGAGTGATCATCCGCTCCTCTATACCGACACCCTCACGTGTGGTGAGGTGCACTGGATTAACGGCCCCCCCGAGGCAGCCAACTTTCGCTGTAATGCCAAAACCCGCTACCGGCAACCCGACCAGGCCTGCCAGGTTGAGGTCGGCCGCAACGGCTGCACCGTGAGTTTTGACCAACCCCAGCGGGCGGTGACACCGGGCCAATCGGTGGTTTTCTACCACGGCGATCAATGTCTCGGCGGCGGCGTAATTGAAACCACCTTTAATCGGAAAGACGTGAAGTGATGTTCTTTTCCAGCCCGACCAATGATCAGGTTATCGCCCTGGCGGGGGTCTTCCAGGCCTGTCAGCTTGTCGACAACCTGGCCCGGACAGGCGGTTGCCTTGGCGACGACTTCGAAACCTGCATTCACAGCCTGTTTGAACAGAACCCCTCTTCTACAATGGCGGTTTACGGTGATATACATCGCCTGGAGACAGGGTTGAGCACCCTGCGCAAGGTGCTGGGGGACGCCCGGGAGAGGAAAAACAACGATATTCTTCGCTACTTTCTGGGTGCCCTGTATCTGCAAAAAAAGCTGTTGAAAGACAAGGCAAAGCTGAACCGCATCGGTGACGGTATCGACAATGCCAGACGGCAGGCCGATCATTTTTCAGAGACCCACACGAATGTCATCGCCAATCTGGCGGATTTGTATCTCAACACCATCAGTACGTTCAATTACCGCATTCAGGTCAATGGCCTGGCTCAGCACCTGCAACAACCGGAAGTGGCGAAAAAAATCCGCTGCCTGTTGTTTGCCGCCATTCGCTCGGCGATCCTTTGGCACCAGCTCGGGGGCAATCGACGCCAGCTTGTCTTCCAACGGCGGGCTATTGTCGACCGCATCGCCGATCTTCGTCGAACCTGTTGAAAGCGCGCTGATTTAGTTCCTGATCTGGGTTAAAATGCGCACCTTTCCAAACCCGGCTGGCGTTACAGGCCCGCCGGTTTCAAACCCGTAAATGGAATGTCCTATGAACCTCTCTGCGCTTACCGCCATTTCCCCGATTGACGGCCGCTATGGCGGCAAAACCCGATCACTGCGCCCATTGTTCAGCGAATATGGCTTGATCAAATACCGTGTAATCGTTGAAATCCGCTGGTTGCAGAGACTGGCTTGCCACCCCGGGATTGCCGAAGTGCCGGCGTTCAGCGGCGAAGCCAAGGAGCTGCTTAATGCGCTGGCGGAGAACTTCTCTGAAGCGGACGCCCAGCGCATCAAGGATATCGAGGCAACGACAAATCACGATGTCAAGGCTGTGGAATATTTCATCAAGGAGAAAATCGCCGGAAACGGTGAGCTTGCCGCGGTCAGCGAATTCGTCCACTTTGCCTGCACATCGGAAGATATCAACAATACCTCCCACGGCCTGATGCTCAGTGCCGGTCGCCAACAGGTGCTTCTGCCAGCAGTAGACGCGATTGTCAGCCATCTCGAAGCCATGGCATTGGACTATGCCAGCGTACCCATGATGTCCCGCACCCACGGACAGACGGCCTCACCGACCACTGTCGGCAAGGAATTCGCCAATGTTGCCTACCGCTTGCGCAGGCAGATGAAACAGATTGCGGACGTGGAAATCCTCGCCAAGTTCAACGGCGCCGTCGGCAACTACAATGCCCACCTGTCCGCTTATCCCGAAATCGATTGGCAGGAAAACGCCCGGGAATTCGTCGAAAGCCTCGGGCTGGTCTGGAACCCCTACACCACCCAGATTGAACCCCACGACTACATTGCCGAGCTGTTTGATGCCATCAGCCGTCTTAACACCATCCTGATCGACTTCAACCGGGATATCTGGGGATATATCTCCCTCGGCTACTTCAAGCAGAAAACCGTGGCCGGCGAAGTCGGCTCTTCCACCATGCCCCACAAGGTCAACCCCATCGATTTTGAGAATGCGGAGGGCAATCTCGGCATCGCCAATGCCGTGTTCAGCCATTTGGCACAAAAACTGCCGATATCCCGCTGGCAGCGCGATTTGACCGACTCCACGGTCCTGCGCAACATGGGGGTTGGCTTTGGCTACAGTCAGATCGCCTACGCATCAATGCAAAAAGGCCTTGGCAAGCTAGAGCTGAATACCCAGCGCCTGGCCGAGGATCTGGATGAGGCCTGGGAGGTCCTCGCCGAGCCGGTGCAAACCGTGATGCGCCGCTACAACATCGAAAAGCCCTACGAAAAGCTCAAGGAACTTACCCGCGGCCAGGGTATTACCCGGGAAAAAATGCAGGATTTCATCGAAACGCTGGCTATACCCGAGGCGGCAAAAGCTCAGCTTCGGGCGATGACCCCCGCCAGTTATATTGGCAATGCCGTATCCCAGGCGAAAGCGATCCGGAAACCCGGCTGAGATGATTCGTTTCCCCGATGGCATCGATGACTATATTTTCCTGCGGGATTACTGGCAATGCCAGCCTCTGCTGCTGCCCGGGGCACTGCCCGGCCTTCGTTCACCCATCGACCGCGACGAAGTGGCAGGATTGGCCCTTGAGGACGAGGTCGAATCCCGGCTCGTGTACGAACGGGGAAACGCAGGTCCCTGGCAGCTGCATCACGGCCCCTTTCAAGAAACGGACCTGACGTCACTACCGGCGGACTCACCCTGGACGCTGCTGGTCCAGGCGGTGGACCTCTGGGTTCCGGAAGTTCGTGCCCTGATCGATGAGTTTCCCTTCCTGCCACGCTGGCGCATGGACGACATCATGATCAGCATCGCCAATAATGGCGGCAGCGTCGGGCCCCATTTCGACTATTACGATGTCTTTCTGATTCAGGCGGAAGGCCAGCGTGAATGGTCGATCGGTGGCCGCTGCGATGAGAGCACAGCCCTGCTCGCGGGAACAGACCTCAAAATTCTCGACTCATTTGAAGCCACAGAAACCTGGTTACTGAATCCCGGCGATGTCCTGTATTTGCCTCCGCGGGTTGCCCACTGGGGACGTGCCGTAGGTGATGACTGCATGACCTGGTCGCTGGGTTTTCGGGCACCCACCGCGGGCGAGATGCTCGATGACCTGGCAACGGAAGTGCTGAGTCTCGGGCACGGCCGCCACTACCGCGATCCGTCACTTTCCCCCGACATGGCCAGCGACAACATCGACCCGACGTTCATCCGCCAGGCCCGACAGCTGCTTCTCGATACCCTCGATGATGAGCAGTTACTCGCCGGATGGTTTGCCAGTTTTATGACCCGCCCGAAATACCCCGGGCTGTTCCTTGATGACCCTTCTTGCCGTCGCCGGGCCCAACTGCCGGCAATGGGCAATTACCCCGCCCGCACTTTTATCGACGGGCTGGAGGTCTTCGCCGACGACAACTCCGGTCAATCGAACCCGAGCGGATAGCCGCCCGAAACACGCAGGGTTTCTCCGGTCATAAAGCTCGATTTTTCCGAACACAAAAAAAGCATCGCCTCAACAATATCGTCCATCCTGCCAAGCCGCCTTACGAGCTGACGGTTGTTGACAAAGTCGTCGATGAAGTCCTGGGGCAGATCATCCAGAGCATTTTCCGTGGCCATAAGGCCCGGGGATATGGCATTGACGCGGATGCCATCCGCCGCCAGCTCGGTGGCGAATGCCAGCGTCAGTCCTCGGACCGCCAACTTGGAAACCCCATAGGGTGTCGAACTGAGGTTCGCTGCAATGGAGGCAATATTGACCACGATGCCCCCGCCCCGCTGCTTCATGGTCGGTTGACAGGCCACCGTACAGTTGACCACGCCCATGACATTAACGTCGAACAGGGCTCGGACTTCGTGACGCGGCAATTTACCAAACGGTTGATTGTATTTGGTCAGGTGTTTACCGGCGTTATTGATCAGGATATCGATACCGCCGAGGCGACGGACGGACTCCGCCACCGCCACCTCTACCGCGTGCTCATCGGCCACGTCACATTCGAGAGCGAGTGCGCTAATGCCTGCTTCCGCCAGTGAAGCGGCTGTTTCCCTGGCGGCACTGATATCTATATCCGCCAGGATGACACTGGCCCCCCGCTCGCCCAATGCCCGGGCAAAGGCCCGCCCAAATCCTATGGCACCGCCGGTGATAAAGGCCACCTTGTCGACAAATTCCATGGTTAACACCCCGTTGTTATGGATTATTTTGCAGTATGTTCACACCCTCGGCGGGCACCGCCTCCCCCCCGGGCCAGCGATAATCGGTCATTCCCTGGAATACACTCTGGTCACGGCTGATCGACTGGGTACGGCCTATGGCCCAGGGCGCGGTCTTGACCTCGTGCCCCAGGGCCTTGAGTCTTGCCACCGTATCCGGACTGATACCGGGCTCGGCATCCACAGTGTCGGGATACCACTGGTGGTGAATACGCGGTGCCGCGGTGGCTTCGGCGATATTCATCTGAAAATCGACCACATTGAGAATAAGTTGCAGCACGGCGGTAATAATGCGGCTGCCACCAGGGCTGCCGGTAGCTAGCACCGGATCGCCGTCCTTGAAAAGTATCGTCGGTGTCATGGACGACAGGGGGCGCTTGCGAGGCTCGATGGCGTTGGCCTCGCCCCCGAGCAAGCCAAAGGCATTAGGGACCCCCGGCTTGGCGGAAAAATCGTCCATCTCATTGTTTAGCAGAAAACCGGCACCCGCGACCGCAATCCCGTTACCGTACGAAAAATTCAGCGTATAGGTGTTGCTGACCACATTTCCATCAGCATCCCAAACCGAATAGTGGGTTGTCTGGGGACTTTCTTCGGGTACGGGCAGGCCCGGCGCAACCTCGCTGGAGGGTGTTGCCCGGTCGGTCGCTATACCCTCCCTCAGTCGCGCGGCATAGTCTTTATCGATAAGCGCCTGGACCGGGACGGTCTCGAAATCCGGATCCCCCAGGTATTTGCTTCGATCGGCATAGGCCCGACGCATGGCTTCGATCAACCGATGCAGATAATCGGCACTGTTGTGGCCCATGCTCTCCAGATCCCAGCCCTCGAGGATATTCAGCATCTCGACCAGATGTACGCCCCCGGAAGATGGGGGCGGCATTGAGGCGACCTGATAGTTCCGATAGCGTCCCCACACCGGCGTGCGCTCTACGACCCGGTACCCGGCCAGATCGTCGTGGTCGATCAGTCCGCCACTTTTGGACATTTGTATGACGATCAGGTCAGCGGTTTTACCGCTATAAAAGCCATCGGCACCCTGGTTTGCAATACGTTTCAAGGTCGCCGCCAGATCCCTTTGTACCAGGCGCTCGCCCACCGCCTTGGCGGTACCGTCCGCGTTCAGAAAATACCCGCTGGCAGCGGGGTTCGCGGCCAGGCGATCGCGGGCATACCGAAAGGAAAACGACAGCGGATAGCTGATTTCGAACCCGTTCTCTGCCAACTTGATAGCCGGGGCAATAACAGTCCGAAGCGGCAGTTTCCCGTATTTTTCCTGCGCGTGGACAAGGCCTGCCACCGTGCCGGGGACCCCTGTTGCAAGTGCGCTATAACGGGATTTTTCCGCATCGGCATTGCCGGATTCGTCGAGGAACAGGTTGCGATGGGCCTTTGCGGGGGCCATTTCCCGGTAATCTATGGCGATGGTTTCATTTCGCTCGGCGAGGTGAACCAGCATAAAACCGCCGCCGCCGATATTCCCTGCCTGGGGCAGGGTTACCGCCAGAGCGAAACCCGTCGCCACAGCGGCATCCACTGCATTACCACCCTGGCGCAGGATCTCGGCGCCCACACGGCTGGCGAGCGCCTCCTGGGACACCACCATCCCGCCATGACCGGGAACCGGATGAAAGCGGTCGCCAAACTGAATAAACGGTACGTCTTCCGCTGCCGCAGGGAAAACGAACCCGAGCAGCAGTAACAGCAAAATCGCCGTGTATTTCCAATCCACTCTCTGCCTGACAATCACATCAACTCCTTAAATAAACCAGTGACTTGCGCGATTACGAAATCGGGTGCATGGTATAACGGCTTAAGAACAAATCCGAGCGTAGCGTACTGACAGGCGACTATCCATGACGGACAGCATCGATTTCTTTCCGATCGACGTCGAGCAAACTGACTGGCAATCACACCAGGCATTAATTGCCGATATTCGGAAAAAGGTCTTTATCGAGGAGCAGGGTGTCAGCCCTGAAGAAGACGTCGACGGCCAAGACCCCGAGGCAGTCCACTGGCTGGCCTGGGGCTCAAGCCCTAAACCCATGGGAACGGCACGCCTGGCAGGCAACAAGATCGGCCGCATGGCCGTTCTCAAACCGTACCGGAAACAGGGGGTAGGCTCCAGCCTGCTCAGGGCCATAGTACAGTACGCAATACACAACGGTATTGAGGAGCTGGTTCTCGATGCCCAGCTCGGTGCAATTCCGTTTTATGAGGACAACGGTTTCAGTGTCCAAAGCGATGTGTTCATGGACGCGGGAATCCCCCATCGGAGCATGTCCCTCGACCTGCAACGTTTTAGCCACCGCCCCCCTGAAACGAGCCCCCCTGAGATCAGCGACACAGCCAGGCAGCGGCTACCGGTCTCTGGCGCCGACGATTTTCGCGACAGAGCCCTTCAATTGGCCCGGTCGTCTGACCGCATCATACGTATCTTCAGCAAGGTACTCGATCGCCAACTTTACGATCAGGAAGACTTTTGCGAGGCAATCTTTCAGATTGCCACCCGCCATCCGAATGCCGATGTGCGGATACTGGTCAAAGAAACTCAATCCCTGCAAACTCACTTCCACAGGCTTGTGGAGATGTTCCATCGCCTGACCAGCCGCATTCAGCTGCGAAAACTGAACCCTGAAAGGGAGACGCTTCACACCGATTTTATTGTCGGCGACGAGGAACAGGTGCTATACAACCAGCTGGAAGACGGTTATGAGGGCTACTTCTTCGCCTATGCCCCCCTGGAAGCACGTCGCTTGAGCAAGGACTTCGATTCCCTCTGGAATTCCAGCGAGCCGGATCCCGCCGTTCGGCGCTTGGCTATCTAGGGCCGCCCACCGGAATGTCGGGCGAGCCTTGTAACTGGCCCAGACTAGCCCTTGGGACCCCAGGAAGCCGATCCCAGTTCGATGCCCTGGGCATCCGCCGCAAGGCCGACAAACTTGAGGGTTTGCATTGGGCCGTTGGCAATCTCTGCCTGCCCTTTATCGGAAAGAATTTCCGGCAACGAGGCGAGCACCGTTTCCGGTGAGCGCTGTTCATAATCCAGATAGATGCCCTGGGTTTCGTACAGTCGCGTCGCCGCAAAACAGCCTGCACCCGCAGAGAGAATCATGCGATTGGGGGCATCCTCTGAACACAGGGCCAGCACGCCGGTGGTCACATCGTCAGGGTGGAAGAGGTCCAGGGCCTCACTTTCCATAAGGCCCTCCGTCATCGCTGTTTTGGCAATCGGAGAAATACAGTTGACGCGAATACCGTACTTCTCGCCCTCGATCACCATGGTGTTCATGAGGCCGATCTGACCGAGCTTTGCCGCTGCATAATTGGCCTGGCCAAAATTGCCATAAAGGCCACTGGATGAAGTGGTCATGACAATTCTGCCGTAGTTCTGTCCGCGCATGTAGGGCCAGGCCGCGCGGGAGCAGTTGAACGCCCCCTTCAGATGCACATCGATTACCTGGGAAAACTTGACATCATCCATTTTGGCGAATGACTGATCGCGAAGGATACCGGCATTGTTGACAACAATATCGACCCGTCCCCAGGCTGCGAGCGCCTCGCCGATCATCGCCTCAACCTGAGCGTAGTCTGCGACATTCGCCCCGTTGGCGATCGCTTCGCCGCCCCGGGCCTCAATCATGGAAACCGTCTCCAGCGCCGATGCACTGGGAGCCCCATCAACGCCGAGATCGTTGACAACCACTTTGGCGCCCCGGGCGGCAAGACCCAGTGCATGGGACTGTCCCAATCCCTGCCCCGCCCCGGTGACTACCGCCACCCGGCCATCAAATCGTATGTTCATGCTATTCCCCTCTCTGATACAAGGACCGGCGTGAAGTCATGGAGTTATTCGATACGCCAGATTCGAAGGTGAGCGAATATAGGATTTTTTTTGCGGCGCAGCAACTTTTCGCCCCCTCTGTCATACCCTTGACATACAGAGAGTGTCTTACTGATGGGTCTTATCTTTGGCGTGCAGGCCGTACGCTCAAATTACAATTAGCTTGAAATACCGATCGTACCCTTCTGAATTATCAGTGGATAGAATTTTAAAGAGGACACACCCTCTACAATATCGCCTCCGCGGGGCCGGCCGGTTTCCAGATCAAAACAGATTCCGTGCTTGGGGCATACGATTCCGCCCTGGTCCAGCCTGCCCTTGTGCAATGAAGCTCCTGCATGGGGACACCGGCAATCGATGGCATAGGTTACCCCTGCGGCGTGAACCAGCAGAATATGCACGCCTCCCGCTTTAAAGCGGCGGCGATAACCCTCGTAAAGATTTTTGCATTGCTCGAGTGGAATGAACGCCATAGCTCCCGCAAATCTCCCCTGCCCCTTCCTCAATATGCGATTATACGCTCCCTGACGTTTGGCAAGCCGCTTTCCGCCCATGGTTCCAGCACCTTCC
>PABE01000119.1 GCA_002702725.1 Porticoccaceae bacterium
CAAGCGCCGCCGGCTCCACCACCGGAAAGGCGACATAAATGGAGTAGGAAGTCTTGTCCTGATACTCCACCTCCGCCTCGGCAAGGGCTGAGGCGCCGACCACGCTCCAGTACACCGGCTTGTAGCCCTTAACCAGGTGGCCGTTTTCAATAATCCTGCCCAGGGCGCGGATGATGTCGGCCTCGGTACGGTAATCCATGGTCAGGTAGGGGTTGTCCCAATCACCGATGACACCCAGGCGAATGAAATCCTGTTTCTGACCCTCGACCTGTTTGCGGGCATAGTCGCGACAATGCTGGCGAAAGGTCTTGTGGTCCACCTTGACGCCGGCCTTGCCGAACTTTTTCTCGACATTATGTTCGATGGGCAGGCCATGGCAATCCCAGCCCGGCACATACGGGGCGTCAAAGCCACTCAGAATTCTGGACTTTATAATGATGTCCTTGAGCACCTTGTTGACAGAATGGCCGATATGAATATCGCCATTGGCGTACGGAGGACCGTCATGGAGGATAAACTGATCTCGACCGGCCCGCGCCTCACGCAGCTGCTGGTAAAGGTTCTCTTCCTGCCAGCGCTTCAGAATCCCCGGCTCCCGCTGGGCCAGGTTGGCCTTCATCGGAAACGCGGTTTTCGGCAGATTGAGAGTTGCCTTGTAGTCTTTACCTGTTGAGTCTGTCATTGTCCTCTACATCGACGTCTTAGGGGCCGGCCGTCAGGCCGCCGTGATTAATGCCGCTTAGGGGTTTGCGGGCGTTACTTCGCCGGGGGCGCGCCTCAAATCCGCAAAATACTGTTTTGCCTTCGCGATATCGGCCTGGATGTTAACGATCAATTCATCAACGTTGGCGAATTGCCGTTCCTCGCGAATCTTGTTGATAAACTGGACGGTGATGCGCTTGCCGTAAAGGTCGCCCTCCCAATCGAGCACGTGCACCTCGAGAATCGGCTTGACCAGATCGCCGACCGTGGGCCGAACGCCGACATTGGCCACCGCGGGCAGACGCGAACCCTCGACCAGCACCTCCACCACAAAAACGCCGCTCAAGGGGGCACGGTAGCGGTGTAAATGCACATTGGCGGTCGGCACTCCCAGGGTTCGACCCAGGTGCTGACCGTGCACCACACGGCCCGATATACAAAACGGTTTTCCCAGCAATGTCTCGGCAAACGTAAAGTTACCCGCCTGCAATTCCTGGCGCACCCAGGTACTGCTGACACGCCGGCCTTTGAGCTCAACTGTTGCGGTGTCGATCACCTCGAAGCCGTATTGGCGGCCCGCTTCGCGGAGCATGTCACTATCGCCCTTGCGATCGCAGCCGAAGCGGAAGTCGTCCCCCACCACCAGGCAGCGGACCCGAATACCGTTGACCAGAACCCGATCAATAAACTCCCGGGCGGAAAGCTGCCGCAGTGAGCGATTGAATTGCAGGCAAAAAATCTGGTCGATGCCCTCGGCGTATATCGCCTCCAGCTTTTCATGCATGCGCATCAATCGCGCCGGCGCCTGCTCCTGGGAGAAGTACTCCATCGGGTGGGGCTCGAAAATCATCGCCATTGACGGCAATTCAAAGATGGCCGATTTGTTACGCACCTGCGCCATAATGGCCTGATGCCCCAGGTGGATACCGTCAAAGGTGCCAATGGTTGCCACAACACCGCGGTTTTCCGGGTGCAGGTTGTGCAAACCACGAATGAACTTCTTGACCGCGGACATCAATTCCGGATTCACCCATCAACGAGCATAAAGCGTGCAAGGGGCGTGAGTATACAGCACCAAAGCGAACCGATGTAGTGCACGCAACCGTTGTCAAGCACCGGAGCTGTCGTCATTGCGCGCGTAGATCGCGCAACCGCAAACCGAACAGGAACAGGGAGACCACATAGGCCCCGCCACCAGCAAAACAAAGACTGCCAAGCCACAGCACCCGTTGCCAGAGCGATCCGTCATACCAGGCGTTGAAAAAGATCAGCAGGACAGCCAGCACCGCAACCATAGCCACGTTGGAGACCGCCATTCGGATGATTTGCCGTCCCCACCCCGGCGCGGCCCGATAAACGCCGTCGCGCCGCAGGCGTCGGAACAACAGGAAGGCATTCAGGTAGGCAGCCAGGGAGGTCGCCAGCGCCAGCCCCATATGACCGACCTGCCACAACTGATGCAGCGGAACCACGAATGCGATATTGAGGACCATATTGGCAACCATCGCGACGACCCCGATCCTGACCGGAGTTGCCGTATCCTGCCGGGCGAAGAAACCCGGCGCCAGCACCTTGATAAGCATAAAGGCGATCAGGCCGCCGGCGTAGGCCCGCAGGCTCAGGGCCGACATGGCGATATCCCGCCTATCGATCTCCTGTCCATCGTAAAACAGGGTGATCAGTATCGGCTCCGCCAGCAACATCAGGGCGAGGGTCGCGGGAATCGCCACCAACAGGACCATGCGCATTGCCCAGTCCAGGGTGCGGGCAAAGGTTTCGGGGTTGGCCGAGGCGTGCTGTCGGGACAGACTGGGCATGATAACGGTCCCCAGGGCGACGCCGAACACCCCCAACGGCAATTCCGAAAGGCGATCGGAGTAATAGAGCCAGGAGACACTGCCGGTGGGCAGAAACGAAGCGATGACTGTATCGAGCAGCAAATTGATCTGACTCACCGAGACGCCAAAGATGGCCGGAGCCATGAGGCGCAGGATCCGTTTGACACCCTCGTAATGCCAGTCGACGACGGGCTTCGGTAACAGGCTCAAGCGGTGAAGAAACGGCAGCTGAAAAAGTAATTGCACTACACCGGCGACGAATACCCCCCAGGCCAGGGCGTAGGACGGCTCTGCAAACCAGGCAGCACCTGCCAGTGCAGCGCCAATCAGGCAGACGTTGAGCCATACTGGCGTCAGCGCCGGAATAGCGAACCGGTCATAGCTGTTGAGAATCCCCGCCCCCAGGCCCGTCAGAGAGATAAACAGCAAATACGGAAAGGTTATCCGGATCATGCCGGTGGCGGCTTCGAATTTGGCGGCATCGTTTAAAAACCCAGGCGCAAACACGGTCGTGACCACCGGCGCGCCGATGACCACAGCCACCGACAGCAGGATCAGCACCGAACCCAGGCATCCGGCCACCCGGTTGACCAACTCCCTGACTGCGGCATCGCCACCGCGAGTCCTGTACTCCGCCAAGACGGGTATAAAAGCCTGCGCGAAGGCCCCTTCGGCAAAGAGCCGACGCAGGAAGTTGGGAATCTTGAACGCGACATAAAACGCGTCCGCCAGACCGTCGGCACCGATGACCCGGGCGAGTACCACATCCCGAATCAAACCCAGCACCCGGGACAGCATCGTCATCGTCCCCACCAGGGCACTGGACCGCAACAGGCCCGGGGGTCGCGGGGACGGTGAAGTCGCAGCGGTTGCAGCAGTGTCGGCCACAGGGGGGTTGTTCTGTCGCACGGGAGTCTTATCCTGAAATTTGCCGCAGTTTACTCTGTGCCGTGCCCGGATGCAGCGCCTGTACGTCGGGGGAACGAAAGTCGCCCTTCAGGATTGAATTCCGCGTTCCCGTCCCCACATACCCCGGACACGGTAATAAAAGGATCATCACGGTGGAACAATACCGGGGAACAACGATTTTGTCCGTCCGCCGCGGCAACACCGTCGTTATCGGCGGCGACGGCCAGGTATCGCTGGGCAACACTATCATGAAGGGCAATGCGCGCAAGGTCCGCCGCCTCTACCAGGACAAGGTCATCGCCGGTTTTGCGGGCGGCACGGCGGATGCTTTCACGCTGTTCGAGCGTTTCGAAGCCAAACTGGAACAGCACCGCGGCCATCTGGTGCGAGCCGCGGTGGAGTTGGCCAAAGACTGGCGCACCGATCGCATGTTGCGCCGCCTCGAGGCACTGCTCGCCGTCGCCGACGACAAAGCCTCGCTAATAATCACCGGTAACGGCGACGTCATTGAACCCGAAAATGACCTGATTGCCATCGGCTCCGGGGGCGCCTTCGCCCAGTCTGCAGCCAGGGCGCTGCTCGAAAATACCGAACTCGACGCCCGGCAGATCGTTGAAAAGGGCCTCGAAATCGCCGCCGATATCTGCATCTACACCAACCATAACCGCACCATCGAAGAACTGGATTACGGGTCAGCCCGATAGAGCCCGCCCGATAGGAACGAAGTATGTCCAACATGACCCCCCGCGAGATCGTCCATGAACTGAATCGTCATATCGTCGGCCAGGACGAGGCCAAACGCGCCGTCGCCATCGCCCTTCGCAACCGCTGGCGGCGGATGCAACTGGCCGAGGAGCTGCGCAACGAAGTGACACCGAAGAACATCCTGATGATCGGCCCGACCGGCGTCGGCAAAACCGAGATCGCACGGCGACTGGCCCGGCTGGCCAACGCGCCGTTTATCAAGGTCGAAGCCACCAAATTCACCGAGGTCGGCTATGTCGGCCGGGATGTCGAATCCATCGTCCGGGATCTGGTGGAAACCGCGGTCAAGCAACTTCGCGAACAGGAAATGCAGCGCGTCCGGCAGCGGGCTGAAGACGCGGCGGAAGAACGGATACTCGATGCACTCCTGCCACCGGCAAGGGCGGATGACGAGAGCCGCACCGACTCGGCAGGCCGGCAGATCTTTCGCAAGAAACTGCGCGAAAAAGAACTCGATGACAAAGAAATCGAGATCGCCGTCAATGCGGCACCGGTGGGCGTGGAGATCATGGCGCCACCCGGTATGGAGGAAATGACCAGTCAATTGCAGTCGATGTTCTCCAACATGGGGGGCGGCCGCACCAAAACCCGGAAAATGACCGTCGCCCAGGCCATGAAACTGGCCACCGATGAAGAGGCGGCCAAGCTGGTCAACGAAGAAGACATCAAGGTCCGTGCCATTGCCAATGCCGAACAGAACGGCATTGTCTTTATCGACGAAATCGACAAGGTAGCCAAGCGCGGCGAGACCTCGGGTGCCGATGTCTCCCGCGAGGGCGTCCAGCGGGATCTCCTGCCGCTTATTGAAGGCTGTACCGTCAGCACCAAGTACGGCATGATGCGCACCGACCACATCCTCTTTATCGCCTCCGGTGCCTTTCACTTTTCCAAGCCGTCGGACCTGATACCGGAACTGCAGGGCCGCCTGCCGATCCGGGTCGAACTCGAATCACTGACCTCGGCCGACTTTGAGCGTATTCTGACCGAGCCCAGGGCATCTCTGACGGAACAGTACCGGGAATTGATGGCCACCGAAGGTCTCGAGATCGAATTCACCCCGGATGGCGTCAGGCGCATTGCGGAGATTGGCTGGGAAGTCAACGAGCGCACCGAAAATATCGGCGCCCGGCGCTTGCATACCATGATGGAACGGCTGCTCGAAGAAGTATCCTATGACGCCGCGGATATCGGAGCTGCCGGAAAGCCCATCCGTATTGACAGCGACTTTGTCGACAAGCATCTGGCGGATGTCGCCCGGGATGAGGACCTGTCGCGGTTTATCCTCTGACGGTAAGGCAACCATGAAACCTGAAAAAATTACCGTCACCAAGGGCGGCGCAGAAATGCAGTTATCCTTCCCCGGCGCTGAACCCTGCTTGCTCAGCGCCGAATTTCTGCGCGTCCACTCGCCCAGCGCCGAGGTCAAGGGTCATGGTCCGGGGCAGGAGGTACTGCAAACCGGCAAGCTCGGTGTCAGGATCGTGGCTGTGGAGCGGTCGGGCAACTACGCCATTCTGATCCGTTTCGACGATGGCCATGACACCGGTATTTATAGCTGGGAGTATCTGCGGGAATTGTGCGAGAACCGCGACCATTACTGGAACCGGTATCTGGACAGGCTATCGGAAGCCGGAAAGAGCCGCGATCCGGAGATCCAGCCGGTCAAATTCATGGACCCCTGACCGGGAACGATTGGCCTCAAGGGCGAAACCGGTATACTTGGCTGCTTACGCCAGAGATGACAGCTCAGCTTTTCGGGACCGCCTATGATCAGTTTTCGTTCAGCCGTTGTGCTTGCCTTCGCCCTGCTGGTTCAGGGTTGTTCGGGTATTCCCTCGCCCTACCGGGAATCATGCAAAAACGAAGTCAACGCCGCCTGGCGGGAGCTGGATATCGCCAAGGCCGAGGGGTTTGCCGGAACCGTCAGCTACACCAAGGCCCTGAGTCTCATCACCACGTCCCGGACAATGCAAACCGTTGAGAACTTCGACGGCTGTATCAAGAACGCCCGGAAGGCCCGTTTCTACATTCAGGAATCCCGGGCGGGACGCTAGCCGGACACAGTAAGACGCCCGATGCCTCTAGATGAGGTACCGGACCAGTGTTCAACCCCGGATTTCCATGCCCCAGGCGGCGGCCGCAGGGCCTTTCTGCCTCATATCAACCCGACCATTCGGCCAAACAGCCAGCTGACACCCCCGAGCAGTGTTACCACCACCCAGAGCCAGAACAACAATAACCAGGGACGGAACGGCTTGCGCTCAACCTGATGAATCGGACTGGAAAGATAGGCGTTGACCCGTTCCAGGTCTTCTTCGCTGAGTTTTTTACGGGGATCTTCTTCGCTCATCACGGATACACAGAGTTGTCATAGTGGCACCGCCAAGTGTACCAAAGCGAGGAACTGTTCAGGAAAGGTCGGGCAGATTTAAATAGGCCGTTAACCGCCCGGGATCGGCATCAGCCAACCACGGAACTTCCCCAAGGAGTGGCGCTCGAATGTGCTCCCGCAGGTAAGCGAGATTTTCATCATAGCGACTCATCGTCCCGCCGACCTGATTGGCCACCCAACCGGCCAGTGGCAGGCCATCGCGGGCGACCGCCTCCACGGTGAGCAGGGCGTGGCTGATACAACCCAGACGCATGGCAACAACAATAATAACCGGCAATTTCAAAGCGATCGCGAGATCCGCCAGCGTTTCCCTGTCGTTGAGCGGCACTCGCCAACCGCCGGCACCCTCAACCAGCAGAAGCCCCGGGTTCCGGGCAATGATGGGCTGACAGTGTCCGGCGAGTAATGGCACCGAAAGTTCCCGCCCGGCCTCGCCTGCGGCGATATGCGGGGCAATCGGCGGCGCCAGGCACACCGGGTTAATCTCATCATAGGCCATGGGCGGATAGCAGACGCCGGACAGCGCAAGTGCGTCGGCGTTGCGCAACCCACCGGGGGTCAACTCTGCGCCTGCCGCCACCGGCTTGATGGCCGCTGTGGACAAACCCTGCTCTCGCGCTTTCAAAAGCAGACCGGTGGCAATCAGCGTCTTGCCGACATCGGTATCCGTGCCGGTAACAAAATAAGCGCCCCTCACTGGCGACGGGCCTTCACGGTTATCACATTCCAGGTGGCGGGTAACCCCTGTTCGGTTCTTACCTGCTCA
The DNA here is from genome assembly GCA_002702725.1 of Porticoccaceae bacterium. Taxonomy (GTDB): domain Bacteria; phylum Pseudomonadota; class Gammaproteobacteria; order Pseudomonadales; family Porticoccaceae; genus NAT127. The sequence goes on from PABE01000119.1 coordinate 7,373, forward strand.
TAGGCCCGTTTGAAGGCCTCAGCCTGCTGACGGCCGGTCAATCCACCCTTGCGCCCGCGGTTCACGTTATGGGCCCCGAGCCCCTTCAGCTCGCGGGTCAGATCGGTAATTCGCGGGTAGTAACGGGTCAGCGTCCTCTCCGCCCAATGACCTACAGACAGGCTGGCCCCCGACAGGGCCCGGCGCAGTTCCCGGGTATCGGCAAAGCGGTTGACATGGGCGTAGCCGTCCACCGCGTTCCAGGCCTCGCGCAGCTCCGTGAGACTACCGGGGCCGACAGTGGAAAACAGCAACCAGCCACCCGGTTTCAGAACCCGCGCCATCTCCGCCATTAATACAGGCAGGTTCTGGCACCACTGAAAGGCAAAATTGGAAAACAGCATATCCACCGTCCGATCCGGCCAGGGTAGCTGTTCGGCGTCGGCACACAGCCATTTGATAGTGGTGCTGCGATGATCGCGGGCGTAGTCGAGCATACCGGAAGCCAGATCGACGCCGACACAACGGGCGTCCGGATAGCACCAGGCCAATTGATCGGTGAAAAACCCAGTGCCGCAACCGATATCGGCAACGTTGCCCGGCGAACTGTCCGCCGGCAAAAGTGACATAAGCTCTGCGCCCACTTGCCGCTGAAGATCGGCGACGCCGTCGTAGGTTCCGGCGGCGCGACTGAAGGATTCGGCCATTTGACGCTTGTCGATGCAATAGGCATTTTTTTCCACATCCGCGACAAAGCGCTTCAAGCGCGCCGCCAACCGTTCAGGGTTGCTTCTGTGGGGCAGGTGGCCGGTGTCTGACCAGACGTCGACACAGGCATCCGGATTGAGCTCGACAAGGGCATCCGCACAGCTTGCCGGCACCAGTTGATCCGCACTCCCGAGAATATGCAACGTCGGCAGATTCAGTTCGTTCAGGGCACAGCGGTTATCCAGCAAACCTAGAAAATTCAGGGCTGCGCGCCAGCTTGACTGGCGTTCACTGTCCAGGGAATCGGGCATGGTGTTACGAAGGGTGCGCAGCAGTTCACGCTCAGAGCGATCACCTTTCGCCTGTAGCGCCGCGAACTGCTTCAGGGTCACCGCAGGTTGCTCGGCAAACCCGTGACAAAACTGGGCAAACACCTTTTCTCCCATGGCCCACGGCCAGTCGCTCGTTGCAACAAACCGCGCATTGCAGCCAAGGGTCACCAGACCGGAGACCCGGGACGGGAAGCGCGCCGCATAAGCCGTCGCGACCATTCCACCCAGGGACCACCCCATAATATAGGCCCTGTCCGGGAGCCGGGCGGCCATGGTGTCAAGCAATGATCCCAGGTCGTAACCACCAGGGCCCGCAGCGCCGAAACCGGGCAGGTCAAGGGTCAATATCTGGAATGCGTCAGCCAGTAAAGGCGTCAGGGTCGCCCAGGTTCCGCTGTCGCTGCCCCAGCCATGAATCAGGACCAGACGAGGTTCGCCACCGGTCGATCGCGCCACAGATCCGGCATGCAGAGCCAGCGGGGTCGGTGTCGTTACAGGCGCATTCATAGCAGTTCGGCTCCACCGTCCTGACCAAAAACCCGCGCCAATGCCTCCAGGAGACGGTCGATATCCGTCTCGCTGTGACCGGCACTCAGGGTAATACGCAACCTGCCGCTACCGCGGGGTACCGTGGGATAGCGGATAGCGCCGACGTGAATGCCTTCCTGCAGGAGGGCCCTACCGATAGCCATCACCCTGGCATCATCCCCGACCAGTATCGGTTGAATAGCCGTTTCTGACGCCATCAACGGTAAGCCCAGCTGCTCGGCCCCGTGTCGAAACCGGGCAATCAGGGTACGCAGTCTGTCGCGTCGCCAGCTCTCTTCGACCATTACGCGCAGGCTCTCGCGGTTGGCCGCCGCCAGTGCAGGAGGCATCGCCGTGGTGTAGATATAGGGACGGCTGAATTGAATCAGGTAGTCAATCAGGGTTTCACTGCCGGCAACAAAGGCGCCGAACACGCCGGCACCCTTGCCCAGGGTGGCCATGAGAATGGGCACATCGTCCACCCCCAGGCCAAAATGCTCCGCGGTGCCCGCTCCCTTATCGCCAAGCACACCGAAGCCATGGGCATCGTCAACCATCAACCAGGCATTTTTCGTCCCGCAGGTTCTGGCCAGCTCTGGCAGTGGTGCCAGATCGCCATCCATACTGAATACCCCGTCGGTAACCACCAGTTGATGGCCAGGACCATCATCCGACAATCGCTTCTCCAGCGCTTGCACATCATTGTGGCCGTAACGTTGAAAGCGGGCCCCGGAAAGCAGGCCACCGTCGAGCAGTGATGCGTGGTTGAGCCGATCCTCAAATACTCGATCCCCACGACCGACGAGGGCGCTGATAAGCCCCATGTTGGCCATGTAGCCGGTGGAGTAGAGCAGCGCCCGGGGACGATCGCAGAATGCCGCCAGCTCCTCCTCCAGGGCGTGATGCTCGCGGGAGTGACCACAGATCAGGTGGGAGGCGCCACTGCCGACCCCATAGTCCTCCACCCCCCTCTTTAGGGCGCGCACAATCCGCGGGTGATTGGCCAGACCGAGATAGTCGTTACTGCTGAACGCCAGCATGGGTCGACCATTCAGTATCACGCTCGCCCCTTGAGGAGAGCCCAGTTCGGCCCGCTGGCGGTAAAGATGCTGTTGGCGCCGCGTCTCAAGGAGCGGCGCCAGCGCATTATCCAGACCCATGGGGAAATTCAGAGAGCCGCGTTGTAGAACGCTTGACCGGCCCGCTGATTTTCCACCTCCTGCAACAGCGCAGCTTCCTGCTCCTCGGACGTGTGCCGGATCTCCCGCTGCTCCGGGGTTATGCCCAGTCGCTGCAGCAGCGCCATATCGCTGTTGGCCTTCGGGTTGGGAGTGGTCAGGAGTTTTTCGCAATAGAAGATGGAATTGGCGCCGGCCATGAACGCCAGGGCCTGCATTTGTTCGTTCATCTCCTCACGGCCCGCGGACAGACGCACATAGGACTCGGGCATCATAATCCGGGCCACTGCGATGGTGCGGATAAAATCAAATGGATCGATATCGTCCTGCTCGGCCAGGGGTGTACCCTTGATTTTGACCAGCATATTGATCGGCACCGACTCCGGGTGCTGCGGTAAATTGGCCAGCTGCGTAAGCAGGCCGGCGCGGTCTGACGCATCCTCGCCCATGCCGACAATACCGCCACAACAGACTTTCATGCCGGCCCTGCGCACATTGTCCAGTGTGTCCAGCCGATCCTGGTAGGTGCGGGTGGTAATGATTTCCCCGTAGTATTCCGGCGAGGTATCGAGATTATGGTTGTAGTAATCCAGCCCTGCATCGGCAAGCTGCTGCGCCTGACCTTCGTCGAGCATACCCAGGGTCATGCAGGTTTCGAGCCCCAGGGATTTCACTTCGCGGATCATGTCGAGGACCGCCGGCATATCCTTATCCCGCGGGGAGCGCCAGGCAGCACCCATGCAAAAACGGCTGGCGCCACTGGCCTTGGCGGCTCGCGCCTCTTCCACCACCTTCTGAAGTTCCAGCAGTTTTTCCTTTTCGAGACCGGTGTCGTAAAGTCCGCTCTGGGGGCAGTACTTGCAATCCTCCGGGCAGGCGCCGGTCTTGATCGACAACAGGGTACTCAGCTGCACCTGATTGGGGTTAAAATTCTGGCGATGCACCACCTGGGCTTCAAACAGCAGGTCGTTGAAGGGCAGCGCAAAAAGATCTAGCACTTCCTGGCGGGTCCAGTCGTGACGCAGGGAAGCATGTGAGGCAGCGGTCATGGCTCTCTCTCGGAAAAATGGCATTCAGGGTTGGATGTACTCAGCCGCAATCATACCCCGAGCACACCCGCTGTCAACCAAGAAGGGATTTTCTGGTTTACCACGCAATGGCAATCGGACTTCGCAACCTGTCATTTTTATTACTGCCCGGACGTTGTGTCCTGTGCGAACTGCCCACCTTGAGATCAGCAGATTTGTGCCTTACCTGCGAACAGGCGATGGCAGATCGACAATCACGTTGCCAGTGCTGTGCCCTGCCCTTACCGGCACCGGGCTGGTGCGGGGAATGCCAAAGGGACACGCCACCATTCACCCGGACAATCACCGGATGCGACTATCGCGATCCGGCCAGAACCCTTGTCCTGCGCCTTAAACATCAGCGGGATTTGGCCGCAGGCCGCGCGCTGGCCCAACTGCTGTATCACCACATCACCCCGAACTATGTCGGTGATAACCTCCCCGACGGGCTTGTGGCGGTCCCCCAGCACTGGCGCCGCACGCTGGCAAGGGGCTTCAACCAGGCCCGGGAACTTGCCAACCATCTGGGAACTGAGCTTGGCATTCCGGTGATCGACAATAGCCGACGGCTGCGCCACCACCCCAGTCAGCAGGGCCAGAACCGGCAGGCCCGTCTTCGCAATATCAAGGGCAGCTTTGACGTGCGAAAAACACTCGATAGGCGCCATGTCGCCATTGTCGACGATGTCATGACCACTGGCTCCACCGTGCGGGCACTGGCCCTGAGTTTGCAGGAGGCGGGGGCGGACCGTGTCGATGTCTGGTGCGTAGCCCGAACAGCGCTGGAAAAATAACCAGCCGATGCGGATAATGGCCCCCTATTCAAACGACTGCCAATGCCAACTATGACCGATTTGTGCCTGTCCAGCCTTTGGGAACGCATTTGCCTGGAAACCCGGCGACTGGTGGACGACGAGCCGGTCCTGGCGAGCTTCTTTCACGCCACTATTCTCAATCACAAAACCATGGCAGCGGCGCTGAGCTTCCATCTGGCCAATAAGCTGGGCAATGACATCACGCCGGCGCTGATGTTGCGTGAGGTGTTCGATCAGGCGTTTGAGGCCGATCCAGGCATTATCGAGAGCGCCCGTTGCGACATTCTGGCCACCTTTGAACGGGATTGCGCCTGCAAGGATCTGGTAACACCTTTTCTGTACTTCAAGGGCTTCCATGCCCTGGAAGCCTACCGTGTCGGCCACTGGCTGTGGCGACAAGGTCGCCGATCCCTGGCCCTTGTGCTGCAAAACCGGGTATCCGTGGTATTCGGCGTCGATGTCCACCCCGCCGCCCGGATCGGCAAGGGGGTGATGCTCGATCACGCCACGGGCATCGTCGTCGGTGAAACCGCAGTCGTGGAGGACTGCGTGTCAATCATGCAGTCAGTCACACTGGGCGGCACCGGCAAGGAAAGCGGCGACCGCCACCCCAAGGTGCGCACCGGGGTACTCCTGGGTCCGGGGGCGAAGATTCTCGGCAACATCGAGATCGGGC
>PABE01000120.1 GCA_002702725.1 Porticoccaceae bacterium
CATTGAAGTCGCTTTCCGGGCAAAACAGAAACCGGACATCAGGGGTGTGGCAGAGGCGGATTGTCGCAACGGGCTGGACATCCCGTTTTGCTGTGCCGTTTAGTCTCGCCAGATTTACCCGGAAAAAGTTCTGTGACGGGCGACACAACTGACGCGCGTATCTAGTCAGTTGTTCCCTTTGCCATATGCGCTTCGAAGCCGTCGACCTCCATGGGCCGGGCAAAGAAATACCCCTGTCCGTTCAGACAGCCAATACCGGTGAGATAAGCGACCTGTTCCTCGGTTTCCACGCCCTCGGCGATAATCTCCATACCCAGAGATTTCCCCATACTGACCACTGACTGGGCAATGGCCGCGGCATCCTGATCGTCGGGCAGGTCATTGATAAAGGACTTATCGATTTTGAAGCGATGCGCTGAAAACTGACGCAAATAGGAAAGGCTGGAATAGCCGGTGCCGAAATCATCGATGGCGACCGTCACGCCCAGTCGCTTTAGTTCGCCGAGTTTGACGAGAACGTCCTCGATATCGTCCATCAACAGGCTCTCGGTCAACTCCAGCTCCAGGTAACTGGCCGGCAGGCCTGTGTCCGCAAGCACCCGGGCAACACTGTCGACAAAGTCCTTCTGGCGGAATTGCAGTCCCGAAACGTTGACCGAAACAGGGTAGTCAATAATATTCCGGTCCAGCCAATCCCGGGCCTGCGCACAGGCACTATGCAAAATCCACTCGCCCAGACCGATAATCAACCCGCTCTCCTCGGCAATGGGGATAAAGCGCATGGGGGAAATCAGACCGAGATCGGGATGACGCCAGCGTACCAGCACCTCTGCACCGATAGGCCGCCCGGTGGTCATTTGGTACTGGGGTTGATAGACGAGGAATATCTCGTCGCGATCGGCGGCATGCCGCAGCTCATTGAGAAGATACAGGTGCTCACTGGCATCGCTGCCCATTTCGCCGCTGTAAAAATGAAAACGGTTCTGCCCACTTCGCTTGGCCGTCAACATGGCAATATCCGCCAGGCGCATCAACCCGTCCAGGGTGTCGGCGTTTTCCGGATATAAAGCGATGCCGACACTGGCGGTAATCACCAGGCTCCGACCGCGGATGACCAGCGGTCTCGATATCTCGCCGATCAGCTTCTGGGCCACCATAGCCGCATCATGGGTGGAATGCAGTTCGCCAAGCAGCGCCACAAACTCGTCGCCACCGACGCGACTGACAGTGTCCGCGGAACGCAGAACTCCAGAGATACGTCGGGCAATTTCCACTAACAGCTCATCCCCCACCTCGTGGCCGAGGGTGTCATTGATCAGTTTGAACTGATCGAGGTCGATAAACAGCATGGCCATGTCGTACTGGTGGCGCTCTGCCTGTGCAATGGCCATCAGCGCTCGATCTTCGAGAAGTACCCTGTTGGGCAAATTGGTCAATAAGTCGTGGCTTGCCAAATGCTCAATGCGCCGCTCGTACTCCTTGCGATCGGTAATATCCCGGTAAATGGCGATGTGGTGATAACCATTACCCGGATGATCCACCCGGGTAATGGCCAGCCAGGCGGGAAATACCGTGCCGTCCTTGCGGCGATCCCAGATTTCACCCTCCCACCAACCTGATTCCTCCAGCTGCGCCCACAAATCCCGGTAGAAGTTCTCGTCGTGCTCACCGGAACTGAGCATGTGGGGATTGCGTCCGACCAGTTCCCCGCGGGTATAACCGGTAATGTCCTCCATTGCCTGGTTGACCAGGGTAATCCGGTTCTGGCTGTCGGTGATGAAAAGCCCTTCATGGGTGGATTCAATAATCCTGGCATTGAACAGTACCTGGGCTTCGGCCTCCCGGCGCTGTCGCTCGACCTCGAGAACATCCAGGCTGTAGGCCAGATCAGCGGTCAATTCCTCCAGCAGTGCAATCAGGTCAGGGGTAAAGTAACCGGGTGAGCCGGCACAGAACTGAATAGCGCCCCAGACACCGTCCCGGCGTATGATGGGCGATATCAGCACCGACCTGATGTCCCAGGCGACGGCCTGCGGTGCCCAGCGGGAGGTAATGGAATCCCGCTCGATATCATTGACCAGCATTGTCCGATGCTCCCGGACCACCCGCGCCAGAACTGTCTCACCGGTAGCGATATCAAAATCACCTCCAGCCTTGACCTGCTCGCTGAATGCCACTGAAACACCGTATTCGGCATAACCCGGCAATACCTTGCCGTCTTCCACCCTGGCAATGGAGACAAGTTTTAACTCCGTATAGGTCGCGGCAATCCTGCAGACCTCTTTCAACATCGTATCCTGGTCATCGGCGCGAATAATGGCCGCATTCACGGAACTCAGGGCATCGTAGTAGCGATTGAGCTTCTTCAGTTCCAGCTCCACCAGCTTCCGCTCCGTGATGTTTTCGTGCGATACAACAATGTGCGTCGGCCCCTCCCCCTGGAAGCGGACAAAATGCGCGAGATACCAGCGTTGTTCATCCGGCGAGTGGCAGGGGTATTCGCAACTGAATCGGTCTGCCTTTCCGCTGAGAACATCATCAAGGCCGTGCAGGATCGCCGCGACGTCGGGGTCGCTCTCGGCCGCACGACGGCATGTTTCGGGATAACTGACGCCGATTGTCGTCGCCTCGATAAGCCCGTTGTTCTGGTGGGCAAATGCCCGCCAATTGGCGTTGACAGAGACAATAACTCCTTTCCCATCGAGCACGGCAATATTGAGATTGAGGGAATCCAGGGTGTCCTTGACGAACCGGTCCGATTCCCTGAGCCGCTGCTCGGACAACAATTGCTTGGTGACATCGTAGGCGAGGACCAGCTCGGCGGGACGACCGTCGAACTCCAGGCGGTGGGAGGAAATCTCGACATCAATCATCGCGCCATCTTTCTTGCGGTGCCGCCATACGCCGGCCCGGTCTATGCCCTCTTCGGGCTGATTGTCGATATGGGTGTGAAGGCGCTCGGTATCTTCTTCGGGCCTGATATCGGCGATGGTCATCGCCAGGAATTCCGACTCACTGTAACCGTAGTAGTCGACCGCCGCCCCGTTGACCGCGAGGAATGCCAGGGTTTCCAGGTCATATACCCACATGGGGTGGGGATTGGCGCGAAACAGTTCCCGGTAGATTTTCTCCTGTTCCAGCAGGGCGTGCTCGTGCTCCGCCGTTGCCGCCAGAAGGGATAAATCATAGTTATGCCGCTGCTGGCGCCAAAGCAATAGCAGCATCGCGCTGATGGAAATCAGGATCAAAAAAACCAATGCCCCCACCCAGGCCGCAAGACGCTGAAGGGGCTGTAATGCCTCCTGCCGGGAAACCTTGGCCACGAGCGCCCAGGGGGAATTATCCAGTTGTCGGAACGAAACCAGTACCTGAGTGCGGTGATGATCTTCGGCCTGAAACCAGCCCTTGGCCTGTCCCTTCGGAAGCTCGGACAACGTCTGTAAAACCGGATCGTCACCCACAGCCAGGGTGATCAGTTGTGGCTCCTTACCTTCGATCTGGCTTAGGTGAACGGCGGTGGCCGTCCGGTCATCCATGGTGACCATCAGGGTTTCCAGGCTATTCAGGGGACCCCGCAAACTGCGAATCTGATCAAATACAAGGTTATCGGGGCTATTGCGCAGTATGAGATATCCGATGACCTGGTCACCACCATCCGGATGAGGAACAGAACCCATGGTATCGATGTAAACCCCGCCCTTGCTCGCCACATACATGGGTATCGCGGGACCGGGCGCACCCGTCACAAGCCTGTCCAGACGCTGCCGGAGGTCATCCGGCAGCCCTTGACGGGACTCGCCGACTGCGGTCACCAGCCGACCCCGGGCATCCAGCAGATAAACGGCCTGGTAATGGTAGGCCGTTTGCACAGACTCCAGGCGGTCAGTAATTTCAGCGAATGCGATGCTGTGTTCTCCCTCTCCTGCCTGCACTTTCGCCAGGTTATTTCTGAAGGTCTGGCTGCTGCGCAGGGCGTTAACATCGCTGCTTCTCTCGCTGCTCCAGATTCTCAGATTGCTCATCTGCAGGTCAGCGATGGCGTCGAGGGTTTGATAGGTTTGTTTTTCAAGGGTAGGGACTGACAGTCTGATAACGGCATAGCCAACGACTGGAACAATCAGAATCAACAGGAAGATGATAGCGAGAATGCCGAATCCTTTGCCGGTTTCACCCGCGGTCCCGCTTTGAACTTGCGGTTTGCGCTTCTCTCTCAGGATGAGATAGAGCAAACCGCTGGTCACCAGAACATAGATCAGCCCCTTGGCCAACTCCAGCTGCCGTTGCAGATCGGATGACTGCGCAATCTGTGGAACAATTGCCGTGCTGAAAACGATCCAAAGGCTACCGGCGATGGCATACAGAAGCGCTGCCACCCACGGTTTTATGCTTTGCCGAGTCATATCCCTGTCACGCTTACTACCTTTTACCGTCTTTGTCCGGACACATTTAGGTTTGACCCGTTAACGATAACACCCTATCAGCAAACTGAGCCGGGGATAACCGTGCTGCATACCCTCCGACTAGGACTGTGATGAAACTCCACCAAATTTCAAAAGAATGGGCGCAGGGATTTACCGCGCCTGCACTCACGCCCGCAATTCACCGGCGATACCTGCCAGCGTGTATTTAAGTCGATTTTTGGCTAAAACCAAAACCGCACCCCAGCCACAAAGGTGGTAACGGAGCGGGATTCCCCCGCCTGGCGCGAAAAATCCGCCGTATCGCCGTACTGTTTGGTCCAGCTCACCCCGATGTAGGGGGCAAATTCCCGACGGATCTCGTAGCGCAAACGCAGGCCGAATTCGGTATCAACAAGTCCGGTCCCGATACCGTATTCCGGCACTTCGTCTGCGCTGAGCGTGAACTCAAGGCGTGGCTGCAAAATCAGTTTTTGAGTGAATAGCCATTCGTACTCAAGCTCGCCCCGAAAACTCAAATCGCCGTCTTCACTGGCGTAGAAAGCGGCATCGGTTTCAAACCGGTAAGGGGCAAGCCCCTGTAAACCAAGCACGGCAAAAGTGCGTTCAGGGGCGGGTTTGACGTCGTGGCGAACACCCAGTTGCAAATCGAAGAACGGCGAGACCATCCGACTGTAAAGCAATTGCACTTCAGCGGATTCAAGGGAACCGTTCAGCGGCCCCTCCCCTTCACTTTTGAGCCAGAGCTTGTGTTTATCGGTACCGTACCAACCCTGGATGTCCCAGGTTTTTGTTTCACCTTCATCGCTGTGCCCGTATTCCAGGCGCTCAACCATGAACGAACCAAAAGTCATCTCGCCCATCATCGGCTCCGGCCACCCCTCGGGGGCGCCGGAGGCGCTTTCGGCGTGAACCGCGCCCGCCAGGCTCATAATGACTAAAACACTGATTGCGGTAATGAATGTTTTCATGCCTCGACGCCTCCCCCTCTGACACGTACCACCCGGAACATACCCATCTCCATGTGGTACAGAAAATGGCAGTGAAACGCCCAGCGCCCGGGTTCATTGGCGGTAATCAGCAAACTCATGCGCTCGGCCGGTTTGACACTGACGGTATGCTTGAACGGCAGATAATCGCCCTGGTCGTTTTCCAGTTCCATGAACATGCCGTGCAGATGAATGGGGTGTTCCATCATGGTGTCGTTCACCAGTACCAGTCGCACACGCTCGCCATAGGGAAAGTCGATGGGACTGGTCACTTCGTGGAACTGCTGTCCATCGAATGACCACATATAGCGCTCCATATTGCCGGTCAGGTGCAGCTCAAAGGTGCGGCTCGGGGGACGCCGGTCCTGCATGGCAACAACATTGCGCAACTGGGCGTAGGTCAACACCCGGTGGCCGACATTTTCGAGCCCGGTGCCCGGCTCCGCCAGGCGGTCCCGTTGCACCTCGGCGACGGCAATATTGCCCGGGCCGTGTTGGTCAGGGCCGTGGTTGGCGACAACAGGCCCCGCTGCCGCCATGGCGTAATCCATGCCGTTTTCACTGGTCATCGCCACTCCGGACAGCTCCTGGCCCGGTTGTTCAGGCATCCGGTGCTGACTGTGATCCATACCGGCCATGCTGTGCTCAGGCGTGTCCCCCATCGGTCCCGTGGCATCGCCCGTCTCCGTGCCGGGGTTTTCGCCATGGGCATGCCGATCGCCCCCGTGCATGGCCATGCCCATATCCACCATGGTCCGTTGCGGCGGTTCGCGAAGGGCCGGTACCGGCGCGCGCATGCCGTGACGGGGCGCAAGGGTGCCGGCCGCGTAGCCGCTGCGATCCATGGATTCGGCCATCAGGGTATAGGCGCGGTCTTCGCGGGGCTGAACGATGACGTCATAGGTTTCGGCTACGGCAATCTGCAGCTCGTCGGTGTCCACCGGCTGTACATTCTGGCCATCGGCCTGGACAACGGTCATCGGCAATCCCGGCAGGCGGATATTGAAATAGGTCATGGCCGAGGCGTTGATAAACCGCAACCGTACCCGCTCACCCGGCTGGAACAGCCCGGTCCAGTTCACATCGGGATGCAGGCCATTCATCAGGTAGGTGTAGGTATAGCCGGTAACGTCGGCGATATCCGTGGGGGTCATGCGCATCTGTCCCCAGGCAAGGCGATCGCGAAGTGTCGCCTTCCAGCCGGACTGTTCCGCGTCGCGAAAGAAATCACCCACGGTGCGCCGGTTGAAATTGTAGTAATGGCTCATCTTTTTGAGATTGGCGAGAATGTCGTGGGGATCGTCAAACGTCCAGTCCGAGAGCAGCACCACATAGTCCCGATCATAGGTAAATGGATCCGGCGATTCGGGATGGATCACCAGCGGCCCGTAGGTTCCGGTCTGTTCCTGCAATCCCGAGTGGCTGTGATACCAGTAGGTGCCGTACTGGCGGACCGGGAATCGCGCCTCGAAGGTTTCACCGGGCTTAATACCCGGGAAGGCAACCCCGGGAACACCGTCCATTTCAAAGGGCAGCAAAATACCGTGCCAGTGAATGGAGCTGTCTTCGTCGAGGTCATTGGTGACCCGCAGCACCGCATCCTGACCCTCCCACAATTCCACCAGTGGGCCGGGAATACCGTTATTGATAGTGGTCGCCGATGCCCGGGCACCGGCAATATCAACGACTTTACGATCGATGCGCAGGTCCATCTCGACGGATCTGGGTGTACCGCCTGGAACCGGCGTTGCGCCACCGTTGAACGGCGACGGGCTGCGCCCGTAGGCAGGCAGCAAGGCACCGAATAATCCCAGGCCGCCAAGGCCAGCCAGGGTCTTCAATACTTTTCGGCGATGCATTGGTCTGGAAAGTGGCATACCGTTTTCCTCGTCTCTTTCGCCAGTGGCCATTGCCACTGTGCACTTGTCGGTTAGCGCCTCCTGGCCGACAGGCCCGAACCTCTTTTCAGGGCCCCGGTCTCGGATGGATTACATCCCGGGAACCAATGAAAGGTTCGGGACTTACCGGAAAAAAGCGCTCAATAAAATCTGAAGCTAAAGGCGTTGCGTCGACAGATTCCGGACGCAACTTGCCTGTGTCAGGCGAGAATCGGCGGGCGTAGCAGTGGGGAAATTAACGGGGAAAAGACGGAAAAACAGTACTCGCTCAATAGCGACGAGTGTGGCGATAAATTTTCCGCCACCGGGTATTGGAGTGTGGCCAGATGACAGTGGCTGAGCAGGCACTGACAATCGGCCTGGCAACAATCGCTGCCGCCGGCCATGGTCGCATCGCCAGTCACCGGCGTTGCGTGATGGACCCTGGGATGACCGGCAATGGGATGCCCCATTCGGTGCTCGGCCGTTTGGACGATCCCCGCACCGGCCGTCTCATGCTGTGCCGGAACCAACGGCGCAAGCGCGGCAAACACCTGCTGGCCGGCGAACAAGACCAGCAGCAACAGCGCCAGTCGCCGAACATTCATGGCCAATGCCTGGCAACTCAATAGTGGAGCTGAACGCCGAATCACGATTTCAGGGCCGTTATCAAGGGTTAACGTCCTCCCCTCACCATTGCTGGTCGGGGGTGTCAATGCGGGCGTAGAACGCGGCACTGCCGTCGTCCTTCAAAAGCAGTATGTCATAGGCCATAAAGCGGTCGTCGACCTCCATGCCGGGACTGCCCAGGGGCATGCCCGGAACCGCCAAACCCCGTGCACCTTCCGGCGGATTATCGAGAAATTGCCGGATATACCGGGCAGGGATATGACCCTCGAACACGTAACCGTTGTCAAACACCGCCGTGTGGCAGGATTGATAGCCGGGGGCGATCCCCAGCTGCGCCTTGACGTCGTTCAGGTCTTCGGGGTGATAGACCCCGGCGACAAAATTGTGCTCGGCCATATGGGTCTGCCATTGCTCGCAGCAGCCACATGTCGGGCTCTTGTACAGCTTGTAATCGAGACTGACCCCTGTGGCAGCGGGCTTCGGCGTAGTGGCATCTGACTCTGAACAGCCAGCGGCCAGAAACGGAATCGCAATCAGGAAAATCAGTGCGCAACGGTGCAGGATCGACAGCATGGGGTTACCTCCGGTGATATTGCTCATTGTCCACAATTGGCATGGCTTGCGCTACTTCTTCACCCGCAGGCGCAGCGCGTTGCTGACCACGGAAACGGAACTCAGGCTCATGGCCAGGGCCGCGATCATCGGCGACAACAGAAGGCCGGTAAACGGATAGACAACCCCGGCGGCGACCGGCACGCCAATACTGTTGTAGAGGAAGGCAAAGCCCAGGTTCTGACGCATGTTCGCCACCGTCAGCCGGGAGAGGTGAAGTGCCTCGCCGATGCCGCGCAAATCCCCCTTGACCAGGGTCACCTGGGCGCTGTTCATGGCCACATCGGTACCGGTACCCATGGCGATGCCCACATCGGCCTTGGCCAGGGCCGGCGCGTCGTTGATGCCATCTCCCGCCATGGCGACGGTGCGACCTTCCCGTTGCAGCTTGCTGATAATCTCCAGCTTGGCGTCGGGGGTCACCTCGCCGTAAACATCGTCAATGCCCAGCTCGCGGCCCACGGCGCGGGCCGTCTTTTCGCCGTCGCCGGTGGCCATGATGACCCGAATACCTTCAGCGCGGATCCTGTCAATGGCCGACCGGGATGTTTCCTTAATGGGATCGGCCACCGCCAGTACGCCGGCCAGTATTCCGTCAATACCCAGATGAACCACGCTGGCGCCAGTCTCGCGCAGCGAGTCGGTATCCGCATCCAGACGCCGCCAGTCGATGCCGTGTGCCTCCATCAGCGCCGTGTTACCGAGCACTACCGAATGCCCATCAACCTGACCGGTGACACCAATGCCGGACTCCGATTCGAAGTCCTCCGGCTTGCCAAGTCTTAACCCCCTGCCCCGGGCGGCATCAACGATGGCCATGGCCAGAGGGTGTTCGCTGCCCTGATCGAGACTCGCCGCCAACCGCAGCACCTCATCGCTGTCAAAGCCCTCTGCCCCTATTGCTTCCCGGAAGGCGGGCCGCCCCTCGGTCAAGGTGCCGGTTTTATCCACCACCAGGGTATCGACCTTGCGCAGGCCCTCAATGGCGGCGGCGTCCCGGAACAAAACACCCCGGGTGGCGCCCTTCCCGGTGGCGACCATGATGGACATGGGGGTGGCCAGCCCCAGGGCGCAGGGACAGGCAATAATCAAAACCGCCACGGCATTGATCAGGCCGTGCACCCAGCTCGGGGGCGGGCCCCAAAGCCCCCAGACAACAAAGGTGACGATGGCGACGGCAACGACGGTGACCACAAAATAGCCGGCCACCACATCGGCCAGCCGTTGCATCGGCGCCCGGGAGCGCTGGGCCTGGGCCACCAGATTGACGATCTGCGACAGTGTGCTGTCCTGTCCCACATGTTCGGCCCGGATCACCAGGCTGCCACTGGTGTTCATGGTGGCGCCTATCACCTTGTCGCCGGGCCGTTTTGATACCGGTACCGGTTCGCCGGTCAGCATGGATTCGTCGATGGCACTGCCGCCCTCCTCCACTTCGCCGTCTACGGGCACTTTCTCCCCGGGCCGGACACGCAGGCGATCCCCTTCGCGGATATCCGCCAGGGGTACATCGGATTCGGTGCCGTCTCCGTTGATGCGACGGGCACTGTCCGGCGCCAGCTGCAGCAGTGACCTGATCGCCTCCGAGGTCCGCGAGCGGGCCTTCAGTTCGAACATCTGACCCATCAGCGTCAGGGAAATAATCACCGCCGCCGCCTCGAAATAGACACTGACCTTGCCATCCATGGCAAAGGCTGCGGGAAACACCCCGGGGGCAACAGTGGCTACAACGCTATAAACATAGGCCGCTGCCGTGCCGAGGCCTATCAGGGTCCACATATTGGGGCTTCTGTTGGCCACCGACTTGACGCCCCGAATAAAGAACGGCAGGCCGGACCACAACACCACCGGCGTCGCCAGCGCCAGCTCCACCCAGTTGTGCCAGGCGTCGGGCAGCCAGCCGTGGCCAAACATGGCGAGGGTGAATACCGCGAGGGTGAAGGGTACGCTGACCCAGAAACGTCGTCGGAAATCAACGAGCTCGGGATCTTCCCGATCGTCCAGCGACGGCATTTCCGGCTCCAGGGCCATGCCGCACTTGGGGCAGGTGCCCGGTCCCTGCTGACGCACCTCGGGATGCATGGGGCAGGTGTACCAGGCGTTTTCGTCACCCGGTGACCGTTCGGCGGGATTCAGATACTTTTCCGGCTCAGCGGCAAATTTCGTACGACAACCGGCGCTGCAAAAATAATATTCCTGCTCCCCGTAACGGAAGCGATGCTGTGAGTCGGTGCTCACGGTCATCCCGCACACCGGATCCTTGAGGCCGGCCGTCCCGGATGGTGCATCATGATTATGGTTACAGTTGCTGTGGCTCTTCACGATAGGGTCCTCATTGTCGGGGCTGCACAGCCAAGCTGTCAGGTTTCAGACTGCTCAGGTTGTGGAGCCGCCAATCGGGATTCGATCAGACGGCAGACGGAATGACCATCGGGCACGCTGTCGGGGGTATTGCGCCACTCCTCCATCGCGCCCTCCATGCGTTCGCAAAGCAAGGTCAGCTTGTCGATACGCCGGCGGGTCTCCGCAAGACGCTCCGCCATCAGGTCCCGTACTCTGGGACAGGGCGACTGACCACATTCAGCATCGGCAAAAATGGCCTGGATATCTTCCAGCCGGAAGCCGAGCTGGCGCGCACCGCGAATAAATCGAAGCCGGGCCAGATCCCTGGGAGAAAATTCCTGATAGCCGTTACCGGGATTTCGGCGGGGCTTGAGCAATCCGAGGGCAACATAATGCCGCACCGTATCGACGGTAACGTCGGCCTGGCCAGCAAGATCACTGATTTTCATTTCAGACACCGGTCACGAGTGTGTCAGAAGAGCTTAAACCCTTGGGTAACCCAAGGGTCAAGGGGTTTTTATTGCCACAGAAATACAGACGCGCTAAGGCGCGACTGACGGGTAGGAATAAGGGAACTCCGGCGCGAAATCCTGCGGTCGGTCCTTACTGGCCAGAATCTGAAGGAATCAGTCCCGGACGTCGAAACACACCTTGATCGCCCCGCTGGACCTGTCCCGGGCCGCGGCAAAGGCCTGACTCACTCCGTCCAGCGGAAACCGGTGGGAAATCAGGATATCCGCGACATGGGGATTGCCGGCCAGCAACTTGCCCGCTTCGTCAAATGTGCGTTTTCGGCCCCCAGGGTGATCCGGGCGTCCGCACCGATAGAGCATTGAACCGACCAGCGCGATTTCCTTGACGCACAACATCTGCGGTACCGGTGGCGGCTCCCAGAACGAGCCGACCATACAGATGCGACCCCGCGCCCTGACCCGGTTGACGGCATCGTCAATCGATGCCTGGCTGCCCACCGCGTCGATGACCACATCGTAGCCGTCAGACACGGACAGTCGACCACCGAGTCGCAACGCCGCAGATTGTTGAGCCGGGTGCCTGGCGGCAATATCGAAGGCCAGCCCCCGGTACTGGAGCACCGCTGCCACGGAAAGGCCAATGGCACCGGCGCCGATGACCAGCACCCTTTCGCGGGGGGCGATACGGGCCTGATCCATGCCGTGGGCCGCCACGGCCAGGGGCTCTATCAGTGAGGCTACGCGAATATCGAGGCCCGTCGGCAGTTCGACCAGATTTTCCGCCGGAACCACTATGGTTTCGGCCATACCGCCGTCCTGGTTGACGCCGACAACGGTGAACTGCTCGACACAGTGGCCGGGGTAGCCATCTGCACAGTAATCGCAAAGGCCGCAACCGAGCACAGGCTCCACGGCCACGGCACGACCATCGGGTGCGATACCCGCGAATTCGTGTCCGAGCACCCGACCCTCCACCATGCCGCGATCCATCATATGCAGATCCGAGGCACAGATACTGGCACTGACAACCCTGACGGGCACACCGTCGCCGGCGGGCTCGGAGATCTCAACCAGTTGCGGCTGACTGTCGATGACCTGGATGGCTCTCATGACTGGACTGACCTGTTTTTTGTAATTGTCGGCGTCCGGCAACTCTACCACACCGGAATTTCAGCCCCCGCCGGTCAGGAGGCGTAACTGATGTCTGAGATCTGCCCGGCTTCCTCCGCCGGTTGCAGATCGCCTTCCTCGTGTGTTTTCGCCAACACCATGTAAAGGCACGGCAACACGAACAGTGTGAACAGTGTGCCGATCAGCATCCCCGCCACCAGAATAATACCGATGCTGTTGCGGGCTTCGGCACCGGCGCCGGTGACCAGTACCAGGGGAAAGTGACCGAGCACCGTGGCGGCCGTTGTCATCAGCACCGGCCGCAGACGGGTTTCCGCCGCCCCCTTGATTGCGGCCAGCTTGCCAGCCCCCTCCGACTGCAGATGATTGGCGAACTCGACAATCAGAATGCCGTTCTTGGCCACCAGCCCGACAAGGGTAATAAATCCAATCTGGGAATAGATATTGATCGTCGTCCAGCCCATAAAGGGAATGAACAGCGCGCCGGCCAGTGCCAGCGGCACCGAACCCAGCAACACCACCAAGGGGTCGCGGAAGCTGTTGAACTGAATGGCAAGGACAAAATAAACAAACAACAGGGCAATACCGAGGATTCCCATCAGGGTATTGCCCTCCTGGCGAATCTGACGGGACTCGCCCGCGTAATCGAGGCTGTAGCCCTTGGGCAAAATACCCTCAGCTGCGGTTTCCAGCACAGACAACCCCTGTTCCTTTGTGGTACCCGGCAGCAATCCACCCAAAATCCGGAAGGCATTTTTCTGCTGAAACTTGCCCAGCACCCGGGGGGCTACGGAGTAGTCGAGGGACGCGATGGCGGACACCGGCACCAGCTCTCCCGACGGTGTGCGCAGCAACAAATCGAGCAGGGATTCCGGGTTGGCCCTATCCTGCCCTTCAACCATGGGAATGACCTGGTAGGCCTTGCCATCCATATCGAAGCGGTTGACATAATTACCCGAGAGCAAGGTGCCCAACTGGCGGCTGACGGTGTCCAGATCCATTCCCAGGTCGGCGATGCGCTCCCGGTCGAGCATAAAGCGGACCTGGGGCATATCGATCTTGAGGTCCGTGTCGACGAACATAAAACGGCCGCTCCGGTAGGCCGCTGCGATCAGCTGGTCGGCGTAGGGTTTCATTTTTTCCGGCGCTTCCGATGACTGTACCACCAGCTCCACATCGAACTGCCCCGCGGACGGCAGCGCCGGAAACAGAATGGGAAACACCCGCAGACCTGTCACTTGGCTCGCGGTGGCATAGGTCTCCGGCAGCAATTCGTGGACGCTTTTATCGCGGTCTTCGATGTCCTCGAAAATAATGCCCCCGAAACCGGCGTTGGCCCGCACCACCTGCCAGACAAATCGCACCCCCGGAATGGTTTCCAGCAGGGCAACGGCGTCATGCATGTAGTTATTGCTGTACTCCAGCGAGGCATTTGACGGTGCGTCGACGATTATATTGATCGAGCTCTGATCCTCGATGGGGGCAAGCTCTTTCTGGGAAAAAAGATAGAACGGCACCACCAGCACCGCGAAGAAGACGCCTGCGGCCAGGATCTGGGCCCTCCACCGCAGGACGTGGTCGAGCAGCCGTCCATAACGACGGTGAAGCATATCAAAACGCTGGTTCACCCAGCGGGTCATCGGCGCCTGACGCCCACCTTCCGGATTGGCATAGGCACTCATGATCGGCGACAGGGTCAGGGCTACAACGCCGGAGATCAATACCGCCACGGACAGGGTGAAGGCAAATTCCTTGAACAGCACGCCCGTGAGGCCGGACAGAAAGCCGATGGGTGCGTACACCGCCGCCAGGGTTATCGTCATACCGATAATGGGCGAAATCAATTGCCGGGAACTGGCCAGCGCCGCCTGAAGGCGGGTTTTCCCCTCCCGCATATAGCGGGAAACGTTCTCCACCACAACAATGGCATCGTCCACCACCAGACCCACCGACAGGACAATCGCCAGGATGGTAAGCAGGTTGAGGGAAAAACCCATCAGGGTAATGACCGCAACGGCGCCGAGCAGGGAGATGGGAATGGTGACCAGTGGCACGAGCGCGGTGCGAAATGATCCCATCAGAGCCAACACCACAATACCAACCAGGATAATGGTCTCCACAAGGGTGGTGAAAATCTCCCGAATCGCATCCCGCATGTACAGGGTGCCATCATAGCCAACGCGGATTTCCAACCCCTCCGGCAGGGTGGCGTTGAGCTGGTCCAGCAATACGTAAAGATCGTCGCCGATGGCGATTTCATTGGCGCCGGGCAACGGCCATACGGACAGATAGACGGCATCTTTCTGGCTGACCCGGGCATTCATTTCGCCCTCTTCCTCCCCCAGCTCCACCCGCGCGATATCCCTGAGGTAGACAAGATCACCGTCCGACTCACGGATAATCAGGTTCTCGAAGTCCGTTACCGTCTGCAGGGTGGTATTGGCCATCAGATTCAGCCGCTGCAGGCTGTTCTCGCTCTGGCCGATGGTGGCGATCACATTATTGGCGGCAAGGGCCCGCTGCACGTCCAGGGCGCTGATATTGAAGGCCGCCATCCGTTGCGGGTCAATCCACACCCGCATGGCGGGATTGCGTCCGCCCTCAATACCGATGCGCTGTACGCCTTCGATGGAGGACATCACCGGCGTCACGTAGCGCGACAGGTAATCGGTGACCGCCGGACGGGTGAAGTTCTCGGTGACCACATCCAGGTAGAACAATGCTCCGGAGCGATCCGCCCGCTGCACCCGCACCGCCGGGTCCTCGGCACCCGCCGGCAACTCGAAACGAATCTGGCTCAGGCGCGAGGTCAATTCCGCCAGTGCCGAGGTGCTGTCTTCGTTCAACTTCAACCAGACGGTAACCGTGCTGAGCCCGGCCAGCGTCGAGGAGTCGATATAGTCCACCCCCGGCACCGTCGATGCGACCCGCTCGATGGGATCGGTAATAAACCCCTGCACCACCTTGGCGGGTGCCCCCACATAGGCAGTACTGATAACCAGAGATGAGCTTTCAATACGCGGGTATTCCAGCACCGGAATGACCGTCGCCGCCTTTAGACCGGCAATGACCAGCACCAGTGAAATCACCAGCGCGAGTACCGGGCGGGTGATAAAAATATCCATGAAGTTGGGTTTCAATCCCCGGGGGGTCATGGTTCTACCCCCCTGAGGATGGGGTATCGGCATCCACCGCTACCGGTTGCGCGGGACGATCGCGGACATGGACCAGCAGTCCCTGGCGCAGTTTGAACGCCCCGTGGGTGGCAATCAGTGTTCCGGCACTCAGGCCCCGGGTGATGACCACAGATTGCTGGCCCTCGGAGCCCAGGGACACGGATTGTCGCCGTGCCCGGTAACCCCCGGACTCATCGTCCTTGTCGAGGATAAAAACATAGGCACCCATTTCATCCCGCAACACCGCGGAGCCGGGGACCTGAACCGACTCACCGTGACCGGTGGGAACCCGGATATTGACCACCGAATTGGGCGGTGGAGCGGCATCTGCATCGAGCCTCGCCCGATATCCGAGATTGCGTGACTCAGGGGAAAGCGACGGGCTTTTGGCAATGATCGTTGCCGTTAGTTGATCCGGCCCGCCCACCGCCGACCGGGTGTCGGTTTGCACGGAACCGTCCCGCACATAAATGGTATCGCCCACCTGCGCACTGCCCTGGCCCAGGGGCAGACTGAAATCCACCCAGACGACGTCGTCTATACCCACGAGGGTCACCAGCGGTGTATTCGCCTCCAGGTATTCGCCGACCTCGATCTGGTGCAGGCCAACAACCGCATCGAACGGCGCCGTGAGGGTTTTCTTGGCAATCATCGCCCGCAGGCCAGCAACGTTGGCCCGGGCAATATCAAACTCAGCCCGGGCCCGGTCGACGCTGTCTTCACTGACCGTCTTCTGGTCAAGCAGTTTCTCGAGCCGCTTGAGGTTGAGTTCGGCGAGCCGGACGCTGGCCACGGCGCCGTCGAGGCGAGCCTGTTCCTCACTGGCATCCAGGCGTAACAGCACATCACCGGCCTGGACCCGGCTGCCGGACACCATATCCACCTCGCTCACCCGCCCCTCAAGCTCATTGCGCAGCTCGACGGATCGGGGGGCGACAATTTCTCCAATTGTCGTGACGTAGGTTACCGCTGGGGTCAGGGTCACTGTCTGCGCCTCGACAGATTCCGATGGTTCGGGAAAGGACTCCCCGAACGCTATGGCGGCACGAATCTGCCAATACTTATAGCCGGCGAGGCCAGCCAGAATGGCAAGGCAGGCAACGGAAGTGATCAACCAGCGGCGGGACTTTGTCATGGTCAGTTCTCTGTCAACGGCCAGGGGCCGTCCGGGCTATCGCGACAACAGTGGGACAGTAGACATTGGCGGCGTCGCAGAGTAAAGACGGACCACCGATCCAATGGGGCATTGATACCGTCCCTGGTTGTGAGCGGGTTCTATCAAACCGATTGTAATGCCCGCGGCGTATATCGAGAAACCCGTTTATAAAAACGGGGGACACCCGCATGCGAGGCAACACAATCAGACGTCTACTTCCATGGCTGGCAGCGGTATTCGGCACCATGCTAATGTCTCCCCCAACACAGTCACACAGGGCAAACAATAATGACCACGAACGACGCCGATCAATGGCAAACCACCGTCGACAAACAGGCGATCGCTGAAGTGATCTATCGCTACTGCCGGGCCATGGATCGCATCGACCACGAACTGGGCTACAGCGTCTGGCACGAGGACGGTATCGCCGATTACGGCGACATGTTCCAGGGGTCAGGCCGGGGCTTTATCGACTGGGTGTGCGAGACACACGCCGCCATGGTCAGCCATTCCCACCAGGTGACCAATATCCTGATCGACGTGAACGGCGACCGGGCCGGCAGCGAGGCCTATATCACCGTGGCCCTGCGTTTTGAGCAGGACGGCAAGCTGATGCAGCTCACCGGGCGTGGTCGTTATATCGACCGCTGGTCGAAACGGGACGGCCGCTGGGCGATCGACAAACGCACCTATGTCCAGGATTTTGACGATCTGCGGGAAATCACCGCCACCATGGTCAAGGGCTGGAGCACCCGGGACAGAAACGATCCCTCCTATCAGGTACTGAATCCGGCTCCCTGAAAATCCTCAAATGACGGTCGATGCCAGTATCCGGACAGCAATCCTCTCCCGGCGGACAGGCCCATCACCACGAAGGCGGGATGGCTAACCTTACCGGGGCCGGCATTCAAGCCGGCCTTTTGGCATCCGGTCCGGCAATCGCCATGGACTTGATATAGGACGGCCGCTGACTGACGCGCTGCACATAGCGTGACAGGTTGGGCAGTTTATCAACGCCGGGGCCGCCGAACAGGGGCATGGTGGTAAAGGCAAAGAAGTTGATCAGATCCGCGGCGGTGAACTCCGGACCCGCCAGATAATCGCTCTGCCCCAGGCGATCCTCCAGCTGGGCATACTGGCGATCAACCCGGTCATTGGCAAACAGACCCGCGCGCTGTACGGCGGGGTCATCGGGCCGGGCGCTCTTCAAAAACAGTTGCAGCATCAGATTGCCCTGCAGGCTGTCGCGAAAGCTCATCCAGTACAAATAATCCGGGTAATTGGGCTGGTCCACCCCCACCTGCAGTCGGCCGTTACCGTGACGGTTAATGATGTAGTCGACGATGGCCCGGGACTCGGACAGCACCAGATCGCCATCGCGAATGATGGGCGCCGTCCCGGCCGGGTGCAGGGCTTTGTACTCTGGCGGGGCCATGCCGCTTTCCTGGCGGTCAAACCATTCCAGATTGTAGGGCAGTGCCAATTCCTCCATCAGCCAAACGACGCGGTCGGACTGGGAAACACCAAGGTGATAGATTGTTATCATGTTGACTCCTGTCTTATGGGTTGTTGGATTCCTGTTCCGATTCGAACAGGATTTCATCCAGTCGTATGTCGCTGGTGGCGTGGGCTATGCAGGGCAGGATACAACCGCGGTCGATATCCCGCTGCCAAAGCCCGTGGGGCTGCTTCCAGTGATAGGTAAATCCCCCCGCCAGTACCCGGCATTTGCACAGTCCGCAGACACCGTTGCGGCAGGCTTTGCGCACCGGCAGGCC
Source organism: Porticoccaceae bacterium (assembly GCA_002702725.1). Classification (GTDB taxonomy): domain Bacteria; phylum Pseudomonadota; class Gammaproteobacteria; order Pseudomonadales; family Porticoccaceae; genus NAT127. The sequence continues at coordinate 18,584 of PABE01000120.1, forward strand.
AGCCTCGTGCATGGCTTGCAGGATAGTCAGACTGCCATCGGTGGTTACCCTGATCTCGTCTTCCTCAGTGACAAGGGTAACGGTGTGGAGAACGGGGTCGTCAGACATACACAGCGTGATTCAAATCGGAGAGCCCTACAGTAAATGGTTACCTGCTCGCTGTTAAGCAGATCGATCGATTACCTGAAAAAAAGCCCAATTTGACCATCAGCACCGGAAACCCGGTATTATTCAACGACACGCGCTTCACCATCCAACCGCAACACAAAAAGGAGCTCCATGGCAATCTGGCGACGGGTTCTGACGCCCCTGATCTGTCTATGGCTCACCGCCTGCGGCGGCGGCGAGACCAATGTCGAAATGGGTAATCGGGAGAAGATCCTCCAGTTTGGCAATCGCACAGAGCCCCAGGAGCTGGACCCCCATATCGTCACGGGAATTCCGGAGGCCAATATCATTGCCGCTTTACTGGAGGGCCTGGTGGCCAAGGACCCCAAAACCCTGGAGCCCATTCCCGCCGTCGCCGAACGCTGGGAGATCAGCGACGATGGCAAAACCTACACATTTTTTCTTCGGAAAAATGCCCGCTGGTCCAATCGCGACCCGGTAACGGCCAGGGATTTCGTCTGGTCCTGGTGGCGCGCCCTGCAACCTGCCCTCGGCAACCAGTACGCCTACATGCTGTTTGTGATTGAAAATGCCGAAGCCTACAACAAGGGCGACATCCAGGACTTTGAACGGGTGGGCGTCAAGGCTCTCGACGATCATACCCTGGAAGTCAGACTCACCCACCCCACCCCCTACTTTCTCCAGTTGCTCGATCACCAGAGCACCTATCCTGTCCACCGGGGCACCATCGAGGCGTTCGGCGCCCCGGACCAACGGGGCACCCGCTGGACCCGGCCGGGCAACTATGTGGGCAACGGGCCCTTTGTACTCACCACCTGGCAACTGAACAAGATTATCGAAGTGCGCAAGAACCCCTATTACTGGGATGCCGACAATGTGCGTCTGAACGGCATCGACTTCCGCCCCATCGAAAATGTCTCCACCGAAGAGCGCATGTTCCGGGCCGGCCAATTGCACATTACGCAAACCATACCCATCGACAAGGTGCCGGAGTACCGGAAGAACAACCCCGGGGTTCTCCAGGTGGCTCCCTACCTGGGCACCTACTACTACCGGTTCAATGTCAAAAAGCCACCCTTCGACGACCCGCTGGTGCGGAAAGCCCTTAACCTCGCCATTGACCGGAAGGCCATTGTCACCAGTATCACCAAGGGCGGCGAACTACCGGCCACGACCTTTACACCGCCGGACACCATGGGCTACACCGCCGAATCCGATTTGCGCTTCGATCCGGAAGAGGCCAGGCGACTGCTGGCGGAGGCCGGCTATCCCGACGGCGAGGGTTTCCCGGTCACGGACCTGCTCTATAACACCAGCGAAGGGCACCAGAAAATCGCCGTGGCCATTCAACAGATGTGGAATCAGTACCTGAATGTGGATATCAAGCTCAACAACCAGGACTGGAAGGTGTTTCTCAATTCCGTGAACCTCGGCGACTACGATATTGCCCGCGCCGGATGGATAGGCGACTACGTCGATCCCAACACGTTCCTGGACATGTGGGTTACCGGCGGCGGCAATAACCAGACCGGCTGGAGCAACCCGCGCTACGACGAGATCATTCTGAAACTTGCCCCCGCAGCCGATACCCAGGCGGAGCGATACGCCCTCATGCGGGAGGCGGAAGCGATACTGCTCGACGAACTACCGGTCATACCGCTGTACATCTACACCAGTAAAAGCCTGATCAAGCCGAGCGTGCACGGTATTTACGGCAATCTGCTGGACCATATCCTGTACAAGAATGTCTGGCTTTCCGACGCGGACGGGAACAAATAATTGCCTATGTTTAAATTCACGCTTTCCCGTATTCTGCAAGCCATTCCGGTTATGCTCGTGGTGGTCACGGTGACGTTTTTCCTGGTTCGCCTCGCCCCGGGCGGGCCCTTCGATGCCGAAAAAGCCGTGCCACCGGAAGTTCTTCGAGCCCTGGAAGCCAACTACAACCTCGACCTGCCGGTCTGGCAGCAGTTCACCCACTACATCGGGGATTTACTCCAGGGCGATTTCGGCCCCTCATTCCGGTATCCGGGGCGCAGTGTCAATGAATTGATCGCCGCAGGGCTGCCCGCTTCGGCGGAACTGGGTTTCTATGCACTGCTGGTCGCCATCGTTATCGGAATCCTGGCGGGCATTATTTCCTCCCTGCGACCCAACACAGCCCAGGACTATATTCCCATGTCCGCTGCGATGATCGGGATTTGCATGCCGTCATTTCTGCTCGGACCTGTACTGGTGCTGATATTTGGTATCTGGCTGGAGTGGGTCCCGGTATCCGGGTGGGGAGACATACCGGGAGACAAGATCCTGCCGGCATTGACCATGGGATCGGCCTACGCCGCCTATATCGCCCGCTTGTCCCGGGGAGGCATGCTGGAGGTACTGTCCCAAGACTACATACGAACCGCCCGCGCCAAGGGTCTGCCGGAGCGGGTGGTGATTTTCAAGCACGCCCTGCGCGGCGGCATTGTTCCGGTTATCGCCTACCTCGGCCCCGCCTTTGCCGGTCTTTTGACCGGCTCCTTCGTTGTCGAGACAATATTCCAGATCCCCGGGCTGGGGCGGTTTTTCGTCCAGGCCGCCTTTAACCGCGACTACACCATGATCATGGGCAGCACGATCTTCTTTGCCCTGTTGATTATCGTATTCAACCTGCTGTCCGATATCGTCGCGGTATGGATCAATCCGCGACTGCGTCATCAGACACAGGGAGGTTGACCATGGCCATGACTGAAAGCCCGCTCGATACAAGCAATATTGACCAGGAACAACTGTTGGCCAGCGCCGAGAAAGGCACGTCCCTTTGGGCCGACGCCTGGGTGCGCCTGCGCAAGAACCGCCTCGCCCTGGTCGGGCTCGCCATTCTGGTTTTCCTGACGGTGGTCAGCATACTCACCCCCTGGATCGCCCCCTACGGCTACGAGGTTCAGGACCTGGCGCTGGGGGCCTCAGCGCCCTCCCGGGAACACTGGTTCGGCACCGATATTTTTGGCCGCGACCTGCTCACCCGGGTAATGTATGGCGGACGCATGTCCCTGGCGGTGGGCTTTGTCGCCACCGGTGTGGCACTGGTGATCGGAGTGCTCTGGGGTACCGTCGCCGGTTATGCCGGCGGCCGGGTGGATGCGGTCATGATGCGCATTGTCGATATACTCTACGCCTTGCCCTTCATGATTTTCATCATCCTGCTCATGGTGGTGTTTGGCCGCAACATCCTGCTGTTATTCCTCGCCATCGGCGCCGTCGAATGGCTGACCATGGCCAGAATTGTACGCAGCCAAGTACAAAGTCTGCGCAAGCAGGAATTTATCGAAGCGGCGTATTCCCTGGGTCTGTCACGGTGGCGGATCATTCACCGCCATCTGATCCCCAACACCCTGGGGCCGGTGATTGTCTACACCACACTGACCATCCCCAGTGTCATGCTGCTCGAGGCCTTTCTGAGTTTTCTCGGCCTGGGGGTACAACCACCTGCCAGTTCCTGGGGGCTGCTGATCAACAATGGCGTGGAGACCATGGAGGAGTATCCCTGGCTGCTGATTTTTCCGGGGCTGGCCCTTTCGATCACCCTCTTTTCCCTGAATTTTCTAGGCGACGGACTGCGGGATGCCCTCGACCCGCGGGCATCGAAGGATTGACTGGCTGTGTCGAGACCACCGTTCCAGCACCTTGCAAACAGGCCAATGGCGCTACAGGCAACCACGGATTAACCCATGGCACTTCTTGACGTTAGCAACCTCAAAGTCCACTTCCACACCCGCAATGGCGTCACCCGCGCCGTCGACGATGTCAGTTTTTCTCTCGATGCGGGGGAGACCCTGGGCATTGTCGGTGAATCCGGCTCCGGCAAATCCGTCACCTGCTACAGCCTTCTGGGGCTTATCCCCATGCCGCCGGGCAAGATAGAAAGCGGCACGGCCCTGTTTAACGGCGAGGACCTGCTCAACTGCGGCGAAAAACGACTGGCGCAGATTCGCGGCGATGACATCGCCGTTATTTTCCAGGACCCGATGACCTGCCTGAATCCCTACCTCACCATTGGCGAGCAGCTGATCGAACCGCTCACCTATCACCGCAACATCGACCGCAAGGCAGCAAAGGAAAGGGCTGTCGAGATGCTGCGGGAGGTGGGTATCAAGGCGCCGGAACGACGCTACGACAGCTACCCCCATGAACTGTCCGGGGGCATGCGGCAACGGGTCATGATCGCCATGGCACTCATAGCAGAACCAAAGCTGCTGATTTGCGACGAACCCACCACCGCCCTGGACGTGACCATCCAGGCTCAGATTCTGAAACTGATTCGGGAGTTGCAGCAACGGCACGGTGTAGCGGTGATCTTTGTGACCCATGATCTGGCGGTGGTGTCCCAGGTGGCGGACCGGGTGTTGGTGATGAACCAGGGCAAGGTCGTCGAAACCGGCAACACCCGCCAATTATTTGCAAACCCGCAGCGGGCCTACACCCGCAAGCTGATCGCCGCCATTCCCACCGGCAGCAAAGCCCAGCCCAGGGTACAGGACGAGGCACCGCTGCTTGCTGTGGAGCATCTGAAAACCTGGTTTCGCGACTACAGCGTCGGCTATTTCAGTGCCAGACGGCACCCTGAAGTAGGTCATATCAAGGCGGTTGACGACATCTCATTGCATATCAACCGGCACGAGATTCTTGGCATAGTCGGTGAGTCGGGCTCCGGAAAGTCCACCCTCGGGCGAGCTATTCTCGGCCTTGCCCCGGTGACCGGGGGACAGATCAACTACCGCGGAGAGCGAATCGATCAGCTCGGCAATCGACAGCGAAAACCCCTGCGGCAGCAGATGCAAATGATCTTTCAGGATCCCTATGCCTCATTGAACCCGCGCATGACCATTTTCGAGACCCTGGCCGAGCCTCTGCTGGTACACGGTCTCGCGACGCGCAAAACAGTAACCGCACAGGTTCTGGCACTGATGGATGATGTCGGCCTGGCACGCAATTATATCCGCAAATATCCACACGAGTTTTCCGGCGGCCAGCGTCAGCGCATCGCCGTCGGCCGCGCCATTGCAACCAAGCCGGAATTTATTGTTGCCGATGAGCCGGTATCGGCATTGGATGTCACCATACAGGCGCAGATTCTCGACCTGATCCTCGACCTGGTGGACAAACACAACCTGACGATGATGTTCATTTCCCATGACCTGTCCGTGGTGCGCTATATAGCCGACCGTGTCCTGGTCATGCACCACGGCAAGGTAATTGAAGAGGGCAAAACCGAATCCCTGTGGACGGCTCCGGCCGAAGACTATACCCGTCAGCTCCTGGCGGCGATCCCCCGCTTTGAGGTCGACGCCCCTGCCCACAACTTATGATCGCGCCGCCTCATCGGCGGTTTGTTCAACGGCAAGTAGCCGCTTTGTGTAAGGCCGCTCAGCGGCAAAAAAGATAAATTCTTCAATGGGCAGGGGTTTGCTGAACAGGAATCCCTGAATAATCTCTACCCCGTTTTGCCGCAGGAACGCCATCTGCTCCGGACTATCCACGCCCTCAGCCACCAACTTCAGATCCAGGCTTTTACCCATGGCAATAATGGCTGACACCAGACCACTTTGCTGATTGCGAATATCCGGACGGTCCAGCTCGATGATAAATTCCCGGTCGATTTTCAGCTCGTCAAGCGGGAAGCGGCTCAGATAACTCAGAGAGGAATAACCGGTGCCAAAATCGTCCACGGACAGGCTGACGCCGATTTTCTTGAGTTCCTGTAGCGACTCAATCGAGCTTTCAGCATTACTCATGATCACACTTTCGGTAAGTTCCAGGGCCAGATTTTCCGGCGCCAGGCCGGTGTCCGCGAGCACCTGCTTGACCAGATTCGCAAAGGCGGCATTGAATTGAAGGGAGGAGACGTTGACCGAAATCTTGGGCAGTTCCAGGCCCATCTCGATCATCTCCTGTCCTTCCCGGCACGCCTCGTAGAGCACCCAGGATCCCAGCTCAACGATATAGCCCATCTCCTCGGCCAGGGGGATAAATTGCGCGGGGCTGATCATCCCGTGTTCGGGGTGCTGCCAGCGTATCAGCGCCTCGGCGCCGGCAATCCGACCGGTGACGATATTTACCTGGGGTTGATAGTGGAGAACGATTTCCCGGCGTTCGAGGGCGCGGCGCAGGTCCGACTCCATCTTCAGGCGGCTGCTGCCAGCGGTCTCCATGCTGCTCGAATAAAAGGCGAAATTATTCCGACCGGCATTTTTGGCATGGTACATCGCCGTATCGGCAAGCTTCAGTAATGTCTCCACGCTACTGGCGTCATCCGGATACATGGCAATGCCGATACTGGGAGTAACGACAAGCTCATGTCCATGGATCACAAAGGTTTCCCTCATCGCATCGATAATGCGCTGCGCCACTTTTGCCACCGAATCGGCGCCATTGACATTATTGAGCAGGACGGTGAATTCATCGCCACCCAACCGGGAAACACCGAGGCTCGGATTGCCACTGGCCTCAGTAAACTTGGCCACAAGGTCGCTGGTGCGCAGGGATTTTGACAACCGTTCAGCCACCGCCTTCAGCAATTGGTCTCCGACGCTGTGGCCGAGGGAGTCGTTGATACGCTTGAAATTGTCCAGATCGATAAAGAACAGGGCCAGTTGTTTGTTTTCGCGTTCCGCCAGACGCAACAAGGTTTCCAGCTGTTCGAGGAAAAGTTGCCGGTTGGGCAATGCAGTCAGGTTGTCGTAGTAGGCCAGCTGCCGTAGCCGGTTTTCCGCCTTCTTGACCTGTGAAATGGCGTTGTTGAGTGCTTCGTTGCGTTTCCAGAGTTGTTCATTGCGCTCTTCCACCTTGAGTGAGAGCAATTTGTTGTCGACATCCATCCGCGATCGATGCTCATTCAACTCATCGATCATGAGGTTCAGGGTGGTTGCCAGCTTGCGCACTTCGCCGACGCCTTTTACGTGAAACGCGGTCTCCAGGCGCCCGGCGGAGACATCGTCCGACACCTTTGCCAATTGGGACAGCGGCGCGGTCATCCGGCGGGTTAAAAGCAGAGAGACAATGATCAGCGCCAATATTGCCGCGCCGTAATACATCGCAACCTCTCGAACCATGGGCGCCATGGTCTGACGGAGGGCGTTCAGGCTTATACCGATATGACTGTGGCCGATCAGTTGCCGACTGCTGTTGGCCCGGAATGCTTCGAGCGCCTTCTGATAATTCCGGGATGTCGGTGCAACCCGTGTCGTATCAACACTCGCAAAGACCGGAAAAGTGAGTTCCAGGTTGTCGGATGAACCGTGTGAACCGACGGCCATGGCGTCCAGGCTATCCCTCAGACCGGAAAAATCGCCGGGTACAAACCCGCTTGCTGTGCGGGTCTGTTCGAGAACCAACCCCTGCCCGCTGCGATAAAATGCCAGGTACTCCAGCGATTTGATCGCCCACAGGGATTCCGATGCGGCTTCTAGCAATGCCTTATCGCCAAAATACAGCGCCAGGCCTATAACCGGATCCTGGTCAATAAGACGCTCTATGGTTTCAACCACATAGGCCTTTTCCGATTGGTAGCCCCTGTATACCTGATAACTGCCGAGGCCCATTGCGACAACCAGCCCCAAACCGATAATGAAGATATTGATATTGGCGGCAATACTCAGTCGTTTGAACATGGGACGCGGGGGCAAATCCTGAAAGGGATTAAATCGTTCATCAAAGGCAGCAGTCGCAGGCTCTTCGTGCCTCCTATCATATTCCGATACGCGCGCCGATGATGCGCCGGAGAGGCGACATCTTCTTAACTGGGTATTTCCGTAACAACTGGAGTACGGAGTTGGACGCTCTACCGTTTCGGAGTTTCTCAATCAATCAGAGCGCCGGCATCGTCAGAAACCCGGAATACTGCTCTGTCAGCTGCAAAGAAAGCCAGTATGGCGGTTTCGCGGCCGGATGCTTAGACGTTATAGTAGGCTTTTAACCCCAATAACTTTAACGACGATCGAATTAGCCCATGAAAAATCCTGTATTTGAAACACCCCCCCATGTGCCAGCAGAGCTTGTGCGCCACGACTTTCCCCTGCGCTTCGGCAGGTTCAGCGACGAAAACCCCTGGGAAAACATGGTCCCCTCAGTATGTCAGGGGGCTGACGCCATTTACGCCCACGATATTTTCCCGGGGCGGCCACCTGCGTGGATTTTCCGCCGCGCCAAAGACCAACGCACCATTTTCATGGACACCGAGCATTTCTCAAACAAGGCGTTCAGCGCCCTGAGCCACTTCATCGGCGAAGACTGGGACCTGGTTCCTGCGGAGCTGGACCCGCCGGAACACACGGCGATGCGTGGTTTTCTCAACCCGCAGTTTTCACCTCCTGCCATGGCCCGACTGGAAGACAAGGTTCGGACGGCTGCCAGACAGTCCCTGGCCGGCTTCCGGGATCGGGGAGAATGCGAACTGATGAGCGATTACGCCTTCCCGTTTCCGGTCAGCGTGGTTCTGGATATGCTGAATTTGCCCCAGGAGCGGATGGATGAGTTCCTGAAATGGGAACACATGATCATGGACATGGAAAATCCCGAGGGGGTCAAAACTGCTATCAGAAATGTCGTCGACTATCTGAGAGACCTGATTGAGGAACGCAAGGAAAACCCGGGCGACGACTGGGTCAGTTATGCCATCACCCGGGATTTCAACGGCGGTCGGCTCAGCGATGATCGCCTGATCGGCTACTTCTTCAACCTGTATATCGGGGGTCTTGATACCGTCTCCGCCAGCATTGGCAACCATATTCGCCACCTGGCCACCCACCCCGAGCACCAGCAGGAGCTGCGCGACAACCCCCACCGTATTGGCGACGCGGTCAACGAACTGATGCGCCTGTACGCGCCGGCGACAATTTTCCGCACCTGTGCCAGGGAAATCCGCATTGGCGGCGTCACTGTCATGCCCGGGGACAAGGTGGCAATGATCACTGCACTGCCCTGCCGGGACGAGGCCGCCTTCGACAAGCCCCACGAATATAACCTGGACCGCAAACCAAACCATGTGGGATTTGGCTACGGCCCCCATGCCTGCCTGGGGATTCACCTGGCCAAACGGGAGTTACGGGTCGCTCTGGAGGAGTTTCTTGCCGCAATTCCCCCGTTTCGTCTAAAGGAAGGAGTGAGCATTTCCAACCTGACAGGAGGTGTTATCCAACCCACCTCCCTGCCGATTCAATGGGGATAAAATACCGGCCCTGGTCGTCAACGACGAGCGACGGTCAGGGC
>PABE01000121.1 GCA_002702725.1 Porticoccaceae bacterium
AAATGCCTCGGATGCCTGCGATAAATTGCGCTTTGAGTCCCTGAAGCAGCCTGATCTGATGGAGGGGGACGCTGAACCCGTTATCAGGCTCAGTGTCGATGAAGCAGAGGGCACCATTACCCTGTCTGACAACGGCATCGGTATGTCCAGGGAAGAGGTCATCGACAATCTGGGCACCATCGCCCGCTCCGGGACAGCAAAGTTCATGGAGGCTCTGAGCGGCGATGAGAAAAAGGACGCACAGCTAATAGGCCAGTTTGGTGTCGGATTCTACTCCTCGTTTATCGTTGCCGACAAAGTGGTTGTGCAGACCCGTCGCGCCGGTCTTTCAACCGCCGAAGGCGTGCAATGGACCTGTACTGGAGAAGATGAATTTACCATTGAGACCATCGACAAGCCGGAACGCGGTACCCGTATCACGCTGCATTTGAAGGAGGAGGACAAGGGATTTGCCAACACCTGGCGGCTGCGTTCGATCATTAACAAATACTCTGACCATATCGCTATTCCCATTCAAATGCCGGCCAGTAAGGCCGACGATGAGGAGAGTGGTGGAGAGGAGTGGGAAACGATCAATGACGCCACGGCGTTGTGGATGAGACCCCGAAACGAGATCAGCGACGAGGATTACAAGCAGTTTTACCAGCATGTGGCCCATGACTTTCGGGAACCCCTGACCTGGAGCCACAATCGCGTCGAGGGCAAGTACGACTACACCAGCTTGCTCTATATCCCCAGCGAGGCACCGTTTGATCTTTACCAGCGAGAGGCTCCCCGGGGTGTCAAGCTTTATGTCCAGCGCACCTTTATCATGGACGATGCCGAGCAGTTTCTGCCGCTCTATCTGCGGTTCGTCAAGGGGATTGTCGATTCGTCGGATCTCCCGTTGAATGTTTCCCGCGAATTGTTGCAGGACAGTCCCGCTGTCAGCGGTATTCGCTCAGCGTTGACCAAGCGCGTGCTGGATATGCTGAATTCCCTTGCCACGGAAAAACCCGATGATTATCTCACTTTCTGGAAGGCCTTTGGCTCCGTGCTGAAGGAAGGACTTGCCGAAGACTTCGGCAACAAGGAGCGCATTGCCGAGTTGCTCCGCTTCGCGTCCACAGCCGCCGAGGAAGGCCAGCTTGTTTCCCTCGCTGATTACGTCAATCGAATGAAGTCCGAGCAGAGCAAGATTTATTACCTCATTGCCGAAAATCGCGAAGCCGCTCTGGGTAGCCCCTATCTGGAGGTGTTCAAAAAGCACAATATCGAGGTGTTGCTGCTCACCGATCGTATCGATGAGTGGATGATGAGCTATCTCCATGAATTCGATGGCAAATCCCTGCAAAACATCGCCAAGGGTGATCTGAACCTCGAGGGTATTACCGACCAGGGTGACGAAACCGATTCACCGGAAGCGACTGATGGATCGACAGATGCCGATTCCGGGTTGGCGGAAAAAATCAAGGGCATCCTGGGGGATGCCGTCGCGGACGTGAAGGTGTCCCGTCGCCTGACGGACTCTCCGGCCTGTCTGGTGGTCGGTGAACAGGACCTTGGCGTGCAGATGCGTCGCATTCTGGAGGCGGCGGGCCAGTCAGTCCCCGACAGCAAGCCGACGCTGGAAATTAATCCCTCTCACCCGCTGATGACCGCGCTGACAGGTTCTGACGAGGAGAAATCACGGGACCTGGCCTGGGTTATTTATCGCCAGGCGATTCTTTTGTCCGGGGATGATATTGATAACCCCAGCGAGTTTGTACAGCAATTGAATCGGCTGTTGGTCTCCTGACGTCCGGAGGTTTTTAAGGGGGCCGCCACCGGTCGGCCCCTTCTCGCCATGGCGCCGATGGGACATTGGCCCCTATAATGGTCCGGAACTTTACAGCAAGGCAGGTTATGCCCTTATCTCCTCGAATCACTGTGCTCGGTGGCGGAAGTTTTGGTACGGCCATCGCCAACATGATTGCCGGCAATGGTTATCCCGTCCGACTTTGGATGCGAAATCCCGATTCAGCGAGGCGGTGTATGGAATCCCGGGAAAACAGCACCTATCTGCCCGGTTATCGTCTGCACGAGTCCCTGGCTATCACCGCCGACATGGCTGATGCCCTTAAAGGTGCCGAGGTGGTTTTCTTTTCCATACCGAGCAAGGCATTCCGCCAGGTGACGCAGAAGGCAGCAGCTTATATCGGCCCGGGCACGATGACCATCAGCACCGCGAAAGGGATCGAAGAGTCGGGTTTCAAACTGATGAGCCAGGTGTTGGAGGAGGAACTGGATAATCCCCGAATCGGGGTGATCAGTGGTCCCAATCTGGCCCGGGAAATTGCACAAAAGCAAATCACGGCCACGGTTATCGCAAGCGAAGATGACGCCCTTTGTGAGACTATTCAGCGTCTTTTGGCCACCCCGTATTTTCGCGTTTATGCCAATCACGATCGCTTTGGCGTTGAGCTTGCCGGGGCACTGAAAAACATCTATGCGATTATCGCAGGTATCGCCTCGGCAATGGGCGTGGGACAAAACACCCTCAGTGCCCTGATGACCCGCAGTCTGGCGGAAATGTCCCGTTTTGCGGCGCGGCTGGGTGCCGACCCGATGACATTCCTGGGGTTGAGCGGGGTTGGTGACCTGATCGTCACCTGCACCTCCACCCTCAGCCGGAATTTCCGGGTTGGGCAGGCGATCGGGCAGGGGAAATCGCTGGAGCAGGCAACCACTGAAGTCGGGCAGGTGGCGGAAGGGGTCAAAACCACCAGGGTAGTGAAAGCCAAGGCCGACGAACTGGGAATCTACATGCCCCTGGTAACGGCCCTGTATAACCTGCTGTTTGAGAAAATGTCTGTTCCCGCCGTGCTCAAGGCGATGATGGCGTCTGAACAAACGGACGATGTGGAGTTTAGAGTGAGGTATCGCGATGAACAATGAAACAGGTTCCCGATTTGCCGACCCCGATCTTTGGATTCGGGCGGCTTATATGATTGTTTTCGCCTTGCTCAGTGCCCTGTCCCGACTGATTACCCTCGTGGTGGCGGGGCTCCAGTTTCTGGTGGTACTGGTTTCCGGGGTGGAAAATAGAAACCTTCGGGACTTCGGTTATGGCCTGGCCGTATGGACCCGACAGACATACCTGTTTTTGACGTTTAACAGCGAGAAAAAACCTTTTCCTTTCCAGGACTGGCCTGTCCCTGAGGCGGATGGGTCGTCCGCTGATACGGACGCCAGCGTCGCTGGCAAGGCAGAGTGACCGCCGAGCGGCGCCTCTATCTGCTGCGTCACGGGGAGGCTGCCAATTCCAAACCGGATGCGGATCGCCCATTGACGGCACCGGGGCGCATGCAGATCGATACGGTCGCTGCCGGCCTGATGGAGAGGGGGTTTCCGCGGCCACGCCTGATTGCCGTGTCGCCCTATCGGCGGGCCCGGGAAAGTGCCTCGGTATTTGTCCGGCATCTTACATCTGAAACGGAACAGCCACAGCTCCTCACCAGCGAGACCCTCGTTCCGAATTCCGGTCGCTACGCCCTCGGCGCCTGGCTAGAGTCGTTACCTTCCGACCAGTGGCCGGTCCTGTTGGTCGGGCATCAGCCGCTACTCGGGGAATTGCTCGCCTGGCTGACAGACCGCCCTGAATTGAGCGCAACAGTGTCTACCGCAAGTTTCCATGCCGTGGATTTCGGTGTTCTTGCCCGTGGCTGCGGTCAGCTTGCCTGGCAGGTCTACCCCTGAACAATGATGGGTGACCGATACATCGAGGTACCCGGGCGACGCTTTTTTGTGCGCGAATGGGGGCCAGACGGTGGCATTCCGGTGCTTGCCCTGCACGGATGGCGGGATAACTGTGCCAGCTTTGATTTTCTCGCCCCCAGGCTGGTAGCCGGGAATCCCGCTTTGCGGGTCGTCGCACCGGATCTGGCCGGACACGGGAAAACGGATTTTCGTTCCCCTGATGCGGCCTATAATATCTGGAGCGATGTCGCCGAGCTGATCGCTCTGGTTGATGCCCTTGAATGGCCCCGTTTCCACCTTGTCGGGCACTCGAGGGGCGCGGCGATCGCCACGCTGATCGCGGCGAGCCACCGCGATCGGGTGATTACCCTGAGTCTGCTGGATAATTTCCTGCCCCTGCCCGAAGACCCCGCCAGTGCGGCGGTGCAATTGGCAAAATCCGTTGTCGATAAGTGTCGCTTACTGGCTAAGACACCTCGATACTATGACGATTTCCGGGAAGCTGTTCAGGCTCGGCTGTCAGGCCCGTTAGCCTTGCCGGAAGATGCAGCGCTGGCACTGGCAGAGCAGGGCGTCGCAAGTGACAGGGAAGGGTATTACTGGCGACTTGATGCCCGACTTCTGGGGGCGTCCGAGTTTAAGCTGAGTCGCGATCATATCGCAGGGATTGTCGCTGGCTTGAAATGTCCGGTTGAAATTTTACTCGGTAGGGAAAGTACGCTCGGGCACCATGACTACGTGCGCCGGCTTGCCGCCGGATACGGCCATATTCGAGTCTCGGTACTGCCGGGAGGACACCATTTGCACATGGATCACGGGCTTGTACATGTGACGGACGCGATCCTGGCGACACTTGCTCAAGACCAGAGCCGAAGCGCGGGCATTCTCCGATGACCAACAGCATGCCGCCCCATCACAAATGGGGCAGTGTTTTCAGGGTTGGGACTAAAGCAGCGCCAAAAATTCGTTGCGAGTGGCCTGATTGTTGCGGAATGAGCCCAGCATGGCCGAGGATTTCATCACCGAGTTCTGCTTCTCGACCCCCCGCATCATCATGCACAGGTGGCGGGCCTCAATGATGACCGCTACCCCCAGCGCGCCTGTGACCTGTTCCACGGTATTCGCGATTTGCATCACCAGGTTTTCCTGAATCTGCAGGCGTCGCGCATACATGTCGACGATCCGCGCGACCTTTGAAAGACCGAGAACTTTCCCGTTGGGAATATAGGCGACGTGACACTTGCCGATAAAGGGAAGCAAATGGTGTTCGCACAGGGAATACAGCTCAATATCCTTGACGATGACCATTTCACTGGAATCACTGGGAAACAAAGCATTGTTAATGACCTCATCAAGGTTCTGGTGATAGCCCTTGGTGAGGAATTCGAACGCTTTGGCGGCGCGTTTCGGTGTATCAATAAGGCCCGGGCGGCTGATATCTTCGCCGACACTTTTAATGATGGTCTCAAACGCTTGGATCATGAACATTTCCCACTAATCATCTCGGACAAACACCGAACCCTAAGTCAGCGGCGCTGAAAGGTAAAGCGCTTTTTGGCCTGTGCCGCTACAATAGCGGTTTTTTTGCGGACCATCGATGAACGACCAAAAGGACATTCTGAACACTCTTTTCACCGTCCGGGATTATTTGCGTTGGGGCTGTAGCCGGATGCTGGCAGCGGATGTGTATTTCGGCCATGGCACTGATAATGCCTGGGACGAAATGGTGCGCTTGCTCATGCACGTCATCCACATGCCGCCGGAGGGTGACCCCCGTGTGTTGGATGCCCGACTCACAACTGCGGAGAGGCAGGCCGTCCTTCAGCTGTTGGAGGATCGCATCGAGAAACGCCTGCCACTGCCTTACCTGACCCGGGAAGCCTGGTTCTGCGGTTTGAGCTTTTACGTCGATGAGCGGGTACTGATTCCCCGTTCGCCCCTCGCCGAGCTGATCGAAAACGGATTCCAGCCCTGGTTGTCTGAGCCGCCGTTACGCATTCTTGACCTTTGCACGGGCAGTGGTTGTATCGGAATCGCCTGTGCCCACGCCTTCCCGGAGGCCGAAGTGGTGCTCAGTGATATCAGCGTTGACGCGCTTGCTGTGGCCGAGCACAACATCGATATGCACGGTGTCGGTGACCGGGTACGGGCTGTCCAGTCGGACTTGTTTGAATCTCTCCATGGTGAGCGTTTCGATCTCATCATTACCAACCCCCCTTACGTGGACGCAGACGATCTCGAGGCGATGCCGGGCGAGTTTGGACACGAACCCGAGCTGGCCCTTGCGTCCGGTGTTGACGGGCTTGACTTTACCCGTCGGTTGTTGGCCGAGGCTGCCGGGCATCTGACGGAACAGGGTGTTGTGATCGCGGAAGTCGGTAACTCATGGGTGGCACTGGACGCAGCGTTTCCGGACATGCCGTTTATATGGCTTGATTTCGAGCGCGGTGGCGATGGTGTTTTCATGTTGCGTCGGGAGCAGTTACCCGAGGCCGGGTAATCTGCTATAAAATAGTGTTTTTTCCAGGAGCTGACTGTTGTCTGGTAATACCTTTGGCAAACTGTTTACGGTAACCACATTCGGTGAAAGTCACGGACCCGCCCTCGGCTGTATTGTCGATGGCTGTCCCCCGGGGCTCGAGTTGAGCGAGTCGGATCTTCAGAACGACCTCGATCGTCGCAAGCCGGGTCAATCCCGCTACACGACCCAGCGTCGTGAGGCAGATCAGGTAAAAATTCTCTCCGGAATTTTTGAGGGCAGGACCACCGGCACCCCGATCGGCATGATCATCGAGAATACGGATCAGCGCTCCAAGGACTACAGCAGCATCAAGGATCAGTTCCGCCCGGCCCATGCGGACTACACCTATTTTCACAAGTATGGTCTGCGGGACTATCGCGGTGGTGGCCGGTCGTCGGCCAGGGAAACCAGCATGCGGGTGGCCGCCGGGGGCATTGCCAAAAAATATCTCCGCGAGCATTTTGGTGTTGAAATTTTCGGTTATCTCAGCCAATTGGGTCCAATCGAACTTGACCTGGTTGATCGTCCCACTATTAATGACAATGCGTTTTTCTGTGCCGATCCCGCCAGGGTGCCGGAACTCGAACAGTTTATGCAGACCCTGATCAAGGACGGCGACTCAATAGGGGCACGGCTGACCGTTTGTGCCTCCGGCGTGCCGGTGGGCTGGGGAGAGCCGGTCTTTGATCGCCTCGACGCCGATATCGCCCACGCATTGATGGGCATCAACGCGGTAAAGGGTGTTGAAATCGGCGCCGGCTTCCGTGCTGTGAGTCAGCGGGGGTCGGAGCATAGGGATGAGATCAGCAAGCAGGGTTTTCTGTCCAATAACGCCGGGGGTATATTGGGGGGGATCTCGTCGGGGCAGGATATCGTTGCCCACATCGCCCTTAAGCCCACGTCCAGTCTGCGTTTGCCGGGACGCTCCATCGATATCCATGGCGAGCCCATCGAGGTGGTGACCACAGGCCGTCACGATCCGTGTGTCGGTATCCGCGCGACACCCATCGCGGAAGCGATGCTGGCGCTCGTGCTGATGGATCATGCCCTGCGCGACAGGGGGCAGAATGCGGATCAGATTCGGCAGCGGCCCTAGCCGGGTACGCGCCCCGAGACATGGGTGTCGGCGAATGTCCTGGCGTCCAGTATGACGCCTTGAATAGCCTCCTCATCGACACCGATTCCACGCAGACTCAGGGCCATCATTTCATCCACATGACGGTCACTGAACCGTCCCGCGAGGCGGTGGCAGAGCAGGGTGTTGGCGAGCCCTTCGAGATAGCTCCTCGCGGTCGTGAACGATACCCGGTTGGCGCACAGGGAAAGCAGCGCCTGATCCACCGGCGAGAAGCCCCGTTTCGCCGATTCCTGTTCCGACACCCAGGGGCTGAAACCGCCGATGCGCAAGAGTGCTGCGCCAATATCCGGATGGTCTTCGCAAAATTGCAGATAACCGTACATCATGCAGGCAACGGTTTTTTCCGGGGTATGGTGAGGGGGTATGAGGTTGACCACCTGGCACACTAGCGCCTTTTGAACGTCCGCAATGACCGCGTGAAGCACTTCCTCGCGATCCTGAAAGTAATTGTAAAAAGTACCCCGCGCCATACCGGCGGTGGCCATCAGGTCGTCGATGCTGCTGGCGTCGAGTCCTTTCTCGGCAATGAGTCGCGTGGCGGCGCGTATTATGGCGTTGCGGGTCCGTTCGCGTTTGCCCTGAAACTCTTCTGGACTGGCCTGCATAATGGCCTCTTTTCTCGTTTTTTAGAGGTCGGCACAACGGTAATCTAACCGCAATTGTAGAGGATTTGACGCTCTTGTCAATATTGACGTTAGTGTCAAAAGTGAAGATAATAGGCGCAATCCGGCATGGCTCGTTCCCTTGAGCCGCGCCATTCTTTTCTATCCCACGTTTTTTCGGGTTCCAGACATGCACTATTTCAATGCAAGGGCGCGCTGTGTCGTATACAGGCTATTGGTTGCCGTGCTCATCGGCTCTCTTGTCGGCTGCGGTGATTACGGCGAGCCAACGGCCGGTGGCAGTATTCCCAATGTCGGAGTAATGATTGCCGAGCCCCGTCTGGTTACCCTTTCTTCGGAACTCTCCGGGCGCCTGGAACCCTGGCGGATTGCAGAGGTGCGCGCCCAGGTGTCTGGCATTGTCCTAAAGCGGCTATTCCGGGAAGGATCCGATGTCAAAGCGGGGGACGAGTTGTTCCGGATTGATCCCGCTCCTTACAGAGCGGCTGTACAGCAGGCTCAGTCGAATCTGGCGGTGGCCAACGCCAATTTGCTTATTGCCAAGGCACAGTACGACCGGATTGCCGCGCTGGGCAAGGTGAAAGCGGTTAGTGAACTCGACGAGATTACCGCACAGGCCAGCTACAAACAGGCCGAAGCGGAAGTTGAAGCCGCCGAAGCTGCTCTGGAGTCGGCGCGTATTGATCTTGAGTACGCGACGGTCAAGGCCCCCATCAGTGGCCGCATCGGCCGATCCCTCGTCACCGAGGGCGCCCTGGTAGGGCAGGGGGAGGCGACGCACCTGGCGACCATTCAGCAGATACATCCGATCTACGCAAGTTTCAACCAAAGTGCCCGAGAGGCGCTCAGCCTGCGCCGGTTTTACGCCGAAGGCGCATTGAATCTGAACCCGGATAAATCCATTCCGGTACGTTTGCGTCTGGAGGATGGCAGTGAATATCCCCATACCGGGAGCCTCCTGTTCGGGGAGCTGACGGTGGAACGAAGCACGGGGCAGATTAACTTTCGGGCACAGTTCCCCAACTCTGAAGGCATGCTGCTGCCCGGAATGTATGTGCGGGCGATCATGGAGCAGGGGCGGTATCCGAACGCGATCCTTGTTCCGCAACAGGCGGTTACCCGGGGAGATAACGTCGATACCCTCTGGGTAGTGGACGAGGACCAGAAAGTCGCCGTGCGCGAGGTGGAGATTGCCGGCTCAAAGGGTAACCAATGGATCGTTACCGGTGGCGTCGCCGCCGGCGACAGGGTCGTGGTCGACGGCTTCTTTAAAGCCGCACCAGGTGCCCAGGTAACGCCGGTAATCGTTAGCTTTGAAGAGCACGATACCGGCAACGAGCAAGGCAGCGGGGAGTAAGGCATGGCCGGGTTTTTCATCGACAGGCCGATTTTTGCCTGGGTAATCTCGCTGTTCATTTCCGTCGCCGGCCTTCTGGCCATTAATGCGCTTCCCGTCGCCTATTATCCACCGGTTGCGCCGCCGGCGATCAGTATCACCGCCAACTATCCGGGTGCGTCAGCAGCCATGGTTGACCAGTCCGTGGTGAGCATCATTGAGAACGAACTCAATGGCGTGGATAGCCTGATGTATATGGAGTCCGCCAGTGAATCCAATGGCCGGGCGCAGATTACGTTGACCTTTCGCCCGGGCACAGACCCGTCTCTCGCTCAGGTCGAGGTGCAAAACCAGCTGGCCCGTGCCGAACCCCGCCTGCCCCAGGCTGTTAATCAGCAGGGGATTATTGTCGACAAGACCAATGCCAACATCCTCATGGTGGTAACGCTACTATCCGAGGATCCCGCCTTCGATGACGTACGGCTTGGTGATTACGCCGCCCGATACGTGCTTCCCGAACTCCAGAGGATCGAAGGCGTGGGTGCCATCAACCTGTTTGGTACTGAACGGGCGATGCGAATCTGGTTGGACATGGACAGACTGATCGGGCTCGACTTGACCCCCGAAGATGTCAGCCAGGCAATCGCTGAGCAAAATGCCCAGGTTTCTTCCGGCGGTATTGGCGTGCTGCCCAATGTCAGGGATCAGCTCATCACCGCGACGGTGGTCGTTGAAGGACAGCTCGAGACGGTCGAGGACTTCGAGGCGCTGATTTTACGGGCAAACCCAGATGGCTCCATGGTGCGACTGAAAGATGTTGCCCGTGTCGAACTGGGCGCTGAAAACTACCTGCGCACGGCCCGTAGCGACGGTAATCCCGCAGTGGGCCTGGCGGTTCAACCCGCACCGAACAGCAATGCGGTAGCGACGGTTGAGGGCATCCGTGAGCGCATGGACGAGCTTTCGCAGTATTTCCCGGACGGCGTCGCCTATGATGTACCGCTCGATACGTCCATTTTTATCAGTATCTCTATCCAGAAAGTGGTGGAGACTTTATTTGAAGCAATGGCGCTGGTGTTTATCGTCATGCTGTTGTTTCTGCAAAATCTTCGCTACACACTGATTCCGACACTGGTGGTGCCGGTGGCGTTATTCGGCACCTTCGCGGTTCTGTACGCCCTCGGCTTTTCGATTAACGTGCTGACCATGTTCGCCATGGTGCTGGTGATCGGTATTCTGGTCGATGATGCCATCGTGGTGGTGGAAAACGTCGAGCGGATCATGGCCCAGGAGGGGCTGCCGCCCCGGCAGGCGACTATCAAGGCGATGGGGCAAATTACCGGGGCCATCATCGGCATCACCGTTGTCCTGGTGTCCGTGTTTATCCCCATGGCATTCTTTACCGGCTCTGTCGGCAATATTTACCGCCAGTTTGCCGTCACCATGGCGGTATCCATTCTTTTTTCCGCATTCCTGGCCATGAGTCTGACGCCGGCACTTTGCGCTACCCTGTTGAAGCCGCTTACTGATCGACAGAAGCAGCGCCAGCGCCGTTATTTTGGCTGGTTTAACGTTGTCTTCAACCACGGTGCGGGCAAATATCAGAACCTGGTGGCGCGCATCGTCAGGCGTAGCGGTCGATTCATGTTGTTGTACGGTGTTATCGTAGTGGTGGTGATCCTGATGTTTGACCGTCTGCCCACATCGTTCCTGCCGGATGAGGACCAGGGGCGAATATTCACTGTAACCCAGCTTCCCCCCGGTGCGACAGCCCAGCGCACCGCAGCCGTGGTCGACGAAATCGAAGCCTATTACAAGCGCCAACCCGAAGTGGCCAATCTGGTTTCGGTGGTGGGGCTCAACTTTTTCGGTGCCGGGCAGAATATGGCCAATACCTTCGTTGAGTTGAAGCCCTGGGAAGACCGCGATCCCGAAACCCAGAGTGCGCAAAAAGTGGCCGAGCGCGCGGCAATCGATTTGAGTGGTATTCGCGAAGCGATTGTTTTTCCGTTGAATCCGCCCTCCATACCGGAACTCGGTACGGGATCGGGTTTTAGTCTGCGTTTGCAGGACAGGGGCGAACTGGGTCAGAAGGCCCTCTTTGAGGCAGCGCACAAACTGATTGAACTGGGGGTTGCGTCCGATGCCATTGGCTCCATGAGAATTGAGAGTGTCCCCGATGCGGCACAGCTGGAGTTGATCATTGATCGTGCCAAGGCTTACACCCTTGGTGTCGATTTCCGGACGTTGGATGCCACGCTCTCGAGCGCTCTGGGTTCGGCCTACATCAACGATTTTCCCAACGAGGGACGGATGCAGCGTGTGATTGTGCAGGCCGATGCCCCGTATCGCATGCAACCCAAGCAGTTGCTTGCAATACAGGTTCGCAACAGCCGGGGCGATATGGTGCCGCTGTCCACCTTTGCCACCACCAGCTGGGAGGTGGGTCCGGTGTTGCTGGCCCGATACAATGGCTATCGCGCGATCCGTCTGGCGGGTACGGCTGCTCCGGGATTCAGTACCGGTGAAGCGATGGCGAAGGTGGAGGAACTGATGGATGAGCTGCCGCGACAGGTGAGTCTGGCCTGGCATGCCATCAGTCGTGAGGAGCAGGCATCCGTTAGACAAATGCCGTTACTTCTCGCGCTTTCCCTGCTGGCGGTATTCCTGAGCCTGGCTGCCCTGTACGAGAGCTGGTCTATCCCGTTGGCGGTGATGCTGGTGGTTCCCCTGGGGGTTCTCGGTTCCCTCTCCGGTGCATCATTGATGGGCATGTCCAACGACGTCTACTTCAAGGTTGGCCTGATTGCGATTATCGGTTTGTCGTCGAAAAATGCGATTCTGATTATCGAGTTTGCCCGCAGCCTGCAAATGCAGGGCAAGGGGCTGCTGGAATCGACCCTCACCGCCTGTCGACTGCGCTTCCGACCCATATTAATGACGTCGATGGCGTTCACCATGGGAGTATTGCCTTTGGTCCTGTCCAGTGGCGCGGGTTCCGCCGGGCAGCGCGCAGTGGGCACCGGGGTGATGGGGGGAATGATCAGCGCAACCTTATTGTCGATTTTCCTGGTACCTGTATTCTTCATGGTGGTTCGGCGGCTGTTTGGTGGCCGTACGACGTCCGGGACCGATTGATCTGGGAGGTTGAGGCTGATGTGGCTGCAGCGTGAGCTGTCCCTGGCGCCAAAAGCCAGGGGCTTTCATCTGATAACCGGTGACGTTCTCGAGGCGTTGCCGGAACTGGTGAATATGAATACCGGGTTGCTGAATCTGTTCATTCAACATACCTCGGCCTCATTGACCATTAACGAAAATGCCGACCCGTCGGTGCGTCGTGACTTTGAATCGGTAATGTCTCACCTGGTTCCGGAAAACGAGCCCTGGTACAGCCACACCCTGGAAGGACCTGATGACCTCCCGGCTCATATAAAGGCGAGTCTGCTTGGCCCGTCGTTGACCATCCCCGTTACCCGCGGTGCTTTGAATCTCGGTGTCTGGCAGGGGGTTTACCTCTGTGAGCACCGCAATCATGGTGGCCGCAGGACAGTTGTCTTGACCCTTCAGGGACAGCCGGCCGGCTAGCGATTTTGTTGATAGATCTCGTCGCATCGTGCAGCGAGAATAAAATCGTTGCGATGCAAGCCGTTGATGGTATGGGTCCACCACAATACCGTCACCTTGCCCCATTCGATAATGAGCTGAGGATGGTGATCTTCCTCTTCGGCGATGGCGCCGACACGGTTGGCAAAATCCAGACAGGGTGGGTAGCCCTCGAAGCTGAACGACCTTCGCAGCCGGGGCGTGCCGTCGGTCACAACGCGCTCCCAATCGGGAATCTGGCTCAGCAGTGTCGAAATCTCTTCCTCCTTCAAAGGGGTGGAATCGCTTCGACAGGGTTCGCAGCTTTGCTTCGACAGTGATGTCACGAGACCTCCTCCTGGCCTGTTCACAGGCAGTTTTTCGGCTTGTGTAATCCCGCGTAGCGGCTCAACTCCCTTGCCGGGCTACCGGGGAAGAGCTTCATTAGATAAATACTGCGGCCTTTTTCGTCACCCAGGGTTTGCGCCAGGAACTTGATCAATGGCCGCATGGAGGGTGAAAAGTGGTAAAGGTCATAGAACTCCCGTGTCGCCAATATGAGCTCCCTGTGTGCCTCGGTCAGTTCGACGCCCTCGGAAGCCGCCAGCCATTCCGAGAAACCCGGATCCCATGTTTCGGGCTTTTCGAGGAATCCCTCCTCGTCAAGGTGATATTCTTTCAGGTCAGCCATACCGTCTTACTGGTTACCTTAAAAGCGAAAGGGCGGCATTTGCCGCCCTCGATGTCGTAACAACGCGTTAGTCGTTGCTCAGGCCAAGCAAGTGCAGAAGGCTAGTGAAAACATTATAAATCATCACGTAGAGCATCACCGTCGCCGAAATATAGTTTCGCTCACCCCCGTGAATAATCGCACTGGTCTGCCACATGATCAGACCTGAAGCGACAACCAGGAACATGGCAGAAATTGCCAGGGCCAACCCTTGTATCTGGAGAAAGACATTGGCGATAGCTGCCACGAAGGCCACGATCACACCGGTCATCAGAAAACCGGTCATGAAGCTGAGATCCTTGCGGGTTGTCAGCACATAGGCCGAACAGCCGAAGAAAATAAGAGCCGTGCCGCCCAGGGCGGTCAGCACCGTCTCACTGCCGGATGTCTGCAGGTAGTAACTGAGAATCGGTCCCAGGGTAAACCCCATCCAGCCCGTGAGTGCGAAGATCCATACCAGGCCCATGGCGCTATTGCGGTTCTTTTCGGTGAGCCAGAGAAAAAGGAAATAGGGCAATAAGGTCCAAAGGCCAAAGTAGGGCGCGTCTATCGCCATGGCGATAAATGCGGTGAGCGCACTGAACAGGATGGTCATCCCGAGCAAGGCATAGGTATTGCGCAGAACCTTGAGTACCTCGGGTGATAACGCTGTTGAGGTGATGGCTTTCTGCTGATTGACCATGTAAAACGCACTCCTTAGTTGATGAAAATACTCAGGTAATACTACCTTAAGGGCGGGGCAAATCAAGGATAATCGGTGGGAAGCGCCGGTTTCGGGCGCTAGCGTCTATTGGTGGCTGCCGTTACACTTGCCACTTCGTGAAATTCCAGAGAATGCCCATAATGACAAGCAGTAATCCCATGCCACGACTGGACATGTCCCAATTCCTCACCGTCGCGGTCAACGCCCTGGACAGCTATTTTTTCCGCGCACCGAAAGAAAAGGCACGCCGTCTCTACAAAGACATTGCGGAGGGCGACGCGGTGGGGGTTGCGACGTTGAGTTTCGGCGAAAACAAGGAACAAACCGTCCGTCTCAAGCTGAGTCTCGACCAGTCCGAGTTTCGAGGCCACCTGACGTTCCATCTGTTTCAGCAGGCGCTGGACATGCTCTTGAAGAATCTTGCTGGCCGTATACAGAACAAACAGGATTTGAATATTTTCACCAGTGAGGAAACCAGCGAGATCCTCGTCCATATTCCGGGGCTGGTGGAAGACAGAGGCAATGTCAACGTCCTCGTACTGGGACTGGCGCCTGTGCGCGGGGGCGCCTTGATCAAGCTGCAGTTTCTCGATCCCGAGCAATTCAAAAAGCAGGTGCCAGCGCCGGAAACAGGCTCAGCGGCCCCGGAAGCCACCAATACTCCGCCTGGTCCCGAGCCCACCGCGGAAGGCTCTGATAGCTGATAGAACCGGCTCCAGGGCGAGAGTATCCGTTTTGGAGCCGGGTCCATGACCTAGGGTTTGAGCTGCCAGCCCAGTAGTAATACGGTCAATGTGGTGACTCCCACAAGCAGGTTCATGGGAACACCCACCTTCAGAAAATCACTGAACCGGTAACCGCCGGGCCCGTATACCATCAGATTTGTCTGGTAACCAAGGGGTGTTGCGAAGCTTGCCGACGCCGCCATCATGATCGCGAAAACAAAGGGTTCCGCATTCAGGCCGGCCGTTTCGGTTATCTGCAGCACAATCGGCAGCATGATGATGGCCGCCGCATTGTTGGTGATCATTTCCGTCATGATCGAAACTACCAGGTAACTGAGGATCAGCAAGAGCCAGGGCTTGCCCATGCTGATTTCAATGATATTCGCGGCGATAAAGTTGGCCACACCCGTCTTTTCGAGTGCCACGCCAAGTGCGAATGATGCGCCGATGGTGAGTAGCACCGTAAGATCCAGGCTCTTTTCGGCCTGGTTGATGGTGACGCACCCGGTGAGCAACATCAGGCCGGCACCAATCAGGGCAGCATTGAGCATGCTGATCAGGTTCACCGCTGCAGCCCCGACAACCACAATGAGTATTGCCCATGCGATGGCCGCTTTCTCGTGCCGGGGCTGCTCCTTGTCGAGGTCGTTGATCAGGAGAAAATCCTTATTGTACCGCTGGCGAGTGACAAAGGCAGGGCGGGCCTCCAGCAGCAGCGTGTCGCCGGCTTCGAGCTCGATTGTCCCCAGATTACCCTTGACCCTCTCGCCGTTGCGGGCCACCGCCAGCACCACGGCACCGTACTGGTCGCGGAATCGGGCATCGCGAATCGCTTTGCCTATGGCGGCACAATGGGGTGAGACCACAGCCTCCACCAATCGGCGCTCGGCACGATCGACCGCCAGGGTATCGGAATGGCCATTTTCTGCGGACGGCTCCAGACCGTTAATACGCAACAGGTCTGAAATCGCTTCGGTGTCGCCCGCGAATACCAGCCGGTCACCGCCGCGCAGTATTTCCTCCGAGGGCACAGCGGTGACAATGTTGCCATCGCGTTCGATTTCTGCCAGGTAAATGCGTTGCAGGTGGCGAAGGCCGGCCGCGGCGATTGACTTGCCCACCAGGGGGCCATTCTCCGACACCGTGACCTCAAGGGTAAATTCACGCAGGTTGGCAAAGGCGTTGTTCTGGCGGCGATCGGGTAGCACTTTCGGGAACACGACCCAGATAAACGTCAGGCTGATAATCGCCACCGGTACGCCGATGGCAGCAATCGAAAACAGCGAAAAGCCTTCTTCCCCGGTCATGGCCTGATACTGACCATTAACCACCAGATTGGTGCTGGTTCCGATCAGGGTAAGAGTGCCGCCCAAAATAGCTGTATAGCTGAGTGGAATCATCAGTTTGGACGGCGCCAGATCGACCTTCCGGCACCAGGCATGGATAGCGGGAATCATCGTTGCCACTACCGGCGTGTTGTTGAGGAAGGCGCTCATGACCACCACCGGCGGGAACAATCGAAGCAGTGCGGCCCGGTCGCCCTTGGGGCGGCCAAGTAGCTTGGTCACCAGCAAGTCAATGCCCCCGGACGAGTGGATACCGGCAGCCACCACAAACATGGCGGCGACCGTTATTAATCCGGAATTGGAAAACCCCGAGAGCGCTTCACCGGCGGTAAGGACGCCGGTGACGCTGAGTATTGCCATAACACCCAGCATGATCATGTGAGGACCGATGCGCGTTAATGCCAGAGTGATCAGGGCGCCGAGGGTCAGTGTCAGAGATAGCCAGCCTTGCCAATCCACTTATCTTTATCCATCGCAACAGGAAATGCCGCAAGAATACTGGCTTAATCCGTGAATCGGTAAGATTGTATGCGCATATATTCCAAGAAAATGGTTATAAAAATCCTTTCTATAAACGCTATAAATTATTAGAAATCGCCGGTGCAGTGCCCGGATCGGCGTGCTGCCGTTCCATGGGCTTGTCTCTGGCGATCAAAAGGTACGCCATCGGAAGGACGAAAAGCGTAAACAGGGTGCCGATGGTCATACCGAAAGCAATGACGAAGCCGAGGGAAAAGCGCGCCACAGCGCCAGGGCCGGTGGCAATCAGCAGGGGTACCATTGCCAGAACCAGTGCCGCGGTGGTCATCAATACAGGCCGCAGGCGCATGGCGGATGCATGCTCGATTGCCCTGAGTTTGCTGTAGCCTTCTTCCTGCAGACGGTTGGCGAATTCAACAATGAGAATACCGTGTTTCGAGATCACCCCTATCAGGGTAACCAGCCCCACCTGGGTATAGATATTGAGAGTGGCGCCCGGTACCTGGAACATTGCCAGCACGTTGAGCCCGAGGAGGGCGCCGCTGATGGCCATGGGAACTGTGATCAGCATGATCACCGGGTCGCGCCAGGATTCAAACTGGGCCGCCAGTACCAGGTAAATGATCAGCAGTGAAAAGAAGAAAATACCTGCCAGATTTGACGTTTCGGTCTTGAACTGCCGTGACTGACCGCCGTAATCGATGCTGAATCCCGTTGGCAGAATATCCCCTGCTGCGGCTTCCAGAATATCGAGTACCTCGCCGATGGAAACACCCGGGCGCGGCACGCCGCTGATGGTCACACTGTTGAGTTGCTGGAAATGTTGCAAGCGCTGGGGCTGCACCGAATCCTTGAGCTGAATGACTGTGCCGATGGGAATCAGTTCACCGCTGACCGTGCGGGTATAGTAATTATTGAGCTGGTCGGCAGTGAGACGATCTGCCCTCTGCACCTGGGGTATGACCTTGTAGGAGCGGTTGTCGATGGAGAAGCGGCTGACATAACCGCCTGCCAGTAGACCCGACAGGTCTGCGGATAACTGTGCCATGTCAATTCCGAGCTGGGATGCCTTGTCGCGGTCAATCAGGATATTGGTAATGGGCTTGTTGATGTTCATGTCGCTGGTGAGGAAGATAAACTGCTTGCTCTCCTGGGCCTTCACCATGATTTCATCGGCCAGTTCCTTGAGAATCTCCGGTGGCGCCGTGCCGCCAATCACAAATTCGACGGGCATGCCGCGGCCACCGGACGGTAGTGGCGGACGTGGGACAACGGCGATTTTCAGGCCGGCCACTTGCGCCACCTGGCCATAGATATCCTCGTTGATCACTTCAACGGTACTGCGGCTGCGTTCATTGGATGCGCTCAGAATAAAGGGGCCAAATGCGCCATTGGTGGCTGTCGCACCACCGAAACTCGCACCGTTGAACTGAAAATTGGCAACAATGTCTTCGCTGGCGTCATCAATCTCGTCGAGCTGGGCGGTAAACAATTCGATATATTCGCGGGTAAGACCGGGATCACTTTCAGCCAACATAAAGGCAAAGCCCGTATCTTCCTGGGGCGCCAGTTCGCTGGGAGCTGATATAAACAGGAAAAAACACGACAGAATGACTATCAGACCAAAAATGCTGAGGCCAATTTTCTGTTCCATCAAGCCGTGCAAACCCCGTTCATAGGCATTTTTGAGGCGGTTGAAGAGGGCATCAAGGCGGCTTTCTAGACGCTGGCCGCGCCCGGTATCGCTGCTGTGCGGTTTGAGCAGATAAGCGCACATCATCGGTGACAGGGTGAGCGCAACGACACCCGACAGCAATACCGAGGCGGCGAGAGTAAAGGCAAATTCGGAGAACAGGGTACCGGTAATGCCGCCGAGAAAGCCGATGGGCAGATAAACGGCCACCAGGGTAGTGGTCATGGCGACCACCGGCCATGCCAGCTCCCTGGCGCCCTTTAATGCGGCGGCCAGGGGTGTCATGCCGTCTTCAATGTGGCGATGAATATTTTCCAGCACGATAATGGCGTCATCCACCACGATGCCGATGGCCAGCACCATGGCCAACAGGGTCAGGAGGTTCAGGGAATAGCCCATCACCAGCATCAGGGCCATGGCGCCAATCAGCGACAGCGGGACGGCAATGGCGGGAATAATCACCGAGCGGAGTGAACCCAGGAACAGAAAAATCACCACCACCACGATAATCACAGCCTCGATAATGGTGGCCTGGACATCGGCTATAGCGTCGCGAATGTAATCAGTGGCGTCATACAGCAGCTGGCCTTCAAGGCCTTCCGGGAGCTGAGAATGTATCTGCTCGCCCCAGACTTTGCGCACGTCCTGCATGACATCAATGGAGTTGGCGTCGGGTGACAGGTCTACGGCGATAAATACCGCCGGTTTGCTTTTGAAGTACGCTGTGGGCGAATAGTTTTCAGAGCCCAGTTCCACCTCGGCCACATCACTCAGGCGAATGATTGACCCATTTTCCGTATGCACAATCATCTGGCGGAACTGCTCTATAGAGCGCAAATCGGTATCAGCCTTCAGATCAACAGAGATCATCGCCGAACGGGTAGAACCTACAGACGTCAGCACATTGTTGCGGCGCAGGGCGGTGATGACATCAGTGGCTGTGAGGTTGAGTGCAGCCATTCGTTCCGGCATCAGCCAGATTCGCGCAGCAAACGGCTGGCCGCCGGCAATGTTGACCCCCTGAACACCGGGAATGGTAGCAAGCTTCGGCTCTACGACACGCACCAGATAATCGGTGATCTGGTTGATACGCAGCAGGTCACTGTAAAACACCATGTAACCCGCTGTACTAAAGCCACCAACGGAGAGAGTCACGACCGGGCTTTCCGATGCTTCAGGAAGCTCACCACGCACCTTGTTGACGTTGGCAATCACTTCAACCAGGGTCTCATCAGGATCCTTATCCAGCCGCACGTGCGCAGTTATAAGACTCCTGTTGGTGTCACTGGTGGAGGTGATGTAGTCGATCCCTTCTGCGGATGCCACTTCGCGTTCCAGCAGCGTGGTGACAAAATCCTGCACTAGCTGAGCGTCGGCGCCGGGGTAGGGCGTTGCTACCGTGATAACGGCATTTTCCAGCTCGGGATACTCCCGCACCTTGAGCTCCATGGCTCCGCGGATGCCCACGATCAGGATAAACAGACTGACCACAGTGGCCAGTACAGGTTTGCTGATAAAAAGATCAGTGAATTTCACGTTGGTATCCCTGCCCGATCAGACTCAGCCGTTATCCGGCGTAGGTGTAGTACTTGCTTGCGGCACAACCTCGTTATTGATGTTCACCAGGCTGCCATTTCGCAGTTTGAGCAAGCCACTGCTGGCGACAATTTCATCCAGCTCAAGCCCCTCGCTGACAGCGATCACATCGCCCCGCACTTCGCCTGTCTGAATCAGGCGCTGCTGGGCTCTAAGCGTGCCGTCTTTGTCCTCGCTGAGAATAAAGACAGAGTTACCATAGGGATTGAAGTTAATGGCCGTGCGCGGCACGGTAAGCACGCTGTGGGGTTCGCCCAGACTGATCTCCACGCGGGCAAACATGCCTGGACGGAGAACCTTATTCGGATTGGCCAGGGTTGCCTGCAAGGCGAAGTTACGGGTGTTGCTGTCGATGGTGGGTTCAACTGCCGTTATCTTGCCCGTGAATACTTTACTGCCAAGGGCATCGACAACCACTCTGACGGCCAGGCCGGCTTCGACCTCTGGATACCACTGCTCTGGCAAGGTGAAGTTGAGATGCACAGGGTCGAGGGACTGAAGGGCGATCATCGGATCACCTGCCGCAACAAATTGACCAATATTCACCTTGCGAATCCCGAGTCGCCCTGCATAGGGCGCACGCAGGGTTTTTTGCTCCAGCTTTGAGCGGCGCGCCTGGGCGTTCGCCCTAGCCTGGGCCAATTCGGTTTCTCGCCGGTCAACTTCGGCTTTGGAAATGCTCTTGCGAGCGAGCAGTGATTTGACCCGGTCGCGTTCGAGTTCGGCCAACCGCACAGCCGCCTCAAGGGAGGCAAGCTCTGCTTCGTCAGTGGCACTGACTAGGCTGATGATTGCGTCACCGGCTTTGACCTCACTGCCGCTGTCAAAGTGGATCTCTTCGACAATGCCCGCAACCTCCGTCGTCAGGCTGGCGCCGTTGACAGCAGCCAACGTACCCACCGCTGACACCTGGCGCGTCCATTTCTGCTCGATCACATCGCTGGAGGAGACTGTAACCGGCATTTCGGGCATGTTGTTAAGGTAGGCATTCATCATCCGGTTGCCCATAATTTTGGCAACCATAGTGCCGCCGAAGACCAGCACAGTAATGGTTAGGATCGCGATCATGCGCTTGTTCATAAGGCTCCTTGGGCTGGCTGCGGGAACAGTACGCCAGCGTCGACTCCTGGTATGACATCAAAGACTTCACGGCGCACGCGGTCAATCAGTTCCGCCTGGGCCTGAAGGTCGTTTAATGGGTATAAAGGCCGCCATTCGTGGCCATTGAGCCAGGCATGGCAGTGGTTTAATAACAGCGAGTAGGGACTTGAGACTTTATAAGGTTCCGATAATCCCTCGGCATGAACCAGGGTGTGCATTCCTTCCGCCAATGCCCACAAACCCAGCCCCAGTTGCAAAGGAGAAAGGGTGGTGTTACCCAGATCGCCATTTGACTGCGCTTCCTCTACCACCGAAAGGAAAAGTTCCGCCAGTGGGCGGTGGGCCTCGATAGCCAACTGGCGACGCTCTTCTGAAATGGCCGCCGCAATCACCGGCGTGGTGATGTACTGCTGAAGGTGGAAAAAAAGCGGCTCCCGTCGCGCGAAGAGGGCATCCGCAAATAGAAAACCAATCATCCTGTCCCGGGTGTTCGCCTGCCATTGGGCGACTTTTTCGAACAGGCGGAGGCGCTCAGAAACCTGCTCGGTTGCGAGCGCTAGCAGCATGTCTTCCTTGCTGCTGAAGTGGTGATAGAGTGTGCCGACCGAGTACTCGCATTCCTCGGCGAGACGACTCATCTGCAGTTTGAGCAGGCCATCTCGCTCAAGCAGTTCCCACGCCTTTGCCAAAATTCGCGATTCCCGCTCGACAAACTCACGTTGCCGTCGCTTCTTTGTGCTCATGAATACGGGTACGAGTGTGAAGTCAGTACAGATTATGAATCTGATTCACATAGTGAGCAAGCCTCAGAATTGGAGTGAGCTACGATAATTCGTGACCCGCGTCTCAATTGTGTCGAAAAGCTAAGTGGCGAGGATGTGCTAGCTAAAAGCGACAGGCTCGCGGGCCGCAAAGCGGGTGATCGCGTACACGGCGATACAGCACATGCCCATTGTCGCGGTACCGGCAATCCACACCGTCGGCGTCGACCAGGCTGAGTTCAGTGCCAGCGCAATGGGTGCTGTCACTGAGCCCAGCGTCGCGCCGTAGGTAAAGGTGGGCAATATAAGTAGCCACAGGCGTTGCGCGCCATTCAGGTGGGGTAAAAAGGCTTGCAGAGCGGCCGCCAGGACGAATGCGCCCGTGGCGTCGGCAAATGAGAACCAGATCGGGGAGCCGAAAAAATGATAAGGCTGATTGCCATAGAAAGCACTCAGGGACAACCATTCACAGATGGAAACCGCCAGCCAATCGGTGAACACCGCGCCGGCAAACAAGCCCCATATCTGAGCAGTGGAAACCCCCCGGGCAAATAGCCGTTGAAGTAAATAGGCTGTACCACCGAAGAACCAGGCATAACCCAGAGGCACATACCAGGGAATCGTACGTTCGTAGGCGGTAATCACGGCAAGCTCATTTACCGGCGGATACCAGTACAGCAAGGTGTTGTCGAATATGGGTTCAATCAGCAGGGCAGAGATACCAGTGCCGATAAATACCAGTGGCAGGGCGAACCCTCTCTCCCTTCGCTCGTTGGACAAATGCCACCAGGCCAGAAGCGCGGCGATAATCAGAATCGTACCGACAAGAAAAATAGTACCGGCGGGCTGAGGAGCCGGGTGTACGGGCATTGGAATAATCGTTGAGCTCACGGATGCAACCTCCTATAGCAAGAGCGCCATTCTCTCTCATAATGACACATCTGTATACAGTGACACCGTCGTCTACCTCTCAATTGCCGAATTGCCACCACGGGCATCAAAACCGCTCGAAGTCCGAATCTTGTTTTCACCTCGACAGGAGTCTGTATTGTGCGAATGTGGTTGCTGGTTACCTGCATGCTGTGTGACTGACAAGTAGCCGGTCTTCCGGGTTGACGTATTGGAGGCTTGACGGACTGCAGAGATTGGGAGCATTTTCTGACTTGCCATATCGAACTGTCCCGAAACATGGCAATCATCGGCGGCAGCCGGGAGATTGGTAAACTTGGAGGGGGAATGCCCAGGATCTGCTTTTAGGCCCTGTTTCCGCGGAAATGGCGAATCTGTAACGGTCTCAGTGCCCGATTGAGCGTTCGATTTGAATCTGGTGCACCCGTCAGCGGCCAGCAACCCCGGGCACAGGAGGATTGCGTAATGGAGACGATCAGCAAACACCGACAGCAGCTTATCGAAGAGCTGCACACGTTCGAGGGTGTCTTTGATGAAATCCTGTGTCTCAATGCGCTCCAGGCCCGGGCCTCGAGCGATGACTTGCCACAACACGGTTTCGAACTCTTGCTGGCCATCGTACGGGATCGTTATCAGAGTTTTTCCCAGGCCATGACCGCTGAACTCCGTGGCGATCAGAAGCCCTGGACCGAGACCGGCGCGGTGTGCCAGATTGACAGCAGCACATCACCGGGGAAGGCCTCGGAATCACCGGAAGTGGCTGAATCTCAGGGAGATAGGGCTATCATCCCCCAATCCACCATTGCGCATAATCTATATTATGTTAAATGAAGTAAATGGCTATGGGAGGAAGCCCCTGAGACACTGCTCCACCCACCCGGATTGCCCATTCCCTGCCACCGTGGAGTAACTTTGTCCGGACGGTGGTCTAATGACCGTTGTAGTTTGTTACACTCCGTCGCTGATTGCGTTGAGTTCGTCTATGAGAAAACACTATCTGCTCTTAGTCCTGCTGCTTGTCACCATGTCAGGGGCTTTTGCCCTTGCACCTGATGAGCCTTTGCGGTTTAGCGACGACCAGGTCGCAACGAGCCTGGACTTGCTCGAAAAACTCGGTTCAAAGCATTACAGCTCGAGGCCCGTGGATAATGCGTTGTCCAGGGATTTTCTGGATCACTATCTCGACGCGCTGGATCCTGCCCGGCTCTACTTCCTTGCCGGAGACATTTCCGAGTTCAAAAGACGCTGGCAAACAAGTCTCGACGATGCGCTGAAACAGGGCGACCTGACCCCGGGATTTGATATCTTCAACCGGTATCGGACGCGGGCGCTGGACCGCTTGGAAAAAAACCTTGCGCTTTTGGCCAACGATGAGCCGTTTGATATGACGGTGGATGAATCCTTTACT
Organism: Porticoccaceae bacterium; assembly: GCA_002702725.1. GTDB lineage: Bacteria > Pseudomonadota > Gammaproteobacteria > Pseudomonadales > Porticoccaceae > NAT127. Next base: position 24,370 of record PABE01000121.1, read on the forward strand.
GTCGATCCGGACGACAAGGAGTGGCTCGGCGATCCGGCCAGACTTGACGATTACTGGCGCAAGCGTGTCAAAAACACCTATTTGCGCCTGTTGTTGGCGGATAAGGAGCCCGAGGAAGCACGAGAACTGCTTGTCAAGCGTTTCAAAAGCCAGCTCAAACGCATTAAATCCATGGATTCCCAGGATGCGTTTCAGCTTTACATGAACGCATTCACCACGCTGTACGATCCCCATACCACTTATTTCTCTCCGAGGCAGTTGGAAAACTTCACCATCAGCATGTCCCTCTCTCTGGAGGGTATCGGTGCGGTTTTGCAGGTGGATGAGGAAAATACCAAGGTGGTGCGCATTGTTCCCGGCGGGCCTGCCGACAAACAGGGCGGGCTCTCCCCTTCCGATCTGATTGTCGGTGTTGCTGAGGGCGATGCTCCCATGCAGGATGTCGTGGGTTGGCAACTGGACGATGTGGTCGATCTTATCAGGGGGCCAAAGGGCACCACGGTCCGTCTCGAAATTATCCCCGCAAAAGGCGAATACGCTGGTGTTAACAGGGAAATCAGCATCGTCAGGGACCAGGTCAAGCTTGAGGAGCAGGCAGCCAAGAGCCGTGTTATTGAGCTCGACAAAGACGGTGAAACCTATAAGGTCGGCGTCATAGATATTCCCGCCTTTTATATCGATTTCGATGCCTTCAACCGTCGCGACCCGAATTTCAAGAGTACGACCCGGGACGTGGCAAAGCTGGTTTCGGAATTGAAAGCTCAGAAGGTCGATGGCTTGATTATCGATCTTCGCAATAACGGTGGCGGTTCTCTCCACGAAGCGACGACACTGACCGATCTCTTTATTACTCCCGGACCTGTGGTTCAGATCCGGTATTCAAACCAGATGATTTCGCGGCAGAACCGGTCTCGCTCCGCGCCACTGTACGACGGCCCCCTGCTGGTATTGATCAACCGCCTGAGTGCGTCTGCTTCCGAAATTTTCGCCGGGGCAATCCAGGATTACGGCCGCGGACTGGTGGTCGGAACACAGAGTTTCGGCAAGGGGACGGTGCAGGCTCTCCTGCCGCTCCCGGAGGGCCAGCTAAAGCTGACCGAGTCGAAGTTTTATCGCGTTTCCGGTGAGAGCACCCAGCATCGGGGTGTGGTTCCGGATATCGAGCTGCCGTCCCTTTACAATATCGACGAGATTGGTGAGAGCAGCGAAGATAACGCCCTGCCATGGGACAAGATTCACGGTATCCCGGTGAAGAAGCACGCCGAATGGAAGCCCCTGCTACCGGAGTTGACGAAACGCCATGAAAAGCGGGTGGTCCAGGATCCAGACTATGTTCATCTCGTGGACGAGATCACCTACCAGGAAAACGAACGGCAACAAACCTCTGTATCGTTAAATCTGGACAAGCGCCGTCAGGAGATGGCCGCTCGCGAACTATCCCTGCTGGCCATTGAAAACAAACGCCGCGTTGCCAAGGGGCAGGAACCTTACACGGATGTTGAAGCCTGGAAGAAGGATGGTGGCGTCACAGGTACAGAGGAAGAAGAGTTTGTTGCCGAAGACAGTGAAGAAAAGGACATCCCCTTACAGGACGATCCCCTGTTGAAGGAAGCAGGCGCCATTCTTGTCGACGCCATCGACGTTGTGGAGGAACGAAAATCCCGCATGGCTGATTCACGTAACTGATCCGCGGCGCGTTATGAAACTTATATCGTTCAACGTCAATGGTATCCGTGCGCGACTTCATCAGCTTAAAGCGCTAATCGACAAGCACAGCCCCGATGTGATCGGCCTTCAGGAAACAAAGGTCGAGGATAGCCTGTTTCCCGAAGAGACCATCAATGCCTGGGGCTATCAGACTGTATTTCACGGGCAAAAAGGGCACTATGGCGTCGCCCTGCTCTATAAAAAACCATTGCTGTCGAGCGCCTGCGGATTACCGGAGGGCGGGGAAGATGCCCAGCGACGCCTGGTCCACATCAGCCTGGATACGACAAAAGGTCCGATTCACATCTACAACGGATACTTTCCCCAGGGGGAAAATCGCAGTCATCAAACCAAGTTTGCTTCCA
>PABE01000122.1 GCA_002702725.1 Porticoccaceae bacterium
ACCAATCTTGGCCGGTTCTATGTGCAGGCCGTGGCCTTGGGTTCTGAAGAAGCACATATTGTGCTGGTCTCTGGAGAGGAGATGGAGGGTATCGATCAGGTGGATGAGGCAAATGCTTCGTACGAGCTGGTTCAGGTGCACCCCTACTACTGATTCGGCAGCCTCCAAAACCGACGCCTTTTGCCCCCATGCTATAAATCTTGCGTACCCGGTTTTCGGTGTGTCTCTGGCGAATAGAACTTGTGGGATGTGAGATTTATGAATCGGGGCTTTGTACACCTGGAAATTATTCCGGGCTGAGGTGTTGTTCAGATTTTGGCGCACCCGAGAGGATTCGAACCTCTGACCTTTGCCTCCGGAGGGCAACGCTCTATCCAGCTGAGCTACGGGTGCTTATTGGGGACTCCCTGCAGACGTCGCCATCGCTGGCAACTGGTCCTCCCGGGAAGGGCGCATAGTTTATACGATCAGACTGGCTCTGCCTACTGTGTCCTTTCTCGCAACGCGGTCAAGGCAAAAACGCCCCGGATCAAGATGCCGGGGCGTGCTTTCCACGTCGCTATCAATCGTCGCCGACGAAAGGTTCCGTGACGGCCCAGCGCTCCAGCATGGCGTCGCGGCGAGCCTCGCCGGGTTTGGATTCACCAGGCTTGGCGTCCTCGTCCTGTGGGTGGATAAAGGTGGGACCGTTTTGCAGCTCCCGAAGGCCGATACGGGCAACATCGGCTGGCTTGGGCACACCGATGTCCTCGGCGTCCCAGCCTTCGATACCGGAGACTTTCATTTGGGTTCTCAGGGTCGGGCTGTCAACCACGGAAATCAGCAGGTTGAGGACATCGACGCCCTTGTCTTTCCACTCGATCCACAGGGATTCGCCGAAATTCGCCATAAAGCCCTTGGTCCCGGTATACATGGCATATTTCTTGTTGCCACCCAGTGCGGCCTGGGAACCGACCAGCAACAGTCCGCCCTTGCCCCGGGCAACGAGTTTCTTGCCGATCTGGTAGCACAAGGCCATGGGCGTGGAAACATTGAGGTGTACCAGTCCATCCCAGGCGTCGTAGGGGGCTTTTAGAAACTCGCTGGCGTAGGGTGGCGAACCGGCGTTGTAGATCACCAGGCCCACGTCCAGGTCCTCGACACTATCGACAATGGTGGTAGCGGCGGAATCCAGTGATAGATCGACGGTCATGACCCGCGTTTCGATGCCATAGTCATTTTCCAGTTCGGTCTGTAGCTCCTTCAGCACCGCTTCCCGGCGGGCAAGCAGTACGCAGTTGAGGCCCTGGGCAGCCACCTGGCGGGCGAACTCCGCACCCACGCCATGGGACGCGCCGACAACCATGGCCCAGGGGCCGTATTTTTCCTTGAAGTTCGCAGGTACCGCGCTACTGCCAGGACTGGACATAGTTCCTCCTTTGGGAAGCGATTATTGACGTTAAGATTACTTGCCCCATTCCGATTCCGCCATATCGAGGACATCGGCCATGGCCGGGGAGTGTGCCAGTATGCCGCCATCGCAGCAAATATTCTGCCCGTTGATGAATTCGGCATCCTCGCTGGCCAGGAAAGCCACGAGAGCGGCAATATCATCGGGTTTGCCGGGGCGGGGAGTAATTAGCTGACGGTTACTGACGGCGAGAAATTCACTGATCTCGGCCGCCAGGGCATCGTTGACAATAAGCCCCGGCGAGATGGCGTTGCAGCGGATTCCCTGCCTGCCGTGGTGGGTGGCGATGTACTTGGTCAGTGTCACCACAGCCCCTTTGGATGAGCCATAGGAAATACGGGCATTCTCGGCCACAAGCGCGGCACCGGAGGCGGTATTGATTATTGCGCCGCCGCCGACTTTGAGCATTTCGGGCACCGCATGTTTGGCGGTAAGAAAATAGCTGCGGGCATTGCCGATCATGGTCTGGTCCCAGACCTCCATGGGGGTGGACACCACATCCTGATCCCGGTCGAGAAATTTAAGATCCGTGAGCGCGGCATTGTTGTGCAGGATATCCAGGCGGCCCCAGTGTTCGACGGTGGCATGGATAAGATTGGCGACGGAATCGGGATCATTTCCGTCGAAGGGAATCGCGATGGCGTTTGCGCCGATGGCCTTTGCGGTGCGTTCCCCCGCTTCGGCGATCAGGTCGGCGACCACTACCCGTGCGCCTTCTTCGGCCAGTCTGGTGGCTGTTGCAGAACCGATGCGACCACCCCCGCCGGTGACGATGGCGACTTTATTCTGTAATCCGCGCATTTGTGTTTCCCCGCTGTCAGCGTTGCTGTGTTATTTATAATCTGCCCGGTGTTTCCGCCTGTCAGGCGCCGCCGAGTATTTCCGCATCATCGGACGCGCTGTAGATACCAAGGGGCAGTCCTTCGAATTGTGCGCCAAAATAGTACGCCTTGTTGCCGCTGGACAGCGTGCGCTCGTGGAGGACCCTGCAGCCGGCGTCTTCCAGGGATTTTCTCGCCGACTCAACATCGTCAACCATTACATCCAGAGAAGCCAGGCAGGCGCGAAACTCACCGGTCAGCGCCGGATTGCCGTTCTCCACCAGGCGCACCCGATGTCGCCCCGCTTTGGCTTTGGCGGCAAAACCGCCGGTGTCAGTGTCGACAAAATCCATATCGAAAAAGGTGTTCATGTCGGCGGCGACTTTGTCCACATTGTCGACGACCAGGGTGCAGCAGCCCAGTTTGGCCGGGGCGGCGTCCTCAAGGGTTTTGAACCCGGGTGACAGGGAGGCCTCCTGGTCGCCCTCGTTGGCGATCATGACAGGAATGCCGTGAAATTCCGGGCCGAACAGATACTCCCAGGTATCGGTGGCCGGCAGGTAATTGGGGGCCTGCACTTTGTAGCCGGCGGCCTCGAGCTTCGTTTTTACCGCTTCCGCATCTGCCACCGCCAGGGCGACCTCGAGAAAAGGCGGTTCGATCGGGTCGAAGTTGAAATCGCCGGTCAGCTGGAGCGGCTCAAAGCCGTGTTCGCCGATGGCCACCCGTAGCGGGAAGTCGCCGACATCGACGAATTCGTATCGAAAACCAAGGACTTTTTCAAAAGCGGCGACGGTATGGTCCATATCGGTCACCTGGTGTGCGATGCGACAGACTCTGGTTTGGGACATGCGGAAAACCTCTGGTTAATTGTTATAAATGCCTTAATCGACAGCGGGCGACAGAGCCCCGGTGGAAATTTTTCACTGGCGTTGCAAAAATCTGTAATCAGTTGATTATTATAGATAAAGAAGCAGGAGGGAATAATCTATCGAAGCACCTCCGGCCTGTCCATGACTGGATTGAAAACTGTTGGTGGCCGCGTACAAGAGGGCTGCGCCAGTGCGTGGGTAACAGCCAACAGGTGTAAGGGGCTTGCATCCTTCAAAAACAGGTGGTCGCGGTGAATACGGAATTGCTCCGCCTCGACGGAAAGCAGAAAGCGCTCGATTTCGGCATTCTGGTGAGGCCGTACCCCAAAAGTATTCAGGCGCTTGAGCAGGGCGGTACGTTCTTCAAACGCCCATTGCCAGGTAACCACAACAGCGCAGGAAAAAATGAACGCGGAGCGTCCTTGCCGGTCGATATGCAGCGCATCCCGGATAGCCGGCGCCCGTTCCTCCGTCATCAGCTGCTCGGTCAGATGCTTGAAATCGGACCGTTCAACCACGGCTGTGGCAACACAGTCACCGTTGGTCATTGTGGGTTGCCAAAAGTTGATGGATACCCTCGGCGAGCAGGGGCGCCAGGGTAATTCCATTGCTGACGTGGGGTACCGCGTCGGTGCTGGTGACAGAACAGATGCCCGCATCCGCCAGCGCACGGCCATCTGCTTCGCTGTAAAGGGCATGGGTGCAAAGCGCGCTGACCTGGCTGACGCCTGCCCGGTAGAGTGCTCCTGCGGCTTCAATCAGGGTACGCCCGGAACTGATCACATCGTCGATCAGAATAGCGGGCCTGTTCCGGTAGTCGTAGGCGGGTATTGTCACCGTGACCTGACGATCCCCGTCCCGTTGTTTTTGTGCAATCACAAAGTCCAGGGAGCAGGCATCTGCCACCCGCTGAACCCACTGTCTTGATTCTTCGTCCGGACCGACCAGAAGGCCTTGAATGGTATTTCGGCGCAGATGGTCCCCCAACAGGGGCGCGGCCGTGCAGTTGACGCTCGGGCAATGGGGCAGGGCATCACGGAGGCGATGCACCCGGTGCAGATGTGGATCTACCGTAACCACACCATCGACCCAGCGGGACAGGTGATCGCCGATGATGCGCTGGCTAATGGCCTGCCCGCGCCTGAAGGCCTTGTCCTGGCGCATATAACCGAGATAGGGAGCCACCAGGATCAGTGTTTTGGCGCCCAGTTGCCGGGCGGTGTCGCAGGCCAGCAACAGTTCTATGAGTCGGGCGTTCGGATTATTGAGTGGCTGGTAGACGACAATGGTTTCCGGCAGCTGCGCCGGCAGGGTAACCAGGCTTTCGCCGTCGGGAAACCGGTGCAGAGCCACTGGTGCCAGTTCGCATTGCAGATCTTCAGCGAGGCGCCGGGCGGCCGCGATACCGTCTTCGAACGCCAGGACGGCCCCTGGCAAACCTAATTCACCCATGGTTCAGTCCATCCAGTGGCTCATGTCGGAGGCGTTGGGGCTGATACGTATGCCCGATTGTTGTTCCGCCAGGCGTTTTGCAAAGTGAAAATCGGCCCGGAACTGGGCGTAGATCCGGTACAGAGGATCGCCTTTCACAACCCTGTCGCCGAGTTTGCGGAAGATGTAGACGCCGGCGCCCTTGTCCATCGGTGCGCCGGCGAGACGGGCGATGCGGGCCAGGACCAGGTTATCGATTTCAACTACCAGTCCATCCTGGTCGGCGACGATATCCAGCGTCATTTCGCCGAGGGGGAATTGCAGGCTCTGCTTGCCCTGGGCGTTGATGATCTGGTGCATTTTCGCCAATGCGCGACCGGAATCGAGTATGTCCCGGGCAATATCATAGCCCGCGCCACCCCGGATGCTGGCGTCAAACTCGATGACACGGCCCGCCAGCTGCAGGGACTTTTCCCGCAGGTCGTGGGGGGCATCGGGGTCGTTTTCGAGCACTCTCATCACATCCTGGCACTCCAGGACCGGGCCAATTCCGCGGCCCACCGGCTGGCGGCCGTCAGTGATCACCACCTCGGTGACCAGGCCGATCCGGTCTCCAACGTATTCGAAAAGCTTGCGCAACTGCATGGCTTCTTTCATGGTGCGCACCTTGGCCTGCGGCCCGGCGGGAATATCGATCAGCAGGTGTGTCGAGCCACAGGCGCGCTTTTTGGACAGAATCGAGGCCACCATCTGAGCCTGGGAATCAATGGCCAGCGGGCGCTCCACGGAAATCAGAATATCGTCGGCCGGGGCCAGCTTGGCGGTGCCGCCCCAGGCCAGGCAACCGCGCTGCTCGCGGACAATCTGGTCGAGCAGCTCCATGGGCAGGTCGACATTGGCCAGTACTTCCATGGTGTCGGCAGTGCCTGCCGGCGAGGTGATGGCCCGGCTTGAGGTCTTCGGGATCAATAGCCCGAAACTGGCCACAATCGGTACCACCACCATGGAGGTCCGGTTGCCGGGAATGCCGCCAATGCAGTGTTTGTCGACAACCTGCTGTTCCTTCCAGTCCAGTTGCTGGCCTGATGAGACCATGGCCCGGGTCAGATAGAGAATCTCATCCCGGTCGAGGCCGGCTTCCGACACGGCGACAACGAACGCGGCAATCTCGGTCTTGGCGTAGCGGTTGTCGGCGATATCCTGAATGATCTCGTCAAACTTGGTTTGGTTAAGTCGGGTGCCGGCGAGCTTCTGGCGCACGTATTCCATGGAGTGTGGCGGCTCCGCATGGTTGACGCGAACCGGGGTTTGTTCGTCGAGTTCCAGGTGGCGAAAGGCCTCCTCGGACAGGCCGAGTTCCGTGGGTGAGACGATGCAGTCGTCGTCGACCACATTGAGTACCGCGAGAATCCGGCGGCCGTTCTGTTGCACCTCTATTTTGCTCAGCGCCTGAAAACCTTCCGCCTTATAGGCAGGGCAATCCCGGTGCATAAACGCCACGTGTTCGTGGTAGGTATCGATGGCAACGCGTTTGAGGCTGAGGGTCTCGGTGGCGAGATTATTCATGGTCGGGACTGTGTTGATATCGTGACGCCATCATAGCCGATAGCCGGCCACCTTGGATTGCCCTGGGGCAATGTCGTGTCACATTACCTTCACCTGCATACCCTAGAGTGCCGGGTTGATTTCTCGATGAGGGTACCCCATGAAGCACGGCACGGTTTTACTTCCTGTCCTTATCGCGGTTGCGACCCTTGCCCCGTTCGCGACGGAGGCGGCGGAACCGTCGGGCGATGGCACATTGCCCCATTACCAGCGAATGATCTCGGCACTGCAGGGCAGTGATAGTGTCGTTCCCCCGGAGCCGCCAGTACACCCCGTGACCGCCCTGTACAACCGTGAAGCCATCATCCCGCCCCAGTGCTATACCCGAACTGAAAAGCAGTTCAACCCCTGCTATGTCTGTCACCAAAACCCCATTGCCGGGCGTGAGAACCAGATGGCCGACCGGGATCTGCAGGTGGCCTACAGTTTCAGTGATCTGGGCATGACCAACCACTGGCAAAACCTGTTCGAAGACCGGCGCAAGCGGGTGGCGGCTATCAGCGACGACGCCATCCTTGACTGGGTTCGGGAGGACAACTATTCAGCCCTTGCCGGGCGTCTGAGGGAAGCCGGTTTTCGCGGCTGGATACCGGACCTCGCCGATCTCCATCGGGGCGCGAATGCCTTCGATCAACTGGGCTTTGCCCGGGATGGCAGCCACTGGGTGGCGTTTAACTACAAACCCTTTCCGAGTACCTTCTGGCCCACCAACGGTTCCACCGATGACGTCATGATTCGCCTGCCAGGGGAATATCGCACCGATGGGGCGGGGGCCTATTCCCGGGACGTCTACCTGGCCAATCTGAGTATTGTCGAGGCCAGCATCAAAGGGCTTGAGGCCATCACCACGCCACCCATTGACGAGGACGCTGTGGGTGCCGATCTGGACGGCGATGGCAAGCGTTCGATCGTTACCCGAATTGCCGGGATTGCCGGTTATGTCGGCGCGGCGCGGGATCACTATTTTGAGCAGGGGATTTACCCCCTGGGCACCGAGTTCCTGCATACGGTCCGCTACCTGGGCATTGACAGCCAGGGCGGAATTTATAACGCCGAGCGCATGAAGGAAGTCCGGTACATGCGCAAGGACTACGTTTTGCCCAAGTTCGCCCTTTATCAATCCTATCTGGAAGAGTCTTACGACAAGCAAATGGGCGTACTTCCCGGCTATATCAATCGCGGCCAAAGGGGGCTCGATAACGAAATGGGCTGGGTAGTCCAGGGCTTTATCGAGGACCACCAGGGGCGATTGCGGGCCAATACCTTCGAGGAAAACATGTTCTGCATGGGCTGCCACAACTCCATTGGCGCCACCGTCGATAAAACCTTCAGCCTGGCCCGCAAGGTGGATGGTGCCGCCGGCTGGGGGTATATCAATCTCAGGGGTATGCCCGACGCCCCTAACCGGGGAGAGCAGCGCGGCGAGATCGCGGTCTATCTGGAACGTGTCGGCGGTGGCAGCGAATTTCGCAATAACGATGAAATGCGCCGGCGCTGGTTCAAGGCAGATGGCACCCTGGATCTCGCCAAACTCAGCGCCGCGCCGGATGTTTACACACTGATCGCGCCCTCGCGGGAACGCGCCCTGATGCTCAATAAGGCCTATAAAACCATCGTCGAAGATCAGGACTTCATATTTGGCCGCGATGCCGTTGTCGAGCCCCCTGAGAATGTCTATGACGGCATTGATAACACCACGGCCGTCACGCTGCCTCCGGAACGGACCTACGACTGGGATATTCGCCTCGACTGGCAGGCGAAGACGGCGCCTGTTCCTCTTGCACAGCAATAGCGCAAAAACCCCGTGTCAACCGTTTGCTGTCACTGAAGTGTCAGCAAACGGTTATCAAATTGACGCCTTACGGTCATACGTCACAGAAATACTGGCACCTGCAACTGGCCGAAGAGGCAATGGCGTCTTCGGTTTCCTCACAACGACCTGAACACAAATCGGAGAGACACATGCGTGCCAAACACATGACAAAACTGGCGGCGGGCGTAGCCCTGGCGTTATCCCAGCTTACCCTGGCCGGTACCGAACCCTACTTCACGCCGCTCACCGGCTCGGCGCCGGTGACCCTGCCCAACTCGGCGGAAGAAATCAATGAACCCTGGGTGGTGCCCGCGGGCATTACCCAGTGGAATCTCACCAGCCTCAACGAAGTGGAAAGCCAGGCCCAGCAATCGGTTGTCCGAGTTCCCGGGCTGGGCACGGGCGCTTCCATGTTCGACATGATTGCCTTTGACGACCAGGGCGAATTCATCTTTATTCCCCACGAGACCCTGGTCGGTGCGGGTGTCTCCCGGTACGACATCGCCAACGACGAAACCACGGTGATTTTCAACGGCGACCTGGGTGGCCTGGAAGGTGACTGGAGCAACGACTGGGGCGCCTTCGACCCCTCCACCTGGACCCCCAAGGGCACTTTGCTGCTGGCGGAAGAATGGTCCGGCACCGGCCGTGTGATGGAAGTTAAAAAGCCCCTGGCTGATCCTGCCAAGGATATCGGGCTTTCCGAACTGAAACATATTCCCAAGGTTGCTCACGAAGGCCTGCGTTTCAGCAAAGACGGCAAAACCCTCTATTTCGTCGACGAATGGAATTCCGGTTCCATTTACAAGGCGGTGTTCCAAAACCCCAATAACTATCAGCAAACCGCCCAGATTTTTGTGCTGAAAGTGGATGCCTACGCCGGCGAGGCGGCGGATTACTACTATGAGCCGGGTAACGCCGGCCAGCCCCGCACTGGCGCTGCAACCTGGGTGCCCATGACCAACAAGGGTGGCCACCCGTTGACCAGTGTTGATCCGTTCAAACCCGGCCCGAGCAATGACCCTCGCACCAGCGACGATCCCCGCGGTGGTCGCCCGGCCGCCGATGAGCTGGGTGCGACTCCCTATGGCCGGCCGGAAGATATTGAAGTCGGCACCCTGGCCAGCGGCAACGAAGTGCTTTACTTCGCCGCCACATCTGAGGCGGCTGTCTACGCCGTCGAGGAGCTGGGCAATAACAAGGCCAATGTGACCCTGTTCGCGAAGGAGGCCGTTACGCCGAAAAACGTCGGTTTCCCGGGTACATCCGGTGTCATGAACTCCCCGGATAACCTGGCCCAGGATGCCGATGGCAATATCTATATCATTGAGGATGCCCCGAACGGTTCAAGCACCGGCGGCGACGTCTGGTTTGCCCGCGATGTCGACAATGACGGCGTCGCCGAGTCCCTGGACCACTTCCTGAGCATCCGCGTTGACGGCTCCGAGGCGACCGGGATGATCTTCAATCCCGCCAACCCCGACCAGTTTGCCATCGCTGTTCAGCACCCGGACAGTACCGATCTGGATCAGGTGCCGAACGGTCAGGGCGATGCTGTATGGATGTTCGATATTTCGGGCGCCGATGCCCCCTAACGGCACCCGAATACCTCAAGGCCCGGTGCTTGCGCCGGGCTTTTTCTTTGCGCCATTAAACGTGTTCACCTGAACAAAAGTACCTGGATCGGTCGGTACTGGTGGAGGATTTTTATCCGCTGCGACATTCGGTGACCACAAAACCGTGAATAATCGCGGTTGAGGCGCCATCATCAAAGGGTTTAAGCATGGGCTACAACAGCGCCCATCGACAACCGGACACTGCCACGTTTAAATCACGCTACGCCCATAACGATAAATAGAGTGGGATGAACACGGTCACAGATTTCACCACAACCCAAATCGGTCGCGAGAAACACGACGACCTTCAGGATGAACGCGCCCGCCAGTGGCTTGAGGAGCACATGGGTGGCAAGGTGTTGTCCATGGTTCGTCACCTGCGCTGGCGTCCGACCTGGGTGGTCGAGATGGAGGTCGATGGGGAATACAAAAAGCTGTTTGTGCGCGGCCCGCGGGGGGAAGAGTGGATCAACCCGGTGTCCATGCGCCAGGAGGCGGATATCCACGCCGTGCTTGAGCGAAATGGCGTGCCGGTCGCCCACATCTATCACGAACTTGAAGATGCCTGGGCCATCGTCATGGATGCCGTGACCGGACAGATTATTATTGGCACAGCGCGGGATGACAGGGCACTAGACGCGGTCAGTCAGCAGTTCGTCGAAGCGCTGGTCCGGGTGCATCGGATACCCCTCGCGGATTTTGCCGAGATCGGCCTGCACATTCCCGAGGATCCCTCCGACATTGCCCTCAACCATTACCGCAGATGTTATGACATCTTTCGCCGGCAGATGGGCGATGAAGTGGTACCGTTCATGGATTTCACCTGGCACTGGCTGGTGCGCAACGTGCCGGAGTACCGGCACCGGGGCTGCGGAATCACCGGCGACGCCGGCCAGTTCATGTTCGACGGTGATCGTCTTGTATGCCTGATCGATTTTGAGCAGTTCTATGTCGGCGACCCCATTGCCGACTTTTCCGCCATGCGTCTGAGGGACATGATTGAACCCCTGGATATCGCCGATCTCATCCGGCGCTACGAGGGCCTCGCCGGCGAGCCGGTGGATAAGTACGCCTTTGAATACCACACCGTCGGTTTTAATGGCGTCAATGGCTGGTTACTGTGGCCGACCACTGTCAGCCCCGACCTGGAACAGGACTACGTCGCCTATCTGAGTTTCGCCATCGCCAGTTCTCGCTGGACCGTAAAATCGATGGTGGAAATTATGGGCATCGAGCTCGAGGATGTGCCGTTACCGGAAGAGTCGCGACCTTTTGCACCGATGCCGCCGTTCGCGCACCTGATGGACAGTATTCCCAAGCTGAAAGGTCAGGGGCGTTACGCGGAATACAACGAGATGAAAACCGCATCCCTGGCGAAATATATCGATCGCTGGAACCGGTATGGAAACTGGGTTATCAAGCAGGACCTTGAAAATGTTTCGAAGCTGCTGGGCAAGACCTGTAACGATTACCGGCAGGCCCAGCGGGAACTGTCCGCCTTTGTCGCAGAGGTGGGCGCTGACCATGACGAAACCCTGATCCAGTACTTTCATCGCTGGCTCGAGATGCAGGAGTTTCTGGTTCGTGACTGTGGTCCCCAGACATTTCTGGTTGGCCGTGACTTAAAACCCATCGAGCTGCCCTGGCGCCCGGGCACAGCGCCGGAAGTGCGAACAACAGAGGAATAAATATGCCGACGGGTCTGCTTGAAAATCGTATTGCGGTTGTCACCGGCGCCGGCCGGGGCATCGGTCGCGCCGTCGCTATCCTGTTTGCGGCACAGGGCGCAAAGGTACTGATTGCCACGCGAACCGAGAGCCATGGCCGCGAAACCCTCGATGCCATTCGCCGCAATGGCGGGACAGCGGAATTGATAACGGTTGAATTGGGGACCCTGACGGCGGCGAGAGCGGTGATTGACGCCGCTGTCGGTCACTGGGGCGGGTTGGATATTATGGTCCACAACGCCGCCATTATTGAAAATTGTCCGCTGGTCGATAACCCGGACGATAGCTTTAGTCGTCAGTTCGATATCGGTATGAATACCGCGTTCTGGCTAATGAAGTATGGTTACAGTTACCTGAAGCAAAGAGGCTACGGGCGAGTTCTGCTAACGTCGTCGTTGGGGGCGGAGCGAACAGCGCACGGGTTTGCCCTCTATGGCGCCATCAAGGCCGGGCTTGAAGCACTGGCGCGGGGTGCCGCCACTGAGATGGGCCCCGATGGCATCACCGTCAACGCCGTTGCCCCTGGCGGCACCCGCACCGCTTCCTATGAGCGGAACATGTCCGACGAATTCGAAAAATACTGGCTGTCGCATATTCCTCTGCAACGGATGGGTGAGTCTGAGGATATCGCCCAGGCGATGCTTTATCTGGCCAGTGACAACGGCTCCTATGTCACGGGGCAGACACTGACTGTCGATGGTGGTCAGTCTTTGCCGCAAGCGTACTAGATACCATCTCTCTTAGCCAGCCACAAACCCTTCATATTGCGTATTGTGGCTGGTATTTGCTTTGGTGTTTCAATACACCGTAGCAAATCTGTACAAGCTTTCTCATTGCCGCACCAATCGCCTGCATCTTCGTTTTTCCGGCGTTCAGTAACCGCCGGTATTGGGCGCGGATATCCGGGTTGTGTTGCGTGGCCACAACCGCCGCCAGGTACAACTTGGCACGCAACCGACTATTGCCATTCTTGGTCAGTGTGGTTCGCCCTCGCCATTGCCCTGATTCTTGTTGTTTCGGCACCAACCCAACAAAGGCGGCTACCTGTCCCGCAGTGCGAAAGTCTCGACTTCGTAAAACACCCAGCATCTCCCGAGACATGACCTGGGCGATTGCCGGTATCGATGACAACAAATCGCGGTCTGCCTTTAGCCCGGGGTGGCGATCAATATGGTCGTCTATCTGCCGCTTGACCCGTTCCACCTCCTGTTGGAGCTGATCAATCATGACCACGATGGAATTCAGAACAGCCACTGAAGACTGACTTATCTCGGCCTTTTCCCGGCGATTTACTTCCCGCTGCAAATCTTTCTCCAGCGCGGATAACCGGGCCAACAGGGCTTTCAGGACCCGAATTTCCTCAGGCTCGGGAATCCATGGCTCCGGTTGCACCAGTGCGCCATATCGCGCAAGGATCATACTGTCCTTCTTGTCTGTCTTGTGACGGCTGCCCAACCCTTTGGCGAAGTCGTGGACAAACGCAGGATTGGCAATGCTCACACGAAAGCCCTGGGCTTCCAAGGCATACGCTAGCGCTTCGTGATAAACGCCTGTCGCCTCCAGGACAATATGAATCGATGCCGCGTCAGATGACACCGTCTTTCTCAGCCACTCCTCAAGGCGCGAATAGCCGTCAGGACCGTTAGGGAACACTTTGGTCTTCACCTTGAGCGTTTCAAGGTCTCTCAGCCACAAGCAATCCAGCTTCTGTTTGGAAACATCAATGCCTACATAAAACATCATAAACTTAACACTCCCCTTATACATGCAGCATCACTTTGAACCGTCAAAGGCGCTTGGATACCATCCAGTTTGTTAAGGAAAGACGCCAGCTGCTCATCTAAGTCACAGTGTCTCGGCACTCAGGGCCTGTGCAGCAATCCTGACGTCCGGCTACAATGGTTAGCTAGTCCAGTGTAACCGCTGAGAGATATAAGGGCCTGTTCACACTAATGAGATTGTCACTGTTGTGACTAAAGAAGCGCCAATTTAGCGGGCCCCGCCAGGACGCGAGGAGTGAGTTTAGTGGCTCTAAATGAGCGAAAGCTGGCCCCGCGAGCTCAGCGAGTGCTTTGGGTCCGAGCAACGACCAGTGGCGCTTCTTTAGCCGCAACCCGAATGGCTGGGGCCATTTTTGCCCCCAGCGTCGTTGGAACTCGCTTATTTGGAATGACCGAACCACACTCTTTCCGTCCGGGCGGCGTTCCGCTGGCTGGAGGCAAAAATGACCTCCAGCAGCGATAATTTCATTAGTGTGAACAGGCCCTACCCGGCGTTTGTACCCGGGGTTTCATCCAGCGGCTTAGGGTTTGTGGAACAGTTCAATCTGTCTGCGTCGGGCTTTTGCTTCGTTTTTGCAATAGCGTTGCCAATTTTTGCTGCGCAATCGTCCAGTCCGGCCGTTTCTCGAGGGCCCTTCGATATTCGACCTCCGCTTCGGCCAGTTTGCCCTGTCTTTCAAAGACCATACCCCGGTTGATGAATGCCGCGCTATCCTGCCGCAACCCGTTGGCCAGTGACTGGTCATACAGTGCCAAAGCCTTGTCAAAGCGCTCCGCCATAAAATACAGATTGCCGAGGCAGAGAAGCGCTTCTGGCAGATTGGGCTTTAGCTCGAGGGCTTGCTTGTAGTCGTCGAAGGCAGCCTGATATTGCTGCTGGGCAGTGAGAATAATCCCCCGGTTGACCAGCAGGGCGGCCTGGTCTCTTTGGTGGTCGGGTGAGTCCAAAGCCCGGGTGCATGGTGCCTCACTGACCGTGCTTCCCATGTCGGGGCGCTGGCTGGCCTGTCGGGCGTTGAAGTAGCAATCCCGTCCATCCCTGGAATTGTTCAGGACGGTCACCGCCTGGGCCTGGACAAAGTCACTGGTCGCGAGGGCCAGAGAAAGGAAAAGCGCCCGGTACGGGAAGTTTTTCGTGCCTTGTTTGGACAGTGGAATCATCGGTATCAGCCCCACGACGAGCAGCCGTCAGAACCAGTATAGACTGTCGGTCAGTGGCTATTTGTTCCGGTGATGATGAAACTGTCGAAGTCGTCGTGGGATACTCCGCGATCCGCGAGGATTTCGATAGGACCGCGCACATTCACCGGCCTGGCGCCAGAAGGATGGCGACGGTGGGCAAGGGGAGCCGGCAAAATTCACTCTTTCAACACCAATTGTTGCAGATCAATCGCTTCCGCGCGGTGTTTAACCTTACCCGGCATGATTCTGCTAGGCTCTAGTCTGTTTCCTTTCTCCGGATAGATAGTGGGCTATGGAGAGTATCACTGTTGCCATTACCGGCGCCGGCGGTGCCGGAGCCATTTCCTCTGGAGAGCTTTTGCTGAGGTTGGCTGGCCGGCAGGGCTACTTCGGAATGCTCAAAAAAACGTTCAGCCCACAGATTCGGGGTGGCGAGTCCGCTGCAATCCTGAGGTTGTCACCTCAGCCGGTGGAAACCTTCGACGGTGTCATACATCTGCTGATCGCCCTTGATTGGCACAATTTCGCCCGTTTCAGCGATGAGGTTCCCATTTCCGCCGAAACCCTGGTGGTTCAGGATGTTCAGGCGGGAACGCCACCGGACAATGTTCCTGATGGTGCCGAGACAATTACCATCGACGGGG
Source organism: Porticoccaceae bacterium (assembly GCA_002702725.1). GTDB lineage: Bacteria > Pseudomonadota > Gammaproteobacteria > Pseudomonadales > Porticoccaceae > NAT127. Next base: position 14,943 of record PABE01000122.1, read on the forward strand.
CAGGCGTTGCCGCAGGGGTCGAATCCGGTTGGGTCAATATGGTCTTTGTCGGGCTTATGGCCAGGGTTTTGGGAAGTGATGTTGATACCGTCGAGGCTCTGGTCGCCCAGCGCTTTCGTCGTCACCCGGAGGCGACCGGGCAGGCAGCGGTGCGTGCTGCCCGTGCGGGGTTTTCCCTGACGGAGGCCGAGCGGCTAAGGGCGCTCATGTCAGAACTGAGACCGACAAGGGCCGTCGCCGACCGTTGGCTCGCCAATGGCAATCAGCTGGCGGGTCTGGGGGCTCTCGAGGCTGGCATCCGCTTCGTCGCCGCTTATCCGATCACGCCGGCGTCCGATGTGCTGGAGTGGCTGGCGGGTCATCTCGAGGCCTCCGGTGGCAACCTGGTTCAGGCCGAAGACGAACTCGCCGCCATCAATATGGTGATTGGCGCCGGATTTGGCGGTGTTCCCGCCATGACCGCCACTTCAGGGCCGGGCCTGGCACTGATGTCAGAGGGTATGGGGCTGGCAGTGGCCAGCGAGACCCCGGTGCTGGTGTTGAATGTCATGCGTGGAGGTCCTTCCACGGGGATTCCCACCAAAAGTGAGCAGAGCGACTTCAATCTGGCTGTGTACGGCTTGCACGGAGATGCGCCGCACGTGGTACTTGCCTGTCAGTCGGTTGCCGACTGTTATCACACCACGGCCTGGGGCGCGGCGTTGGCGAGCGAGCTGCAAACACTGGTAATCGTACTGTCTGATCAGTTTCTCGGTCAGTCTATGCAAATCCTTGACGCCCCTGAAACCACTTTGTATCGAGCCGAAAGATTTAAACCTGCTGACAGTAGCGAGGTGGATGGTTACCGACGGTATCGGGACACGGCTTCCGGTATTTCACCCATGGCGGTGCCGGGTGATGCCCATTGTATGTATACCGCGGATGGACTTGAACATACCGAGAGTGCCGTCCCTTCGCCGAGAGCCGGCGATCATCAGCGACAGCTCGACAAGCGCCAGCGCAAAATTGCGCAACACGACTTTGGCGACAGCTGGTACACATTGGTTGGCAGCGCACGCGCCGACACATTGCTCATCTGCTTCGGTGCCGTGACGGCCAGCGCGAGGGAAGCGTTGACTGCCCTGGCGACCGGGGGCCGGTCCGTCGCGCTATTGTCATTTCGCCTGCTGTGCCCGCTGCCGCTGGATCAGCTGGAGCCTATACTGACGTGCTACGAGCGCCATTGGGTTGTCGAGCAAAATCATAGTGGTCAGTTTTGCCACTATTTGCGGAGTCTCATGCCTGCCGTGGCGTTCCGAAGTCTCGCGCGTCAGGGACCACTGTTGATTACACCCCGGGAAATTGTCGACGCCATTGTGGGGGATAGCCTGTGAAAGCGAAGGAGTACAAGTCCGGCGTAAAGCCGATCTGGTGCCCGGGTTGTGGACACTTCGGCGTTTTCAATGCCATAACCAAGGCCCTGGCAGCGGTGGATGCAAAGCCAGAGGATTATGCGCTCATATCCGGAATTGGCTGCTCTTCACGATTGCCTGCCTACGCCACAACCTATGGTTTTCACGGCGTTCACGGCCGGGCATTGCCTGTTGCCACCGGTCTGAAAGTGGCGCGGCCGGAAATACACGTTATCGCGGTTGGGGGAGATGGCGACGGTTTTTCCATCGGCGGGAACCACTTCCTGCACGCCTGTCGACGCAATGTCGATATGGTTTACATCGTGATGGACAACCAGGTCTACGGCATGACCAAGGGGCAGGCATCGCCAACGACCCCCGCAGATTGGCGGGATAGCAAGTTGACCCCACGCGGTCCCGAAATACCGCCGCTTCAACCATTGGCCATGGCCTTGGCTGCGGGAGCGGGTTTTATTGCCCGCGGTTATGGGGGCGATCCCAACGGCCTGGCAGCGATGATCCACGAGGCCATGGCTTTTCGCGGCTTTGCCTTTATCCAGGTGCTCAGTCAGTGCATCACCTTTGTACCAGAGCAACAGGCATGGAAAGAGCTGATCACAGAATTCAATGAAACGACGGACGATCCGGCCAGGGCCGGCGCCATCCTGCACGGCGATAACGGTTTGCGCAAAGGCGTTTTCTATCGCAATCCGAGACCTTCGTGGCCCGTGTCCCATGGGCCAGTGGCTGAGCCGGGTTCAGGAGCACGGGAGGGCTTTCTTGCGCTATGACATCTCCCCTCGATGATTTGCCCACTTTTCTGGCCTACAGCCTGGTGCTGGAGCTGGAATCCGCCGACCGACTCAGGGAGCTGGCGGATGCGATGGCCCAGCACCGAAAACCGGACATTGAACAGGTATTACTGCAGCTTGCCGCCTACAGCGATCAACATGGGGCCGAGGTCAGGGCCATCTGCGATGACTTTCCCCTTCCCGACCTGAAAGCCTGGGAGTTTGACTGGCCGGGCGCTGAGCCGCCCGAAACGTTCGATTACGGCGCACTGCGCTATGAAATGACACCCAGACAGCTACTGACACTGGCGCTTGAGCTTGAGCACAACACGGCGGAGTTCTATGCAGAGATTGCAAAGCGCAGCGCTGACCCCGAGATTTCCCGGCACGCGGAAAATTTCGCCAAGGAGGAGCTCGAGCATGTGGAAGCGTTGAGCCAATGGCTGGAGGGGTTGCCCCCGCCCACCCCGGCGAGTGTGGATATCGATCCGTTCAACCAGCCGCACTAGCCCGAACCGGATTGCGTTCGATCAGCCCGGATTGTCTGCTGTCCGTGGGTTAAACACGTGTTGCAGTCCTTTCCGCGCGGGCAGGTTGTTATGAATCCATCGCTGTACACAGTCGACCCAGCCCGCCGAGCCGCCGTGCATTTGACCTTGCTGTGCTGAAATGCCCTAAACTGACGGCTGATATTGTGAGATCTGCGAGGATTGCCATGAGGCTGTACACCTACCCCGGGGCACCTAGCCCCCAGCGTGTTGAGTGGTTGTTGGTAGAGAAGGGCATTGAGATGCCCATGGAGAAAGTGGATCTGACCCAGGGGGAGCATCTGCGTCCGGAATTCCGCGCCAAGAGCCCCAATGCGGACGTGCCCACCCTGGCGCTGGATGACGGCACCTTTATCAGCCAGGTGCCCGCCATCTGCCTGTACCTGGAAGACCGTTTCCCGGAGCCTCCCCTCTATGGTCAAAGTCCGGAAGACCGGGCGCGGGTCATAATGTGGGACCATCTCGGTTACATTAACGGTTTCCGCGCCGTCGCCGAGGTGCTGCGCAACAGCAGCCGGGCCATGCAGGGCCGGCCATTGGTGGGGCCCCACAACTACGACCAGATTCCCGCCCTGGTTGACCGGGGAAGACAGCGGGTGCGCAATTTTTTCAACGATTTCAATGGGCGGCTGGCACAGAGTGATTACCTGGCCGGGGATTTCTTTTCGATGGCTGATATTACCGGGTACGTGATGTGCAATTTTGCCCGCTGGATTAAAGAACAGCCGGGCGAGGAGCATGTTCACCTGCGGGCCTGGCAGGACAAGATCTCCCAGCGGCCGGCGGTGGAAAAAGTCATTCAGCGGCGATGATGACGGAGAATGAACTGCGGACCGTGGTACTAAGACGAGCATGACCCGGGTAGCGCATATTTCCGACCTGCACTTTGGTCGGCATATACCGCAGGTGGTTGAGGGCCTTCTGGACAGTCTCGACGACTATGACCCCGATCTGGTTATTATCAGCGGTGATTTAACCCAGCGGGCGACATCTGCCCAGTTCCGTGCCGCTCAAGGTTTTGTGCAAGCCCTTCGCTGGCCGCGGCTGGTGATTCCTGGCAATCACGACATGCCGGCCATCAATGTGCTGGAGCGGATGGCATCACCCTGGCGTCGCTGGCGGGCGTTTTTCGGAGAGGATCTCGCGCCTGTCCGGACGGTCGATGGTTGTATCGCGCTGGGGGTCAATACCGCGCGCCGGGCGGGACTCTACCTGGACTGGTCACGGGGTCGGATCAGCGATGGACAAATGCAAGAATTGCAACGTCAATTATCGGACGCAGATGCCGAATGCCTGCGACTGGTGGTCACCCACCATCCGTTCTGGTTGCCCGAAGAATACGTCCACCGGCACCTTATCGGGCGTCGGGACCAAGCTATCGAACAGCTGGCCGATGCCGGCGTGGACATGGTTCTCAGTGGCCATATCCATCTGGATTTTCGGCAGATTTTGAAGGGTGTGATTATTTCACATGCCGGCACAGCGACCTCTGACCGGTTACTGCCGGGGGAACCCAACAGCTTTAATCTTATTGAAGGCCATCGAAACGAGCTCCTTCTGACCCAGATGCGATGGCGTGGCAGTGCTTTTTCTCCCACGGGGCGCACACTTTTCCGTCGGGATCAGCGCGGCTGGCAACTGGCGAAAGACAGTGTGGCTCCCCTGGCTGTTGAGGATCTGTGAATACGTCGCGACTGACAACGAATGAGCCTATACCCTTGCTGATCAACCCGGGCAGTGGCTCCGCGGCCAGAGTGCGTGCGGAACTGGCTGAAGACCCCCGTGTCGAGGTGCGGTGCCTGGAAGCGAAGAATCTGGGTAGGGCTTTACGGCAGAGCGCAAAGGAGGGGTGCGAGCGGGTGATTGTTTGTGGCGGCGACGGAACCCTGGCGTTGGCGGCGACCCATCTGGCGGGAACGGATACTGCCCTCGCCGTGATTCCCGGCGGTACGTTGAACCATTTCGCCGCGAGACACCAAATCCCATCTGATCCTGCAGCGGCGCTGACCCTGGCGCTGACAGGGGCGCCTCGATCGGTTCCTGTGGGGTATGTCAACGATCGGCTGTTTATCAACACTTCCTCAGTGGGAGCCTATGTCACCTTCGTGCGCACCCGGGAATATCTTGAGCAGCGAATGAGTTATCACCTTGCGAGCGTATTGGCTGGCTTGCGCCGATTGCTTCGAATGCGTAATGCCAGGGTGATACTGGGCAATGAGCAGGTTAGAACGCCGCTGGTGTTTGTTGGCGTTGATGAGCGGGATTTGCAGTTCCCGGTTCTCGGCGACAGAAAGGCAACCGGCAGGGCGGGCTTACATGTTATCGCAATCCGCAGCGAGGGTCCGTGGGAAACGGTAAAACTGGCCTTCAATGCCATGATTCGGGGTATCGATCCGCTGACAAAATCGCACCATTTGGAAAGCTTTATTACCGATAACCTGGCGCTGGCCTATCGACGCCGACGCTCGCGTATCATTGTCGCCCTTGACGGTGAGCTGGTACGGGTGCGTGCGCCACTCCACTATCGGTATATAAACGACGGCATGCGCGTTGTACTGCCCGTGATCCCGGAATAGGGACCTGAATCCTTGTCTGTGAATGTGGCTGCAATTTGAGCATGAAAGGATTTTTGACGGCCAGGATTCCTCATGAGGGGTGGCTATGTTGATTTTCAGCCTCAGAGTACAGTGGTTGTGCATAGACATAATGACTGACAAAACGGCGCAGTATCGCCTGGGCATAGGGCGTGGGCCTTTGACTGACCTGTCTTTTGAGAATTTCCGCCTCCTGTGGTTGAAAGTAGCCATGATTGCGGTAGGCGTTAATCCGTAAAATGAATTCCCCCGCGTCTGCCTCCGGGTGAAACTGGGTCGCGTAGATATTTTCGCCAACGCGAAACATCTGCACCGGACATTGCTCGCCGGTGATTAACAGTGTGGCGTGCTGCGGGGTTTGATCGCAGGCCTCCTTGTGGCCCAAAAGAACGTCGATGCTGTCGGGAAAACCGGCCAGTAATTTATCGGTTTTCCCCGCCGCGGTAATGTTGACGGACACGCAACTGACCGGCTCCCTGAACGTCCCGGAAATCGGGGTGCCGAGAAAGCTGCCCAGAAGCCCATTGCCCGAACAGGCGCCGAGAAAGGGGAAGTCGCGTTCCACCACTTCGTCGAGCAGGCGTTTGAAATCATTTTCAATTTTCTTCTGAATTGGGGCTTTCCGGTTTTCGGGGGTGCTGATATCAAAAGGACTGCCACCGACAATAATGGCTGAGTAATGGTCTAGGGAGACAGTATCCGGGATTCCCAGGCGCTCGATGCGCATGCGCTCCGTGTTTTCAGGCTGGAGCCTTCCGTATTTAAGGAAACAGGCGAATTCGCTGTCGGATATCGCGTCCTCAGGGCGCAGCTGTAGAATAAGTACCGGCTTCTTTGTCGACATGTAGCGGGCAGTCCCCGATTTTTTACGCTGTCATTTTTGCTGTCGCGGACAACGTCTATCGCTACAAAGGTGCATGTAAAACCGATTCGGTGGCTTGCTCAATCCGCGAAACCAGCGGTTTCAATACTCGCGTTTAGCAGTCTATGCCTCGATTTTATACGCGGCGCTTAGGGTAAAAAAACAATAACCGATTTCGCCTTTTTGACTGCTACCTGTCGCGGGTCTGGCGTAGGGGGGTGACGTTTGCCAAACGTCCTGTACGGCACAATCGTCGCATCACCCACCATCGGTACCAGAGGCCAATTAACTGGCGAATACCGGGAATAACGATCAGCCAGCCCAGGGGGGCCAACCAGAGTGTACGGCGCATCAAAAGGCTGTAGGCAGACATTTCACGGTGAATACTGCCACTGGCGTCCTTGACATGAAGTTCCTTTAACGCCGCAATCGGGTCAATCCCGTCTGACTGCACCGCAGGCATATTATCGGTGATATCCAGCCATTGAATGGCGTTGCCCCTTGAGCCTGCCAGCGCTTCAAACCAGCGACGATCCCGAACGCAGCCGGGACATTTGGCGTCGTAGTAGACTGTCAGAATCTTGTCCTCGTGCATCGCCGTGTCTTTTTGATACTCGCTTTCAGTATAGCGTCCATGTCGGCGTCGGTGAGGTGGTCCGCGCGGCGTTATATCCGGTGGTCTACAAAAATACGCCTTGGCGACGCCGAAGAGTGTGTGACCCAGGCGGTTAATTCGTGGGGGTCAGGTCATCCAGAACAAAAACCGGTATGACCCGTCCCGCCGTTTTATATTTGTACTGTGCTATGGGTTCGAATGCCTGCTCCCACATGGCATACAAGTTCTCACGCTCATCGCCTTCCACCACCCGAGCCACCGCGTCGAATTGCCGGCTGGCAACACGAATATGGCAATGGGGGTTTGCCATAAGGTTTTTTGCCCAATGGGGATGCGTTGTGGCTCCGGCGTTGGTGCCGATCAGTGTATAGGTATCGCCGTATTCCAGGTAAACCAGCGGAGCCAGCCTGGCTTTGCCGCTGTCTCTGCCCGTGGTTTCCAGCAGCAGGGTCTTGTGGACCCGGGGGCTGCCCACGGCACTGAACTCGAGCATATGCGCTTTTTCGGGATCGGTTAGATAGAGGCCGATATGGGCAAAAAACGCCTTCTGAATATCGTCGACCCCGAGCACTTTCATCATTTCTTTTGGGTGGGTGGTTTTGGTCGCGTGAGACATTCTTTTGGTCTCCAGTCTGTCGGCTCAGTCGGATTTTGGTTATCAATATACCGCCCGGCAGGCTGCAGATAATCTGCATAAATGCCGGCAAAAGCGGCTCGTTTTAATTCACCTTCAAGTGTATTTATTAAATACGTTTTAGATGGTGATGACCAGAATAATCAGCCGGTGCGAAACCTGGGGTGCCCTCAAGATGCCGGATTGCAGTGCACTAGGCTATCCATATCTGCTTGGTGTTGACGAATTCCCGGATGCCCTGGGGGCCGAGTTCCCTTCCGTAACCAGACCGTTTGATACCGCCGCTGGGAAGTCTCGGGTCGGTTTTGACAATACCATTTACCGCCACCTGGCCCGCCTCCAGCTGGTGGATGGCCTGCTCGATAGCGGCGCCGTTGCCGGTCCAGATACTCGCGCCCAGACCGTAGTCGGTTTTATTGGCAAGCTCGATCGCCTCGTCCAGATCGGCAGCCCTGACCATGCTCATGACGGGGCCAAAGGTTTCCTCTTTGAAGGCACACATGCCCGGGGTCACATCAGTGAGCAGCGTGACGGGATAGAAATTGCCTTCGCCCCCCGGCAGCGTACCGCCCATTTCAAGGTTGGCGCCTGCTTCGACGGTAGCTTGAACCTGTTGATGGAGGTTTTCGCGCAAATCAGGGCGAGCAATCGGCCCGATATCGGTTTCCGGATTCAGCGGGTCACCTACCGTCAGCTTTTCCAGCCGGCGTTTTACCCGGTGTATAAAGTCGCCGTAGATGGTGGCTTCGACGATGATGCGCTTTGCGGCGATACAGGATTGGCCGGCATTGATAATCCGCGACAGCACTGCGATATCCGCGGCCCGGTCGAGATCGGCATCGGCCATGACAAGGCACGGATCCGAGCCACCCAGTTCCAGAACCTGGGGTTTGATCTCCGCCGCCGCGATGGAGGCGACTTTGCCGCCGGCGACGCTCGAGCCAGTGAACGAGATGGCGCGAATATGCGGGTCGCGAATGGCTGTTTCAACGTTTTCATTGGCAACGGGCAGATTGACGACAATATTGTCCGGTGCCCCGGCATTGATAAAGACATCGGCAATGGCCTGGGCGCACCCCGGGACATTGGGGTCGTGCTTCATCACGCAGGTGTTGCCGGCCATCAGCGCCGGAGCCAGGTATCGGAAGGCGAGCCATAGCGGGGCGTTCCAGGGCAGAATGCCGAGCAGAGTGCCCAGGGGTTGATAGGTCACATAGCTTCGGCTGGCGTCGGAGGCCAAGGGCTCGTCGGCCAGATAGAGCCTGGCGTTTTCCGCATAATGTTCGGCACACCAGGCCGCCTTTTCCACTTCGGGGCCGCCCTCTTTGACAGGTTTGCCCATTTCCATTGCCATCAGCTGAGCGAGATGACCCTTTTCTTCCCTGAGCGCTGCGGCGACACGGTGCAGAACTTCACTGCGATTGACCATCGGGGTGTCGCGCCAATGGGGGTAGGCACGGTGGGCCCGCGCGATGCATTGGCCAATTTGCTCCCCCTCCAGGGTGGGGTATTCCTGGATGACGCGGCCCGTGGCGGGGTTGACGGCGGTCAGCATGTCTTCCTCCCTAAACTGAAGCGATATTGGTTTTGGCGTTGATGATTTCTTCCCGGGTTTCCTCGGTCGTCGAAGCCGCTTTATCGTCGTCAGACTTGGATTTTCGATCGGCAGTCTTATTCGGCAGCGCCTTGGTGCCCTGATCACGCTTGACCGTAAAGTCGCGCTCCATGGTGAAAAAGGATTCACAGCCATTTTCGGTAATGTAAATCGTATCCGATATGCCCACGGTCTTGTCGCCGTCGACACCCCACATCCAGGGGATAATGTGGAACGTCATGCCTTCTTCCAGGATCGCCGACTCACCTTGTTTCAGACTCATGATGTAGCCCTCGTCCCAGCTTGGGGGGAAGGCGATGCCAATGGAGTAACCGGACCGGGTGACCAGACGGGCGCCCACTGTGTTGGCGGTGATGATCGCACGAATCATGTTGTCGACATCCGAGACCGTCATGCCGGGTTGCACATTGTCGTGGACGCAGTTGAGGGCGTATTTCATCAGCTCCTGGGCCTTGAACATTGAATCGGTCATCTCGCCGAGAATGACGGTGCGCATCATTGCCGTATGGTAGCGACGGTAGCAGCCACCGACCTCGAGAAAGACATGCTCGCCGGGTTGTACCGTGCGCCCCTCCCAGGTGGCGTGGCCAATCATGGTGCGGGGACCGGACGCCACATAGGGCATCACCGCCGGAAACTCGCCGCCGGCACAGAACATGGCGGAGCTGATGGCAGCAGCGATCTCGTTTTCGGTCACCCCCGCCAGACTGGCTTCAAGGCCGGCTTTCATGCCTTCCTCGGTCGCGTGCGCGGCCTTGCGCATAAGCTCGATTTCCACCCTCGACTTGCGAATGCGGCCCTGTTCCACAATACCAAAGCAATCGAGCAGCTTGCCCTCTGTCAGGGTGGTGTGGACAAAGTCCTGCTGGTAGGCGGGGAAGTAGTAACTGTTGCGCTCGTACCCGATGCGCTTTTTATCGAGATGAAATTCCCGCAGGGCATCCACCAGCATTTGAATGGCGTCGCCGGTATCCGGGTAGGGGCGGGTGCGCTCTACCCAGGTGCGGGCATGGACATTGGATTCCTCCAGCGCCCGGGTGATCATGAACGGCTCGTCCTCCAGCGGCACCACCAGGGCCTGGAAGAACGAATAGCCGGTTGTCTGGTAGTCGGTCAGGTACATGATGTTTTCCGGATCCGTGATCACCACTGCGTCCAGGTGTCGTTCCGCAATACGTTCACGGAGGCCCGAGAGGCGGCGCTGGTATTCCTCGAAAGGAAAAGTCATATCGTCACGTTCTTTCATGCGGCCTCCATCACGGTTTCGGTTGCCTTGACCAGGATGCCAAGACCCTCGTCCAGATCACTGTCGGGAATGGTGAGCGGTGGAATCAGCTTTACCACCCGCCCGCCGGTGCCGCAGCTGGCGATCAACAGGCCATCGGCAAAGCACTTCTTGACGATAGCGGCGGCGGTTTCCCCGGAGCCGACGTCAAGCCCCAGAATCATGCCTTTGCCCCGAAGCTGCAGCCGGTTATCCCGGCCGACAAGGTCGGTCAATCGGTCGACCATGGTGGCGCCCTTGTCGCGCACTTCGCTCATAAGGGCATCGTCGGCAAAGTAGTCCAACGCTGCGGCGCCGGCGACAAATGACAGGTTCTGGCCCCGAAAAGTGCCGGTATGCTCGCCGGGAGACCAATGCCTGTCGTACTCCGGTTTGACGAGATTCATGGCCATGGGGGTGCCCATGCCGCCAATCCCTTTGGCGAGGCAGATGATGTCCGGGTCAAGGGCGAGACCGTCAAAGCTGAAAAACGATCCGGTGCGGCCGCAGCCCACCTGGATATCGTCGACAATCAGGAGTGCGCCAATGTCCCTGGCGAGTGCGGCCAGATCCTGAAGCCAGGCCTGGTCGGCGACATTGACACCGCCTTCCGCCTGGATCGTTTCAACCAGAAAGGCCGCTGGGGCGGAAACACCGCTGGAAGTGTCGCTGTAAAGCCCCCTCAGCCTGTCGAGACTTTCGGGCCCGCAACCCACAGTGCAACCCTGGCAAGGGGTTTCGCAGCCAAACGGATAGTGATTGACGTTGTCGAGCGACACACCCGCTGCGCCGCGGAAATATTTGTTGGCGGTACAGGCGAGAGACCCGAGGGTCATGCCGTGGAAGCCGTGGGTGAAGGCGGCAATTTCGGACCTGCCGGTAACCCGGCGGGCGAGTTTCAGTGCCGCCTCCACAGCGTTAGTTCCGGTGGGCCCCATAAATTGCATCTTGTGTGGCATTTTGCGGGGCTCGAGAATGGTTCGGGTGAACTTTTCCATAAAGTCGCGTTTGGCCACGGTGTGCATGTCCAGGCTGTGGGTGACGCCGTTGCCTTGCAGGTAATCGATCATGGCCTGCTTCAGGTGCGCGTTATTGTGGCCATAATTGAGGACACCGGCACCGGCGAAAAAATCGATATATTCGCGACCGTTTTCGTCGGTCTGGCGGGCGTTTTCCGCTTTGTCGAAGACCACGGGATAGGTCCGGCAGTAGGCCCGAATATCCGATTCACGTTGCTCGAAAATACTCATCAATTTGCTCCTTATCGACCGTTGTTGCCGACCACCTGAACGGCCGGCGGAATAGGGGTTACTGTGGAATCACGGCGCCGGCGTCCCGGCCAGGCGCGCGTACAGTCGGGTGACCAATGGGATTAGCCGATCATTGAAATCGTAATGGGGGCTGTGACAGGGCGCGTGGTGATTGTCGCCATCATCGGCCCCGACCAAAGCAAAGGCGCCGGGAATCTCCTGCAGGTAGTAGCTGAAGTCCTCGGAGGCCATGATCGGCACGGGAAGCGTTGCATTGAGACCGTCGTCCCCGAATTCGTCCCGCCAAAGATTGCGCACCCGCCCGGCGGCATCCGGATGGTTGATGGTGGCCTCATAGCGGGGCTGTATGTCTACCGCGCACTCAACCCCATAGCTGTTTGCCGTACTGCGGGCGATGTCGCCAATCAAGTGGTTGATCTTTTCACGGGTCTGCCTGTCGGGCACGCGAATACTGCCGCCCATCACGGCCTTCTGGGGGATTACCGTCGGTGAACTCGGCGCTTCAATACTGGTAACACTGACTACGGCGGCACTCTGTGGGGGTAAGCGACGGGCAACAATCTGTTGCAGCGCCAGGTGAGTGGCGCTGGCGGCAAGAACGGGATCGGCGCACAGCTCGGGTTGGCTGGCATGGCCGCCTCTGCCCTCGAATGTGAGGGTGAAGGTTCCGTTGCCGCACATGACGATGCCATCGGGACACGCCAGTTGGCCGAACGGTATCGCCGGCCAGTTGTGCCAGCCGTAGATTTCATCGATGCCTTCCAGTGCCCCCTGCCTGATCATTTCCCGGGCGCCGTGAAGGCCCTCTTCAGCGGGCTGGAATACCAGTGTGACGGGCCCGGGCAAGGTCGCTTCGCAGTGTTTTAGCCAGCGTGCTGCGGCATAGAGGGTGGCAGTGTGGCCGTCGTGGCCACAGGCATGCATGCAGCCTCCGTGATGGGAGCGCCAATCACAGTCGTTCTCCTCTTCGATCGGCAGGGCGTCGATATCCCCGCGCAAGGCGATGTGCTTGCCACTGCTGTCAGGATTCAGTCGAGCCAGCGTCCCGGTTTCTGCGCAGGGCTCCCACGGAATCTTGAGCTCGGTGAGTAGATCCCGAATACGCTTGGCGGTCCGGGTCTCTTCCCAACCCAGCTCCGGATAACGGTGAAGTTCTTGCCGAAAGTGCCGCGCGGCGGTGATGGTGTCTTGCCAGAAATTAGACATAGTCCCTTCAAGATAGTTGATGACTTTCACATTTGGCAACGTGGCCCGGAATGACAGACTTCTTCCGGGTCTACATTGCAACGCAACGTTTGTACCAGTTTCTGTACTGATAAGGGGTCAGTCAGATCTCGGGGTTGTATGTGTCGGCGTTTAATAGATAACGGGAACCATCGCGATGAGCGGGTCGTCCGTGTTTTGACGAGGTTATTGATCAAATGGTTGTAGAAGGGATGGATTATCCGTAACGGCTACTCAAGTATGTGTTTATCCGGTTTTGTGTCGATCAGTTATTACAGACAGGCTCAAAGTAAGCGCCAGTTCAGGCTTATACCAGCGGCGCGCCGCCTGAAGCCCACGTATTGGTCGAGGGCTTCCAGCATCATCGCTTCGGTAACATTTTGAAGGCCGAACAGCAGTGTGCAGAATCGCGCCATGTTACCGTTTCTGGCTGACAAGTTTGAGAAAATGAGTTCCCGTTTAATTCGAAATGCGCATGGCTTTCAGTTATGTGTGCTTGATACTCTTGGACGAATAGCCATAAAAAAGCCCCGTTTTCAGGGGCTTTCTGTTCATTCTTGGCTGTTGGTGTTTCTTGATTTGGTGGGGCGGCGTCTACTGAATAGAGTTTGCAACATATTGAATAATAGTCCTTTTTTATCATGAAATATGGGATATGCCCCCATTTATGCCCCCAAAAGTGTGAGTTACCCCCGCTCAGAGGTAGACCGGATCGCCAAACGGCTCCATTGTCCTTGGGTCTTTGTTCCGCGCGTTGCCTACGGCTTTACTGAGGGGGTGCAGGGTCAGATCATACTTGAGTTCAGGCCGGAAAAGGGGATCGCTGGGTGGGACTTCAGAGCTGTTATCCATCCATCGGGGGATTTCAGTGTCGCCAAGCATGACCGGCATGCGATTGTGCCAGGGCTTGAAGGCGGGGGCGGCTTCCGTGGTGACGAGGGTGCAGGAGAGCAAAGGGGCATCCCCCGCCTGCCATACGTCCCATAGCGCAGCGACAGCCAGCGTATGGGCCTCGTTGGTGATTAACCAGGGCTGTTTTAAACCGTCATCGGTGCGCCACTCGATAAAGCTCGACATTGGCACAATGCCCCGTTGGCTCTTGAAGGGTTTCTGAAAGGCGCGGCTCCTGGTCAGGGTTTCGCACCGGGCGTTGAACATGGAGTATTTGGTACTCACTTCCGGTGCCCAGCTTGGGGTCATCCACCAGCGAGCAAGCTCGCCCTTGCCGTCATGGAGCAATAGCACGTCTTCCGTCGGGGCGATGTTGTAGCGTGGCGGTGGTAGCTGTAGATCGATGCCCACCATTTCCAGTAACTCTTGCAGCCCCGGCAGATCGGTGATGTTGTATCTGCCGCACATAGTCTACCCTCTATGTATGTGTGCACTTGACGCTTGTCTCGTAGAGTCAGTATAACTTTCCTTTTTTAACCTCCAGTCTCTATGAGCCGTATTCAGCGTTTCCGGATTAAGGTATGCCGGAGGATCTGGCAATTGACTATACTATTACCATTGTCTCGGCAGATCACATTGCGCGGACAAACGGGCGTACTGGATGACGGCAATAAGATGAATAATTTCAAACAAAAACAGTCTGTTGTATTTCTTGTAGCCGCATTGTGCACGGGTTCAGCCTGCGCGGTGGCCGATGACGGAGGTAGAGCGATTATCCGGGTGGAAAGTGATTCCCCCGACGCCGCGGCAACCTTTTTCTTTGAGGGCGTCGTCAATGGTTCTGCGACTGTCGGGCAGAGTATCAGTCAGCGCGGACTCAACCCAGGAGCGTACACAGCATGGCAAGTTGGGGGCGCGCCCGGGTACGATCTCGTCGGCATTACCTGCGACGACGATAACAGCGAGGGTTACGTTGCTACCAAAACTGCCCGGTTTTTAATCGATGGTAATGAGTCTGTCCGGTGCATCTTCACATTTCGAAAGCGAAGGGTAGACGACACGCCTTCAACTCAGGCGCCTACCCCAGCGGCGGAGCCTGTACAATCCGAACCTGACGAGGCATCACCTCCAGGGCAGGACAACGAAGGATTGCCAGCTGAGCCCACTGATCCGACGGTGTGCACTCCTCCCGAACTTGTCCCCAGGGAAGGTGTTTGGATGGTATCGAACTTCCCTGGCACAATGGTCTGCGGACCGATGACCTTACCCCTGGCGCCGTCTCAGGAACCGGGGATATTAACGTTGAGGGATTGTGGTTGGACCGTCCTTGGCAGCGGCTTCTCGGAAGACACCGCTGATCTGATCATGAAAGCATCGGATCAGACTGGCAGCCGTTACACCGGCGCTGTCGGAGGTGCTCAGGATGGTATCCCGATGACAATTCAATTTGAATGGCGGGTACAGACGGATTCCCACATCAGCGGAAGCCTTTACTCTGAAGTGACCCAGCAGGGCATGACCTGTGTTATGTCGAGGGAGTACGAGATGAGTTTTACTGGAAACTAGCGGTCTACAGGGATTCAGTTTCCTCCTGCCTGATGTCCTACCGACAGGCCGAAACGAGTACTACTTCCCCTCCTGCAACCGCTTGTGTATGTTGCATAGACTTTGGGTGCTTGCGACGTCGCTGGAAGGGCTCTGTTGCGAGGGTTTTCAAGGGATTGTCGCAGTGCCATATTTGCCTCTAATGGAAGTCGAATTTCCGGCGAATTGAAAGGAGGATTGCGGGAAGAAGTTGAAGACATTCAAATGGGTACTAAAGGTCGTATAGCGGCTCACCTTCGTATGACAATTTTCACGGTGAGGGGATTTTCAATGAGAATATAGGGTCTTAGAAAGCGCGGTAGCTTTTAGCATCCGACTTCAGACCCTTGCTATTTATCCTATAGCTTACTGTCTGCCAAGTTATTACAAAAAAGGAGACTTAGAATGTTGTCTGTCTGGTCCCGAATCTGTACTTTTTTTCTCGTAGTGACATTTTCCGTGGCCACGCCCGCTCAGGATACTCAGGATAAAAGTACCGCCGTCCGCGATGTCAAAGTTGGGCCGCTCCAGCTGGGGATGCCGATTGCTGAAGCCACCCGGCTTTTGCATGGGCGTGGCTTCACCGAGCGTGCGCCCGGGGACTGGCAGCGACAGGATTCCGCTGATGGTTCAAGCCACACGCGATTCCGGTTCGACCATGTCGACGCCAATCTTATCGCGATTCAATTGCAGCTCGTTGGTCAGAACGATTCGCCCTCCAGGCGGGACGGCTATCTTCGACCCGTCCGTAAATACCTTGGCGAGCCGCGCGAAAAGCTGGCCGGCGAAACTCTCGAAGATCCGCGCGTCGTTCACGTCTGGCGCGGAGATACTGGCGACAACCCCGCTGTTCTGACCGTCGATATCGCCAAAGGCGCTGATCGTCACTCACTTTTCATGACGCTTGAATATGCGGAAACACCGAAATCCATTCGTCAAATCCCCGTCGCCAAATTTCCGCTGTCGGGCATGAAACTCGGTATGACGCAATCTGAGCTGGAAGCGGTCGCTCGGGCCGCCGGTTTCGAACAACAGGGTCGACGTTACATCCGCCATCTCCCCGAGGCAACTAGGGAAAGCATCCACTGGGGCTTGGGCCCAGATGGCCGCGCCGTTAGCATCACCTTGAATGCCGGTTACACCGTTGACGCCATGGATTCCCCGACAATCGGTCCCATTCTCAAAGACATCGAAGCCAAACTTGGAGAAGGCATGACTGATGCGGGTATCAAGACCGAAATTTTCGACCATCCCGATGGTCCGAAGCTGACGGTGAATCTTTATAGCCATGAGGCAGTCTTTCGGCTTGCGGGCAATCCTGATTTTAAGGTCCCCCCGATCGAGTCGATATCTGCGACCGAGCACGATTCTGAAATCCTCGCCGCCGCCGAAGC
>PABE01000123.1 GCA_002702725.1 Porticoccaceae bacterium
CGGCCCACATAGCGACTGCAGGCTTCGCCGGCACTGAGCGTTACCGGGAGAGCGTCATCGATTACCGCCGGCGTGGCATCGGCGGCAACAAACGTCACATCCTCCTGACACAGAACGCCAACTTCCCTGGCCAGTCCCTTGATACTCAGGCAGTCGCTGCGATTCGGAGTGAGATCTACCTCAATCAGCGTGTCGTCCAGTCGCAGGTAGTCGCGCAGGTCTTCCCCCACCGGGGCGTCATCGGGCAGCTCCCACAAACCCGCGTCCTCTTCGGAAACGCCCAGTTCGGTTTCGGCGCACAGCATGCCGAAGGACTCGACGCCGCGAAGCTTGGCTTTCTTGATTTTGAAATCGCCGGGAAGTACCGCACCAATGGTGGCAAAGGGCACTTTTATACCCTCGCGGGCATTGGGCGCGCCACAAACCACCTGTAGCGGCTCAGGGCCGTTGCCGGCCACCTGACAGACGCGCAGCTTGTCGGCATCGGGATGCTGCGAGACCTCGACGATCTCGCCGACGACCACGCCGGAAAACTCACCGGCCACGGGCTCGACGGCATCCACTTCCAGCCCCGCCATGGTCAGACGGCTCACCAGGTCACCAGTGCCGATTGACGGATTGACCCATTCCCGAAGCCAGGATTCACTGAATTTCATGCGGCTAAACCTTATAAATCAATTTAAATAAAGACAGTATCCATATGATTTTAATCAAAACTGTCTTAAAAACTTCAGATCGTTCTCGAAAAACATACGCAGGTCTGTAACGCCATAGCGCAGCATTGCCAGGCGCTCTACCCCCATCCCGAAGGCGAAGCCCGTGAACTGTTCGGTATCGACATTACAGTGCCGGAACACTTCCGGATGAACCATACCGCAGCCCATCACCTCCAGCCAGCCGGTGTGACTGCATATCCGACAGCCCTCCCCCCGACATTTGGTGCACTGGATATCGACCTCCGCGGAAGGCTCGGTAAACGGAAAATACGAGGGACGGAAACGCACCGGCAGATCGGCTTCAAAGAACGCCTTCAGAAACTGATCGACCGTGCCTTTGAGGTCGGCAAAGCTGACGTCCCGATCCACCACCAACCCTTCAACCTGGTGGAACATGGGCGTATGGGTCAGGTCCGAATCACAGCGGTAGACCCGTCCTGGGCAGATAACCCTGACCGGCGGGTTCTGGGTTTCCAGGGTGCGAATCTGTACCGGGGACGTATGGGTGCGCAACACGCTGTGGCTATCGATATAAAAGGTGTCGTGCATCGCCCGCGCCGGATGATGGGCGGGAATATTGAGAGCCTCGAAATTGTGGTAATCGTCTTCGATTTCCGGACCTTCGGCGACCTGATAGCCTGCGCGTACGAAAAACGCTTCGATGCGGGCCAGTGTCCGCGTTACCGGATGCAGCCCGCCGTCGTCCACCTGCCGACCGGCCAGGGTGACGTCAATGGTCTCCGCCGCGAGCTGTTCTGCAATGGCCTGTTCCTCCAGGAACAGCTTGCGACGCTGAATTTCATTCTGGACCTGCTCCTTGGCTTCATTAATCCGGGCACCGGCGGCGGGTCGCTCCTCAGGGCTGAGCTTGCCGAGGCCTTTCAGGAGCTCTGTCAGTTTGCCTTTCTTGCCCAGGTATTCCACCCGAACCTCATCCAGAGCGGCGGCGTCTTCCGCCCGGCTGACGGCGTCAATGGCTTCATCTGCGAGCTTCGCCAGATTTTCCATTCGGTTTTCCTTATTACGGGAGCCTGAAAAAAAACAGGGAAAGGACCCTAAGCCCTTTCCCTATTCGTTTGTAGTGCGCGTCGACCGGCGGATGCCGGTGCGACTTATGCAGCCAGGGCTGTTTTTGCTTTCTCGACGATGGACGCAAATGCGGGCTTGTCGTGAATGGCAATATCGGACAGCACCCGGCGATCCAGGTTGATGCCTGCCTTTTTGAGTCCGGCGATCAGCTGGCTGTAGGTGATGCCCTCGGCGCGGGCCTGGGCATTGATACGGGCAATCCACAGGGTGCGGAACGTACGTTTCTTGACGCGACGGTCGCGGTAAGCGTACTGGCCGGCTTTGGTAACCGCCTGCTTGGCAACGCGAAATACCCGACTGCGGGCGCCATAGTAACCCTTGGCCTGCTTGAGAATCTTTTTGTGACGACGGTGTGCCTGAACACCACGTTTTACTCGTGCCATGTCAATCTCCTCCTGTCGTTATACGCGCAGCATACGGTCAACCAACGGGGAATCAGAGCCATTCATGACGCTGGTACCACGCAGATTGCGCTTACGCTTTTGGGACATTTTAGTGAGGATGTGGCTACGGAACGCATGCTTGTGCTTGTAACCGGCACCGGTTTTCTTGAAGCGCTTGGCAGCGCCACTGTGTACTTTGGCTTTTGGCATTGTGATAACTCCCGCTATCGAACGTTAATAAAGGAAGAAGCTCTCGCCCGGTCAGCCAGCCAAAGGCTGAACACGGAACGGATTACCTACTTCTTCTTGCTTCTCGGAGCGATGACCATGGTCAGCTGGCGCCCTTCCATTTTAGGGAACTGCTCCACCTGGCCGAGCTCCTCCAGGTCCTGCTCGATACGTTTCATCATCTCCATACCGAGTTCCTGGTGGGCCATTTCACGACCGCGGAATCGCAGTGTGACCTTGGCCTTGTCGCCGGCTTCCAGAAAACGAATCAGGTTCTTCAACTTGACGTTGTAATCCCCTTCTTCGGTGCCGGGACGGAATTTCATTTCCTTGACTTGCGTCTGTTTCTGTTTCTTGCGCTGCGCCGCCTGTTGCTTTTTAAGCTCAAACAGCTTTTTGCCGTAGTCCATTACTTTGCAGACGGGGGGCTCCGCGTCCGGGGCAATTTCGACAAGATCCAGGTTTGCGGCGGTGGCGGCTTCAAGGGCCTGCTCAAGGGTGACAATGCCAACCTGTTCACCTTCCGCGCCGATCAAACGAACTTCAGCGGCATCGATCTCTTCGTTGATCCGGGACCGCTTGGCCCGCCCTTTGGCGTAATCTTTTTTAATAGTGTTTCTCCTGCTTATTTCTCAAACAAACGACCGCGGCCCAGTTCTTCCTGCGTCAGGCGATCGGCAAAAGCCTCAAGGCTCAGGGTGCCGATATCTTTGCCGGAGCGGGTGCGAACAGCCACGGTCTGCGTTTCAGCTTCCCGATCGCCGACCACGGCGAGGTACGGAATGCGCTGAAGAGTGTGCTCGCGGATTTTAAAGCCGATTTTTTCGTTTCTCAAGTCGTTTATGACCCGGAAGCCTTTGTTTTGCAATGCTTCTGTCACCTGGCGGACATAACCGGCCTGTTTGTCGGTGATATTCATCACCACCACCTGCTCCGGCGCCAGCCAGACCGGGAACGCACCCTCGTAATGTTCTATCAGAATACCGATAAAACGCTCGAAGGAGCCGAGGATGGCCCTGTGCAGCATTACCGGCACCTGGCGGGAGCCATCTTCGGCCACGTACTGGGCGTCGAGTCGGCCGGGCATGGAGAAGTCCACCTGGATGGTACCCAATTGCCAGACCCGACCAATACAATCCTTCAGGCTGAATTCAATCTTGGGGCCATAGAAAGCGCCTTCACCGGGCAACAGCTCGTAGGGCAGCCCTTTGCTGTCAAGGGCATCGGCAAGCGCCTTCTCGGCCTTGTCCCAGATTTCATCGGAACCGACCCGCTGTTCCGGGCGGGTGGAAAGCCGGTAGATCACTTCGTCGAAACCGAAATCGCGGTAGACCTCGTGGAGGAAATCGATAAAGCTCGAAACCTCCGGCTGGATCTGGGCTTCGGTACAGAAAATATGGGCATCGTCCTGGGTGAAACCGCGCACCCGCATAATGCCGTGCAGGGAACCGGACGGCTCGTTGCGGTGACAGGAGCCGAACTCCGCCAGACGCAGGGGCAGATCGCGGTAACTCTTCAAACCCTGGTTGAACACCTGCACGTGACAGGGGCAGTTCATGGGCTTGATGGCGAAATCCCGCTCTTCGGATTTCAGCGCGAACATGTCGTCGCCGAACTTATCGGCGTGCCCTGATTTTTTCCAGAGTGAGAAATCGACGATCTGGGGAGTCCGGATTTCCTGGTAGCCGTGGCGCTGCTGCTGGGCACTCATATAGTGCTCGATGGTCCGGTAGACGGCCCAGCCCCGCGGGTGCCAGAACACCATGCCCGGCGCCTCTTCCTGCATATGGAACAGGTTGAGCTTTTTGCCCAGCTTGCGGTGGTCGCGCTTCTCCGCTTCTTCTATTCGGTGCAGATAGGCTTTCAGGTCTTTTTTGTTGCCCCAGGCGGTACCGTAGATCCGCTGCAGCATCTCGTTGCTGGAATCACCCCGCCAGTAGGCGCCGGCCACCTTGGTCAGCTTGAAGGCCGGAATCTTGCCGGTGCTGGGCACGTGGGGGCCCCGACACAGATCGATAAACTCGTCCTGACGGTAGAGGGAAATATCTTCGTTTGAGGGGATCGAGGCGATGATCTCCGCCTTGTAGTCCTCGCCCATATTTCTGAAGAATTCCACCGCCTGATCGCGATCCATAAGCTGGCGCTGGACCGGATAGTCCGCCTTGGCCAGCTCCTCCATCCTGGCCTCGATCTTCTCGAGGTCTTCCGGCGTAAAGGGCCGCTCAAAGGCAAAGTCGTAGTAAAAACCGTCTTCAATCACCGGACCGATGGTGACCTGGGCACTGGGGTACAGATCCTTGACCGCCTGGGCCAGCAGGTGCGCGCAGGAATGGCGGATCACTTCAAGACCGTCTTCATCGCGACCGGTGACAATCGCCAGGTTCACATCGCGATCAATCCGGTACGACGTGTCGACCAGCTCGCCGTCCACCTTGCCGGCCAAGGCCGCTTTGGCCAGACCCGGACCAATGTCTTCCGCCACCTGGGCGACAGTGACAGGGTTGTCGAAGGTACGCTGACTTCCGTCAGGGAGGGTTACAACAGGCATTTTCACTTCCTTTCCAGTGGTGACCCCTACCAAAGGCCACGTGGGTTTTCATGAGCGGCACCGGAGTGCCGGCTTGGAACAGAGAGACTGGTAGGACCAGGCGGATTCGAACCGCCGACCTCTACCATGTCAAGGTAGCGCTCTAACCAACTGAGCTATGGTCCTAAAGAGGCGCGCATTTTATACAAGCCCCGGGACAAAAACAATATTTTAAAACCGGCCGGAGCCGGAAAAACCGTTACAAAAGATCACGGCCTCGAGAATGTAGCGTTTCCGGCTATTGGTTCGACAGGGGTAAACAGGACACCCGGGATCTTCTTCGAATATCTGGACAGACATAGACCCCGGACAGGCATGGACTACCTCTCCGCCAATTTGTGGCTTTCGTCGCCTGTGGGAATCACCGGATCAATAAACCGAGCGGCTCGCGGCTAAACGGCCTTGGCTGCCCTGAAGTTCGCGCGCTTATCAGGACAGCCCGGGCCATGATTGACAGGCCCCCGGAAAAACCCCGCTGCTATAACCCCTTGAGCCAAGTGGTTCAGCCTGTCACTTGCATATCCAGTTGGCCGAATTGTAGGGGAAGGCCCCCGGGCGGGCATTGAACACCGCCTGTTGGGGATAGGGGCAGATCAGGACAGTACGCGCTATTGGCGGCGGGGGCGGGGTCGAGCCCTGCACCTGCGGGATAATCGGATTGGAACTGTTGCCGTTGACCACCAGCCCATCAGGCCGCTTGTCCTCTTCCGCCCAGGCGATCACCGCATCGAGCATGCGCTCAGGGGCATCCTGGGGGCCGGGCCCGCCGAGGCAATGCAGCACGCCGGGCACGGTATAGGTACGAACGAAGTCGTCGGCATTGGCATCCAGTCGTTTGATCGCGTCGTGGTACTCCAGGGCGCTGGCGGGCGGCACGGCGTTCTCGCTCATCGGTGCCCACATGATCAATTTACCCCCTGCGTCCCTGTAGCCGGAAAGATCAGGTGTTGTCACACCCCACTCCGGGTGCCGCTCAGTCAATAGCTCGAGGGTCTTCTCGTCGTTGAAATCGAGATCGTTGATGAGATCGAACGCCAGGTCGTCAAAATACATTCCACGGGCAATGCTTCGACCGACGATAAACGCAGGGGGCGGCGGTGCCGGCGCCCACGGGTTGTCGGCATTGGTGCCGCTCGGGCGGGTTTGGCCCAACAGAAACGCGGACCATCCCGTCGGATTCGAGATCGAGAAGCCGGGTACATCGGCATCCTCGCCATAACCGAGCTTGAAGCGGCCGGTGATCAGTTTGACAGTGGAGATTTCCGCCGCCGTCAGGCAATCCGGTTTATCCCCACCCTTGCATTGCAATTTGGCGACATCAAAGCCGCAACCATAGGGATCGCGCACCAGGCCGTCGGGACCTGCGCATTTTTCATCCACCTTGCGCTCGAGGAAGGCGAGTTTTTCCGGCGAGACCCAGTTTTCAGGATTTTTGACAATGTGCTGGAGGATGATGCCGAAGTATAACGCGCCGCCACTTTTGGCGACTGTCGAAGCGACGATGCCGTCGTAATCTTCGGGGTGGTGCAATGCGGCCATCATGCCCATACGGCCACCGCCTGAACACCCCATGTGATATCGGTAAAGTTTATCCGCCATACCGTAATAGGCCCGGGTAATGGCCTGTGTCGCCACCGTCGAAACATGGGCCCCGCGATGGCCGTAGTCGAGCCGGCGCACCGGATTGTTGGCACCGAAATCATAGGACCCCAGACCGCCATCTTCAGGGCTGTGCCCGGTATCCGAGCTCGACACCGCAAAACCGTTTCGGAGCAACTTGTTGGTGGAGGTACCCTGACCATAGCTGTCCCGCGCTGCGGTGACGGTTTGACCGGCACCACCGCCCTGCCCCATGAAAAAGAACCGGCCACCGAAACGATTGTCCGGCAGCATTAATGACCAGCCGACCCGATTGGGACCGGGATTTTGGGTCATGATATGGCCCAGCACCTCGCAGTGGGCCACGGGTTCGCTCACAGGTTTGACCGAGTCGATGACAACGCCATCGGGGGCAATGGCTCGGATGCCCTCCGGTGTACAGCGGTCTTTGACCTCAGCTGCGGCGGCAGCCGTGAAGATCATGATTGCGAGGGAAAAACTCAGGGAAACTAGTCGGGTTATCATTTTTATCCTCCATTGCCCGCAGCCAAACCGGCGACAATCAAACCCGGGCAAACGGTCAGTTATAGAATCCTGGATACCGGAGAAGTAATAAACGTCGGGTCAGATTCCGTTTAATTAAAATTATCCGCCTGGGAGTCAACAAACCGATTAATTCCCAATGTGCGTCCGAAAGACCGTATAAGACCAGGGCCAGAGAAACGGAAAATAAGTGAAGTAGACCGCCACCGGATCGTCAAGATTTTTTATCCGTCTTTCGGTCGCTGAAAATTACCCGTTAACGGTTAAGACAAACCGCTTAATCGATTGAACACCTACTCATTGGCCACCCCGTGGGGAACATGTCCTGTCGCCACATGGGGACTGGCGGATTCGCAGTGCTGCTGCTGATCGTCGAAGAACACGTCGGCACCATAGGCCTTGAGAAATTCCCCCTTGGGCAGCCCGCCCAGGAACAGGGATTCATCGATACGGATACCCCAGGAACGCAGGGTCATCACCACCCGTTCGTGGGCGGGCGCCGACCGGGCGGTCACCAGGGCGGTGCGAATCGGGCACTCGTTCGGCTGGAATTCCGATTGCAGGGTATGCAACGCGGCGAGGAAATTCTTGAAAGGCCCCGCGTGCAGGGGCTCCCGGGCCGAGGCTTTCTCGGTGCGGGTAAACTCCTCGAGCCCCCGGGACTTGAACACCTTTTCCGCTTCGTCCGAAAAAATCACCGCATCCCCGTCGAAGGCGAAACGCAGCTCATCCCCTTCCCGTTGCCGCTTCGAGGAGGGCAACAGGGTCGCGGCGGCAACGCCGTGCTCCAGGGCGCTGCGCACGTCGGCGGCATGGTTGGACAAGAACAGATGGCAGCCAAACGCCGAGACATACCGGTACGGGCTGGCGCCGCTGCAAAAGGCCGCCCGGGAAATATTGAGCCCGTAATGCTCGATGGAATTGAACACCCGAAGGCCGGTATCGGCGGAATTGCGCGACAGCAGAATCACCTCGACCCGTGGATCGCCGCCCAGTTTCTCGTTAATGCGCAGCAGCTTTTCCACCAGAGGGAAAGCGTCACCGGGCTCGAGAATTTCCGCCTCGTGGTCGATCTGGTGGCGGGAGTAGGCCTCCAGGCCCTGCTCCCTGAATATACGATCACTCTCCGACAGGTCGAAGAGAACCCGTGACGAAATGGCGATGACCAGCTTGTCGCCGAAGTTGGCGGGCACGTTGAGCCTCCTCTTAAGTTCCGGACGGGCCGGGGTCCGGGTCAAAATACTTGCGCGTCAACCGGAAAACCAGCGGCCCCAGCAATAATAGCGCCACCAGATTGGGCATCGCCATCAGGCCGTTGAGGGTGTCCGCCAGCATCCAGACCAGGTCGAGATGCAGGACGGCCCCCGTAAATACCGCTGCCACCCAAAGGATTCGAAACGGAACAATGACTCTGACGCCCATCAGGTATTCGGCGCACCGTTCACCGTAATAGCTCCAGCCCAGCATGGTGGTAAAGGCAAACAGGGATAAGCAAACTGCGACGATCTTGTCCCCGTGGGGAATCACCTGGCTCATGGCTGCGCTGGTCAGATCGACACCGGCTTCGGTGCCGTTCCAGACGCCGGTAACCACCAGCATCAACCCGGTGAGAGTGCAGACAATAATGGTATCGATAAATGTGCCGGTCATGGCGATGGCACCCTGATCCACCGGACTGTTGGTCTCGGCGGCGGCGTGGGCAATGGGCGCACTGCCCAGGCCCGCTTCATTGGAGAATATTCCCCGGGCAACCCCCTTTTCAATGGCAAGCATGATCGTCGCGCCCGCGAAACCGCCCGCCGCGGACACCGGGGTAAAGGCACTTTTGACCACCAGCAAAAAGGCCGCCGGGATATCCGCAATATGCACCGCCAGGACAATCAGACTCGAACTCAGATAGATAATCACCATCAATGGCACCAGGGTTTCGGACACCGCGCCAATGCGTTTGATACCACCGAGCAGAACCAGGCCGACCATAACCGCCATAACCAGACCGGAGACCCAGGGCGGCACGGCGAACGCCGTTTCGATGGCACTGGCGACGGAGTTGGACTGCACGGAACTGCCGATGCCAAACCCCGCCAGGGTGCCGAAGAGGGCAAATAGAAATGCCAGCCAGGCCCAACGTTTGCCGAGTCCCGCGCGAATGTAATACATGGGGCCACCCACCTTTTGCCCCAGTTCATCGGTTTCCCGAAAGTGTACCGCCAGCATGCATTCGGCGTACTTCGTCGCCATACCGACGAGGGCCGTACACCACATCCAGAACAGGGCGCCGGGACCGCCGACCCCAACTGCGGTGGCGACACCAACAATATTCCCGGTGCCAATGGTGGCGGAAAGTGCGGTCATTTGCGCCGCAAAAGGCGTGATGTCCCCCTCCCCTCGCCCCTTGACGCCGGCAAACATGGCCCTGAAACCGAAACCCAACTTGCTGAGCGGCATGAACCGCAGGCCGAGCATCAGATAAATGCCGGTACCGAGGATAAGCACCAGCATCACCGGACCCCAGACAAAGCCATTCACCGTGGCAAGCAAGGTTTCAAACATGTCGACAATTTCCCATTGTGACTATCAGAGAGCCCCGCGGGCCTTTAAACAGGCCCTAACGCGGGGGACGGCGGAAGCCCAGTTCCGGCCGCTGAGCCATCAGGCCGAAAATGCCGCCGGTGTGGACAAAAACGATATCGTCCTCGCCCTCCCAGCGGCCGGCGAGAATTTCCTCGAGTAAGCCGTGAAAAGCCTTGCCACTGTAAACCGGGTCCAGGATCAGGCCTTCCATTGCCGCCACATAGCGAATGGTGGCGTACACGTCATCATTCGCCACCCCATAGCCCGGCCCCACATAGCGGTCGTTCACCGAGATAGTGAGGCTTTCGACATCCACTGACAATGAATAAAGGGATTTCCAGTGCCGGAGATCACTGCGCACCTTGTCGAGGAAGTAGCGTTCATCGTCACAAACGGCGAAACCGGTCACCGTCACCCCCGGGCAATACGCGGCGGTTCCGACAGTCAGGCCTGCCTGGGTGCCACCTGAACCGGTGGCATGAAAGACCCGCCGGGGGGCAATTCCGGCGCGGTCGAAATCCGCGGCCAGCTCCTGGGCACAACGCACATAGCCCCAGACACCGTGACCATCGCTGGCCCCGACGGGGATAACCCAGGGTTTG
Organism: Porticoccaceae bacterium; assembly: GCA_002702725.1. Lineage (GTDB taxonomy): Bacteria > Pseudomonadota > Gammaproteobacteria > Pseudomonadales > Porticoccaceae > NAT127. The sequence continues at coordinate 10,322 of PABE01000123.1, forward strand.
AGTCCTTCATTTTCGTAGTGCTGGCGCCAGTGGTCCACCAGATCCGCCTGCTCCCGCAGAAACTGTTGACGGGGGTAGATGGAAACCTCCGCGCCGGCGAGGTAGTCCAGCATCAGGTTTCCATCGGGGACCGCACTGTCATCCCCCTCATCCCGCAACAACAGATGCACCCGAAGGCCCAGCCTTGCACAAAGAAGTGCCGTCGCCCGGCAGTGGTTGGACTGCAGTCCACCGCTGGTGATAATGACATTGCAGCCCGCCTCCCGGGCGCGTGCCAGCACAAACTCCAGCTTGCGGATTTTGTTGCCACTGGCCGCACATTCGGTGAGGTCGTCCCGCTTGACCCAGATACGGGGTCCATCGAGGTTGGCGGACAACTGTTCCAGACAGTAGAACGGTGTCGGCGTCTGCGACAGGGAGAGCCGTGCGGGAAACTGAATTTCACTGGCGTCAATGGTGCTCATGACGGAGATTCAACGGTGAGAGTACGGCAACAGGATACACAAAAAAGGCCGCTTGAGCGGCCTTGTTGAACAGTCAGATTGACTTGATAGTGCCCTTGGGCAGCACCGCGTGCACGGCCACCTTCTGGAACTTGAGCTTCACCGTATCGCTGACCTCCAGTTCCACATAGTCGCCCTCGATCTTGGTGATCTTGCCGAGCATGCCGCTGGTGGTGACCACCTCGTCACCCTTGGCGAGGCTGGACACCAGGTTCTGGTGTTCCTTCTGCCGCTTGCGCTGGGGCCGGATGATCAGGAAATACATGAACAGGAACAGCCCGGCGAACATCAGCAGCGTAATCATGGGGTTTGGCTCACCGGCGGGAGCAGGGGCTGCGAAGGTCACCAGATCAACGGGAAAACTCATCGATTATCCTCAGGTCAACAAATTAAAGGCGCAACTTTACCCGTTTGCGGCCGGGCGGACAATTGCCCGCACTTCTCAGTCCGCCAGGTTGGCCTTGATCCAGTCCAGAACATCATCGTGATGGCTCTTGGTTTTGACTTTCGGCATCACGTGCTTGAGACGGCCGTCCTTGCCGATGATGAACGTCATGCGGTGAATACCGTCGAACTCCCTGCCCATGAACTTCTTGGGGCCCCATACGCCGTACTTGTCGGCAATGGCGTGATCCTCGTCGGAGAGCAGGTCGAAGTTCAAGCCCTCTTTTTGTTCGAACTTGGCGAGCCGCGCCACCGGGTCGGGACTGACACCCAGCACCACCGTATCGACCTTGGCAAACGCCTTGTCGCTGTCCCGAATACCGCAGGCCTGGGTGGTGCACCCGGGCGTCATCGCCTTGGGGTAAAAATACAGCACCACATTCCTGCTGCCTTTGAAGTCCTTGAGACTGACGGTTTCGCCGCGCTGGTTGCGCAGGGAAAACGCCGGCGCCATGTTGCCGATTTTGGGCTGGTTCATGATCGGTATCTCCGTTGAATTACACTGTACAGGTTTTGTAACACACTCTTTTTCAAGATCTTTTTACAACCGTGTCTAACGTCGCCGACTCTAGCAGAATACGCGCCCAATCGTCAGCCCCTTTACCAACCCTTGCCGTCAGCAAATTTAAACGTCAATAATGGCCGCCGATAGTCATGGGAAGGAGTGGTTTATGGGAATGGCATTTTCTCGGGCATTGGCGCTGGTGCTGCTAACAGGACTGATCGGCTGTGCCAGCCCCGCGTCAGACGATCAATCCGTAGCCGATGGTCCTGAAAAGACACTGTCCCCGGAGGCACAGGCCTTCCAGGAGCAATGCGACGATAATATCGCCCGGCTGGAACAGGGTCTCGTCACGCTGGAAAATCTCGCGCCGCCCTTCACCGTGGACTCTGTCCTGAATCCGCTCAATGACTTCCAGATATTGCTTTATGACAGTGCCAGCCGGACGGGTCTCTACGAGGCCGTACACCCCGACGCCGACCTTCGCGATGTCGCCGGCAAATGCACCGCCGCCTACTCCGACATCGGCACACGGCTGTCCCTGTCGCGCCCCCTGTACGAAGCGGTCGCCGCTGTCGATGTCGGCAGCGCCGAGCCGGATACACAACGTTTTCACCACGTCACCCTGCAGGGCTTTCGCCTGTCGGGCGTCGACCGGGACAAGAAAACCCGGGAGAAAATTCGCGCCCTGAATGACCGCATCACCAAACTGGGTCAGGCCTTCGACAAGAACATCCTCGAGGACGTACGCTACATTGAGGTCAGCCCCCAGGAGCTGGAAGGCCTGCCCGAGGACTACATCGCCGGCAAACCCGTGGGCGAAAACGGCAAGGTACGCATTTCCACCCGCTACGTGGACACCATTCCCGTCTACACCTACGCCCACTCCGACGAGCTGCGGCGGGAATTGCGCCAGCAGGATCGCTCCCGGGCCTACCCGGAAAACGAACAGATACTGGAGGACCTGCTATCGGCCCGCCACGAACTGGCACAAACCCTCGGCTTTGATACCTTTGCCGACCTGGTAACCGCGGACAAAATGACCGGCAGCGCCGGCCGCGCCCAGTCCTTTATCGACGACTTCCACGATCTGGTCCAGCCGGCGGCCAGGCGGGATCTCGACCGTCTGCTGGCGGAACTGAAAACCCTGGATCCCGACGCGACCCAGGTGGAACGCTGGCAGGCCATGTTCCTGGAAGAGCGCATCCGTCGCGAACAGTATGACGTCGACGCCGCCAAGATGCGCCAGTATTTCCCCTACCGGAAGGTGCGCGACGGTCTGTTCGACCTCGTCTCCCACCTGTTCGGCGTCACCATCAGACCCTGGGACACCGACACCTGGCACCCGGCGGTGGAAGCCTATGAAATGTACGAGGGCGACAAACTCATCGCCCGCTTTTATATGGACATGCATCCCCGGGAGGGCAAGTACCAGCATGCCGCGGCGTTCTCCACCCAGGTGGGTATCCGCGATCGCCAACTGCCCATTTCGACACTGGTATGCAATTTTGCCGGCGGCAATAATCCGGATGATGTGATGGAGTTCTCCGAGGTTCGCACCTTCCTGCACGAGTTCGGGCACTTGCTCCATGCCCTGTTCGGGGGCCAGCAACGCTGGGCGGCCCTGAGCGGTATCGCGACGGAATGGGATTTCGCCGAAGCCCCCTCGCAAATGCTGGAAGAATGGATGTACGACAAGGCGACCCTGCAATCCTTTGCCATCAACGCCGAAGGGGAACCGATACCGGACGATCTGGTCGAGCGCCTCGATGCCGCCAGGCAATTCGGGGAAGGGTTAACGGGCAACCTGCAGATTTTCTATTCGGCGCTGTCCCTCACGTACCACAACCAGGACCCGGCCACCTTCGACCTGATGGACAGAATGCTCGAACTGGAGGCGCACTACTCGCCCATGCCGCACCAGGATGACACCTATTTCTACGCCAACCTGGGACATCTGAACGGCTATTCCGCCATCTACTATACGTACATGTGGTCCAAGGTTATCGCCCTGGACCTGTTCAGCGAATTTGCCGAACAGGGACTGCGCAACCGGGAGCTCGCACAACGTTATCGGAAAGCCATCCTCGAACCGGGCGGCAGCAAACCCGCCGCGACCTTGATTGAGGACTTCCTGGGCAGGCCCTACAGCATGGCCGCCTTCGCGCGCAGCCTGGGGGTATCCCCGGCGGGAGCGGGTCCCGTTGAGTAAGGTACCGCTGTCCCGGGTCCTGCGGCATTGCAGAACAAAAGAAACAGAACGGTGCTGTATCGAGGAGGCCGCGTCCGGTGAGCGCCTTTGTTTTTGATTACTTTCCCCTGAGCGTTGCCGACACCCTGGCAATGGTGCTGTTTCTGTCGGCCTGGGCCGGCTACACCTATTACGCCAAGTACCGGGCCAAGCGCTCCCACACCCTGTCCAGCGCCATGCGACGGCACCGCGAGCAGTGGATGCGGGAGATGCTGCGCCGGGACAACCGGATCAGCGACGCCACCATCATTGGCAACCTGGAACGGGTGGTGACGTTTTTCGCCTCGACCACCATCCTGATTCTGGCCGGTCTTCTGACCGCGATTTTCGCCTCGGAAAACCTGCTTTCCGTGCTCTCCAACATGCACCTTTCCGAGTCGGTCACCAAGGAAGCGATCCAGGCGAAACTGTTCGTGATGGCGCTGATTTTCGTCTACGCCTTTTTCAAGTTCACCTGGAGTGTGCGCGAACACATCTTCAGCTCGATCCTGATCGGCAGCGCGCCCCAGGCTAACGCACTGACGACCCTGAGTGAGGAGCAACAGGAACGGGTTGCCCTGCAGGCGGCGAAAATGTCCGACCTCGCCAACCACGATTTCAACCATGGGCTGCGTGCCTACTATTTTGCCCTCGCACTCCTGGGTTGGCTGGTTAACGTCTGGCTGCTCCTGTTCGCCACCGTCTGGGTGATCGCCGTACTGTATGGCCGTGAATTCAACTCCAAGGCCCTGCGCCTGTTGCGGGAAGATGATGCCGGTTAACCGACAACGCCCTTGAGCAGGACCCCGGCCCCGTAGGCCAGCACAGCCGCACCGCCACCGATTAGCAATGTCTCCAGGCTCGCCTTGTACCAGCTCATTTCGATAAACCGCGCCTTGCCGGCGCCCACCAGGACAAAGGCAATGGCGGTCATCGCCGAACTCCACAAAAAGGGATTGGCGATACCGTCGGCGACAAACCAGTTGAACAGATAGGGCACCAGGGGAATCAGCCCGACCACGCAAAAGGCGACAAAGGTCGCCATACCGCCCTTTAACGGATCGCTCGCCTCCAGTGTCATGCCGTGCTCGTCCTGCAACATCACGTCCACCCAGAGTTTGCGGTCCGCCGTGATCACCTCCACCACCTGTTCGAGCAATTCCCCCTCAAAGCCCTTGCGGGAGTAAATTTGCCTGACCTCCTCCCGCTCGCCCTTCGGGTACTTGATGATCTCGTCTATTTCACGCTGGCGGGCCTTGTCGCGCAGATCGTTTTCCGCCCGGGTGCCCAGGTAGTTGCTCGCCGCCATGCTGAAACCATCGGCCAGCAAATTGGCAAAACCGAGGACAATAATCACCCCCGAGGACAACCCGGCACCGGCCACACCGGCCACCACGGCGAAGGTGGTCACCGCGCCGTCAATGGCACCGTAGATGAAATCCTTCAGGTACACGGCGTCCGGCCCCGCGTCCAGGCGCTCGGCAATCTGGCTTGGGGTGTGGGTGTCGCGATACACTTCCCGCGGCTCTTTTTTGGTAATGTTGTTCACAGTGCGCTCTCCCCTTCAGTCCGAGCCAACATAATCCATCCAGTCATCACAAGGATATCGCCAAGCACACCATGCTGCACGTCGTTCTGTTTCAACCCGAGATCCCCCCCAACACGGGAAACATCATCCGGCTCTGTGCCAACACCGGGTTTCACCTGCATCTGATTCGCCCCCTGGGCTTTGACATGGACGACAAGCGGCTGCGCCGCGCCGGACTCGACTACCGGGAATGGCAGGGTGTCCAGCTCCACGACAACTGGGAGGCGTTTATCGAGGGCGTTTCACCCGCAAAGGTCTACGGGTTCAGCACCAAGGGGCGTCGTCCCTACAGTGATGCCCGCTTCGCCCCCGGGGAGGCACTGGTCTTCGGTCCGGAGACCCGCGGGTTGTCGGCGGACTTCCTGGCCGATCTCGGCAGCGAGCAAATCCTGCGACTGCCCATGCAGGCTCAAAGCCGCAGCCTCAACCTGTCCAACAGTGCCGCCGTCGCCGTTTATGAGGCCTGGCGTCAACTGGATTTTGCCGGCGGAATCTGAACCGTTATCATGCCCGGCACCGGTTACAGGACACCCCTCGAATGACAGCGCCCATCGGCCTTTTTTACGGCTCATCCACCTGCTATACGGAAATCGCCGCCGAAAAGATCCGCGATCACCTCGGCCCGGAACTGGTCGATGTGCACAATATCGCCGAGGTGCCGGTCAGCCTGATGGCCGATTATTCGCGCCTGATCCTGGGTATTCCCACCTGGGACTACGGCGAACTCCAGGAAGACTGGGAAACAGTCTGGGATGACCTGGACGCGGTGGACTTCGCAGGCAAAACCGTCGCCTTGTACGGCCTGGGCGACCAGGACGGCTATCCGGAATGGTTTCAGGATGCCATGGGCTTTTTGTGGGCCAAGGTGGTCAACGGCGGCGCCCGGACCATCGGCTACTGGCCCATTGAGGGCTACCGGTTCGAGGACTGCAAGGCCCTGACCGCCGACGGTGACTATTTTGTCGGGCTGGCCCTGGACGAAGAAAACGAGTTCGATCTGAGCGACGAGCGGCTCGCCCGCTGGTGCCAGCAGATTATCGCCGAGTTCGACCTTTGAACCACCGGACCGACAACCCCGCTGATATCGACAGCGCCCGCCTGGACTGGCGGGATGGGCACCCCCTGTCCAGCGTCTTCGGCGATGTCTACTACTCCCGCGACGACGGCCTTGCCGAGGCCTGCCATGTCTTCCTCGACGGCAACCGGCTGGCAACACGGTGGCGGGCCCTTGACCGCGATACGTTCACCATCGTCGAGACCGGCTTCGGCACCGGCCTCAATTTTTTTGCCGCCGCCAGGCTGTGGCTTGATACAGCAAAACCGGGACAGCAGCTCCATTACGTGTCGGTGGAAAAATACCCGCTGTCCCGCAGCGACCTTCTTCGCGCACACCAGGCCTGGCCGGAACTGGATTTCCTCAGCCGACAACTTGTCGACGCCTACCCGCCCCTGGTGCCCGGGTTTCACCGCCGCTGGCTGTTTGACGACAGGATCTGCCTGACCCTGATTTTCGCCGATGCCATCGAGGGCCTTGCCGACCTGTGTACCAGCGATAATCCCGCTTTTCTTCACCATCGGAACCCGAGGGCGGACGCCTGGTTCCTCGACGGCTTTGCCCCGGCAAAAAACCCGGAACTCTGGACGCCGGAGCTGTTCAACACAATGGCGCGGCTCAGCGATACCAGCACAACCCTGGCCACCTTTACCGTAGCGAGAACGGTGCGCGACGGCCTTGCCGGCGCCGGATTTACGGTCAGCAAGGCGCCGGGGTTCGGCCGCAAGCGGGACATGCTGGTCGGCAGCTTCACAAATCCAGCGGTTTCGCCCCCGGGGCATGCCCGCCTGACCAGAGGGTACGAGATCCCCTGGCATCTGCCGCCGGAACCGGCCAGCGAAAAACGGGCGGTGATTATCGGCGCGGGCATTGCCGGCTGCAGCACCGCCGCCGCCCTGCACCGCCGGGGCTGGCGGGTGACCCTGGTTGACCGCCACGCCACCGTTGCGGGGGAAGCCTCCGGCAATCCCCAGGGTATCCTCTACCCCAGGTTGTCGACACAGGATCTCGCCCTGTCCGTTTTCGGCCGCCAGGCCCTGTGCCATGCCCTGGGGGTCTATCCCGACCTTTGGCGGCACGAGGGCGCCGGCGCCCCCTGCGGCGTACTGGTGTTACCCGAAAACGACAGGGACCTCGCCCAGTTCTCCGAAATTGCCGAACGCTACCGCGCGGCGCCGGAACTGGTGCGGGCCATCGACGGCAATTCTCTGGCGGACACCTGTGGCATCGCCCTCAAACACACCCGGGGGTTGTTCTTCCCCAACCTGGGCTGGGTGTCGCCGGCGGTAATATGTGCCCGGTTGGCGACCGGCATCGAATACCGGCAGGTCAATGTGGCCGATATTGAGTACGATCAGAAAACACGGATATGGTCGCTGATTGACCCCGAGGGCGAACCCATTGCCGAGGCGCCCACGGTGGTACTGGCCATGGGCCATGGGACAGGCGCCCTGGCACAGACAAGCCATTTGCCCCTGCGGCGGATTCGCGGTCAAATCACAGCCATTGGTGCCACGGAAGCCTCCTGCGGTTTGCGCACGGTGATCTGCGGCGCCGGCTACCTGGCGCCGGCAACCGGCGGTTTCCATACCCTGGGGGCCACCTACGATATCAACGACGATGACGAATCCGTGAGAACATCGGACCACCAGCGCAATCTGGACACCCTGGCGGATACGGACCCCGCCCTGCCGGCATTGTTTGGTAGTCATTCCGAGCCGGACGGCCGGACTGCCTTTCGCTGCACAACGCCGGATTACCTGCCCGTCGCCGGACCCGCCCCGGATGCCGAGGCCTTTGACGACCTGTATGGCGAACTCCGCCAAAACGCCCGAACCAATGTCGCCCGGCCCGGCCCGACGCTGCCCGGCCTGTGGGTCAATTGCGGCCATGGCTCCCGGGGGCTGACCTACGCCCCCCTGGCATCGGAATTGATTGCCGGACAGATGAACGGTGAGCCCTGCCCCCTGCCTCTGGGGCTGATTCGCGCCCTGCACCCCGCTCGCTTCCTGTTGCGGGATCTGAAACGGAACCGCCGCTGATGACGAACCGGAGCGAAGCCTGACCATGAAACGCCTGATCGTCTGTTGTGACGGCTGCTGGGAAAGCCCTGCGCTGCCGTCACCGTCCAATGTCAGCCGTATGGCACAGGTAATCGAGCCAGTCGCCCTGAGCGCAATGCATCAGGTCGTCCTGCATATGGGACAGGGTTCCGAGGCGGGTGACAACCTCGCCCAACACCTGGACCAGGAGATTCTGACGGCGTACCGGTTCCTGATTATGAACCATGCTCCGGGGGACGAAATCTGGTTTTTTGGCGCCAGTCGGGGCGCCTATGTGGCGCGCAGCTGCATCGGCCTGATGCGCAACTGCGGCCTGTTGCACAAAGCCCACTGCGACAGAATTGACGAGGCCTACCGCCTGTACCGGACCCGCTGGAACGCCGACGCCAGCAACGCGATGCGCTTCCGCGACCGGTTCAGCAAGTCCGCGCCGGTGCGGTTTCTCGGCGTCTGGGATACGGTCGGCCACCGGGGCATACCGTCGTCTCTGGCGGATACCCTGCTGGCTGCCGGCCACGGCTTTCACGACAATACGTTAAGCAGTCTGGTCCGGAATGCCTTTCAGGCCCTGGCCATCGACGAGCGGCGGGCGGCCCTGAAACCGGCCCTGTGGACGACACCGCCGGAGCGCAGTCGCACCGAGCAATGCTGGATGAGCGGCAATCACGGCGACATCTGTGGCGGCTACGCCAACGATAACGGATTGAGCTGGCTGGCTTTTGAATGGATGGCGACCCACGCCACCGCCCTTGGACTGGCTCTTGATAACAGATGCCTTGAAACCTGGAAGGCCAGCGCGGGGCCCCCGGTAGTCCACGGCGGCTATCGGGGCGTGCACAAATCCGCCGGCACCGAGCGCCGGTCCATTGGCGCCACCAACCGCGACGAGACACTGCACAGTTCCGCGGAACAACGGTTTCTGCAGGATACCGGCTATCGTCCGCCCAACCTGCGGCGATTCCTGGACCGGGACGAACAGATTCAACTGCCCCTCTAATCCGCCACCGCGGGGACAGAACGGGCAGCCACAAAAAAAGCCGGGCATGCCCGGCTTTCCTGTGTAAGACACAAGCGTTACATCATCGCCTGCTCGTAATTCTGAACGCCGATACGGTCGATCAGGTCAAGCTGCGTTTCCAGCCAGTCCACGTGTTCCTCCTCGCTTTCGAGGATATCGCTGAACAGGTCCCGGCTGACAAAGTCGGAGATGGATTCACAGTAGGCAATGGCTTCCCGCAGCAGGGGAATGGCGTGCATTTCCAGTTTCAGGTCGCACTCGAGGATCTCTTTTGTGTCTTCGCCGATCATCAGCTTGCCGAGTTCCTGCAGGTTGGGCAGCCCGGCCAGAAACAGGATGCGCTTGATCAGCTGGTCGGCGTGCTTCATTTCGTCGATGGACTCGTGATACTCCTTTTCGTTGAGCTTGTTCAGCCCCCAGTCCTCGAACATACGCGCATGCAAAAAGTACTGATTAATGGCCGTCAGCTCATTTTTCAGCGCCTCGTTAAGATAGGCAATTACCTTGTGGTCACCTTTCACGTCCTTCTCCCTCGCGTTGGTTTTAAGGCATTGTAGCTAACCTTGCAGAGCTTCACCATGTCGAAACCCTGATACAGGTCATGCGCTGTCACGAAGGATGCGGTATAACTATGCACATGTCTTTGATCCTGTAATTGACAACGATTCGCATTTGCCACTATTATGCTAATAACACAGGAGGCGACCATGTACGTTTGCGTATGCCGAGGCGTTACCGAAAAGCAGATCCGCCGCGAAGTCCAGAACGGCGCGGCCACCTATGACGAGATCCAGGCCCGTCTCGATGTCGGCATCTGTTGCGGAACCTGCCGCGACACCGCCGAAGCCCTGATTGCCGAGACATCGGCACAATTGGATCAGCGGTCAAGCAACGTCATCGATATGTGGACACCCCGCCGCCAGGCGGTCTGATCCTCCGACACCGGATTTCCAGCAAAAAGGCGCCCCGCAAGGCGCCTTTTTCATGTCCGGATACCGTTCACTCTCTATCCGCTTTCAGTTCTCCATCGCCCTGATGGCCTCCACCGCATCGGCAATCAGCGCCGGTCCACGGTAAATAAACCCGCTGTAAATCTGAACCAGGCTTGCCCCGGCGCGAATCTTCTCCGCCGCATCGTCGCCACTGGTGATGCCGCCCACGCCGATAATCGGAATACGCCCCGACAGCGACTCCGCCAGAACCCGGATCACCGCCGTTGACTTGGCCATAAGTGGCGCACCGCTCAGGCCGCCGGTTTCCGACGCCAGGGGTGATTGCTCCACCCCGTCCCGGCCAATGGTGGTGTTGGTGGCGATTACCCCGTCGATACCCTCATCGAGCAGGACCTTGGCGGTGGCGGCAATTTCCTCGTCATTCATATCCGGCGCAATCTTGATCGCCAGGGGCACCTGCCTGCCGTGTTTACGGGTCAGGGATTCCTGGGACTGCTTCAGGGGCGCCAACAGGCGGTGCAGACTGTCGCCGAATTGCAGGCTGCGCAGCCCCGGCGTGTTGGGGGACGAGATATTCACGGTGATGTAGTCGGCATGGGGGTAGGCCCCGGCCATGCCGATCAGGTAGTCGTCGACGGCGTTTTCCACCGGTGTCACGGCGTTCTTGCCGATATTGATGCCCAGCACACCCCCGTAGCGCCGCCGGCGCACCTGATCGACCAGGTGATCGATACCGAGGTTGTTAAACCCCATGCGGTTGATAATCGCTTCCTGTTCCGGCAAACGGAACAACCGCGGCTTCGGGTTGCCAGGCTGCGGTCTTGGTGTAACCGTGCCGATTTCCACAAAGCCGAAACCGAGCGCCCCCAGGGCATTGAAATAATCGCCGTTTTTGTCCAACCCGGCGGCAAGCCCCACCGGGTTGTCAAAGGTCAACCCCATAACCTGAACCGGTGCCGAGGGCACCGCAGGCGCGGCCAGCCCGAGCAAATTCAACCGCTCAAGAGCACCGAGCATATCCAGGGACAGCTCGTGGGAGGTTTCGGCGGGAAGGGCAAACAGGGCGCGGCGCAACAGTGAATACATGGCGGATGAGGCTATAAACGGGGAGGCAAAGGATACTGTAAGGCGTGGTTTAAGTCACGGCGGCGCCTATCGCGAATAGCCTAGGAGTGTCTACCTATCCGGGGCAGGTTCAGGGGCTAACGCCCGCAACAGCGGCAAAATCGCAGCATCAGCGGAAAGTTTGTCCCTGTCTGCTTGCGCTTGTTATGAGTATTAGTCATTGCATCTGTTGACGCTGTATATACCATTTTGGCAATCGTAAACAGAACCTTCGATCTCGCAGGATGGGTCTGACCGCAGTTTTTGGCAAAGGTCTGCATTGTGTTTTCTCCAAAATTCACCGCTTAAATGAGCACCATAGAAAAAAATTATTACTGCTGCTATTACCCCAAAGTAATAGATGAACCTCCATACAGAGAGTACTGAAAATATGAAGGCAGAGACCGCGCCTACGGCCATAATTACATAGTGTTCGGGGTTATCTCCGACTAAACCAAAAAGCACCCCAAGATAAATCAACGGAAGAAATAGCGTTAGTATTGCGACTGAGGCAATACTGAGTATTCGCTGATTCTTTGAAGGGCGCTTACTCATAACGCTTTGCTCACCGGTAAATTAGGAGCGCAGCGAGGAATTTATCCGCGTGCAGCAACTTGTTAGCCGCACTACAGTTATGGCTCAGTGATTTCAGGAACGCCAAATATCATAGGCGTACCACTGCTAAAAGCTTTTCCAACAGCGATTGCATGCCTAGGTCTAAGCCGCGTAAGCGAAGCTACATAATCTGAACTCATATAGTTGCCTAGAAACTCTGCGCTTGTTCTATCGAATTGCTGGAATGCAACGACAGAATTACATTGAGTAAGAACAGTTTTTGATACATTTGCAGTTCGTTGAGCAATAACAATAAAACCGACGCCATATTTCCTGCCTTGAAGCGCAATTTGGGCAATGCTATTCACAACTGAACTGGAACGCTTGTCATCCACGCCCAAAAAATTCCACTCAGGTACGATGGTATGCGCCTCTTCCAGAACTATACATACCTTTTTTCCTTGCAGCTCTCTCGCTTTTGCAAGTTCAAATAACGCCTTGAAAAACCATTTCGTATATTCAAGTATTCCTGCCGAGTTTGCGACGTCTGGCAGTTCAAATAGAACTGCTTTGTCATCACTAGCAAAAAAATTCTGCAAAGCAACTTTAAATCCATCGCGTAACTCCTTCTCTTTTGCTGCTATCAAAGGCTTGTTTCGTTGATTAGCGAACTTATCCATTTCATCACTAATTGTGTCGATAGCTGTAAACATCGCATCAGCTTGAGGCCCTTGTACTAATGAGCCGCCAATTAGATCTGCCAGCTTAACTCCATATTCATTAGTGAAGTCGACACATACTACTTTGGTGTCCTCATCTGCAATCTGACGTATTAAGTTTCTAGCAAAAACAGACTTTCCTGACCCTGTCACACCTAGTATTGCTAAATGATGAGTGACAGCAGTTTCACGATCAATAAAAACAGGGAAGTTAGTACTAGGAATATTGCCTATCTGGTATTCATTAGGCAGGCATGCCGGCACTTCTATAGTCTCGGATTTTGATACAGGGCTGTTCATGTTTGGAACCCATCCATACCTATCAAAACTGCGAGTTTCCGCATTCCATATCCCGAGTTGCACTGCTTCACCAACAATAAAGCCCGCCTCATTGCGTGACTCAAGCATTTCAGTTCCGGTGGTTCCCTCAATTACCTGATAAAGGATGTTGTGTTCATCACAACGAACCTGTAATAGCTCTCCCTCTTGAATGCTTATATTAAACGCGTACTCGAACTTTAATTTCTCAATGGTTGCACCTTCACAAACAGTACCAACAAGATGACCTACCAAATCCAGGTCACCATCAGCCTCCAGTAAATGCACTACTCCCTTCTTCGGACTTTCAGGAATTGTTGTTTTTTCTAACAACTCCCCGAATGATTCATCAGTCAGTATTTTAAGCCAGCGTTGTTCATTAAGCTCATATGCCTCCAATACAAGCCCAACGATCCATCTTTCTCTGCCACCTGCATTAGTTATAAATCCTGCCACATCGAACCGCTTTACGGGCTTGCTGTCAGGGTAAACTTTTGCGAGGTAAGCACTAGAAGATTGAATTCCGAACAACTCTGCCACTGCGGTCTCGGGCTTTTGAGCAAGAAATTTGAATGTATATATTGCTTTCTTAGGATCGATAAGAAGCAATACAGATGCATAAGCGAAAAGCGCAACAAATAACGGTGACTGGCTATCAACATAAAAAAGGACGCACAGCACGAATAGGGTAAACCACAAGAATCGTCCGTTACCAAAACGAATAGCGAGCGTTTTCAATATCATTGACGCTTTGTTCATTGGGTCCGCAGGTGATTTCTCAGGACTGAGTAGCAAAAGAGCTAATAAAGATAAAATCAATAGTGCGGCGCTATAGCCCCAAAAAATCCAATACCACAAGCCCATATCTTTCAGCTCGGATTGAACCGGTGAAAGCAAAAGTAATATAGAAACTGCTGAGGCTACTACGTCAGTAGGTCGCGTAAAAAAATGTTCGGCTAACAACGTAGTGAAAGATAACATTTGTACTGGTCAACTAAAACCGGACACTTTTTTCTGAGCATTTTCAAAGTTAATAGGCGACACGCTGCCGTTTGCGCTGTGTAGCCTATGCA
>PABE01000124.1 GCA_002702725.1 Porticoccaceae bacterium
GCCCATGAATATTTCCACAACTGGTCGGGGAACCGGGTCACCTGTCGGGACTGGTTCCAGCTAAGTCTCAAGGAAGGTTTTACCGTGTTCCGGGATTCCCAATTCTCCGCCGATGCCGGGTCGCCGGTGGTAAAGCGGATCCAGGACGTCAACCTCCTGCGTACCCTGCAGTTCGCCGAGGACGCCGGGCCCATGGCGCATCCGGTGCAGCCTGCGTCCTACATGGAGATCAGCAATTTCTACACCCTGACGGTGTACGAAAAAGGCAATGAAGTGGTGCGCATGATCCACACCCTTCTGGGGCCCGAGCTGTTCCGCAAAGGCACCGACCTGTATTTTGAGCGCCATGACGGCCAGGCGGTGACCATCGAGGATTTTGCCACCTGCATGGCCGAAGTGAGTGGCCGGGATTTCACTCAGTTCATGAACTGGTATCGGCAGGCGGGCACCCCTGAAGTCGAGGTTCAGGGCGACTATGACCAGGCCGCGAAGACCTTCACCCTCACATTCCGCCAATCCTGCGGGCCGACGCCGGAGGGGAAGACAAAGGCGCCCTACCTGATTCCGGTGAAGATGGGCCTGGTGGCAGGGGAAGGGGATCTGCCTCTGTTCACCGAGGGCGTCGACGGCGCCACGGAAACCGTGCTGGAAGTGACCGACCGGGAGCAGCGTATTGTCTTCAGGGATGTACCGGAAGCACCGGTCCCATCCCTGTTCAGGGGTTTTTCCGCACCGGTGAAATGGCGCTACCCCTACAGCCGCGATGACCTGCTGTTTCTGATGGCCAGGGACAGCGATGGCTTCAACCGCTGGGAGGCGTGCAACCAGTTGGCCTTGTCCAGCCTGCGGGAAATGATCGATGCCCGGGTAAACAATGACGTCGTTGAGCTTGATAATCGCCTGATCGATGCATTTCGCACAGTGCTTTCCGATGACAGCCTTGACGGGGCGATGGTCGCTCAACTGCTGACCCTGCCGTCGGAAGCCTACCTGAGCGAGACGATGGACGTGATTGCCGTGCAGGCGATTCACGATGTCCGCCAGTCGGCCCGCGTCACCCTGGCGGAGGCATTGAAGGATCCGCTGATCCGGTGCTACGAGGCTAACCGCTCAGATGAACCCTATCGGCCCGAGCCTGAACAGATCGCCCGGCGCAGCCTGAAAAATGCCGCCCTCGCCTATCTGTCGTTGCTCGATGACCGCGATCTGCAGGAGACCCTTTACCGCCAGGCGGTGGATTCCGACAACATGACGGACACCCATGCGGCGCTGGTTTCACTGGCCAACTCCCCGGTATCCTCGGCGGCGCATCGTGTGCCAGAGGCTCTGGCGGATTTTTACGGTAAATGGCGCCACGAACCCCTGGCGGTCAACCTGTGGTTCCAGGTTCAGGCCGCGGCAATGGTGCCCGACGGGCTCGAACGGGTGCAGGCATTGCTGGAGCACGAAGCCTTCGATATTCGCAATCCCAATAAAGTGCGCTCCGTGATCGGCGCCTTCTGTTCCGTGAACGCGATCAATTTCCACCGTGAAGACGGCGAGGGGTATCGCTTCCTGGCGGACAGGATTATCGAACTGGACAGACTCAATCCCCAGGTGGCATCCCGTCAGATCGTCCCGTTGACGCGCTGGCGGAAATACCCCGAGTCCCAGGCCAACGCCATGGTCGGAGAGTTGAGACGCATTCTTCAGCAGCCGGGGCTGTCCCCCGATGTCTACGAGGTTGCGTCAAAAAGCATCGCCGACCTCGGCCGGCCTTGATTTGGGTCAAGGGTATCGGGGCGTGAAGATGCCAATATGGGCACCGTGATATTCATTTGAATTCACACCCCTTATATCTCTGATAGTTTAAGAGGGCCGCAAGGCCCTCTTTTTTTTGGAATCTGGCTGATTTTTACCCGTGGCGATTTGAATTTTGGCGGGCGGAACATTCCCGGGTGCTAGAACAGTAGCGGCGAATGGTAGAACGCCACCGCCAGGATATAGCCGAACACCACGACCGCCAGGAGTGCATAGATACCCCGGCGCAACGGTGTCTTACCTCTTTTGATGGCCAGGGTGCCGAGCAGGATATAGACGATCAGCGCCAGTAGTTTGGCGGTCAACCAGGGTTGCTGGAAGGGGTATAAGCCGCTTGCCACCATAAGGTAGACAGCGCAGGCAAGCAGCAGCGTGTCGATAACATGGGGGCTGACTCTCACCCACCGGCTGGAGAGAACCGGGGCCTCAAATACCGACCAGACGGCGCGCACGGCAAAGAACGCAATACTGATCAGTGCGAATGCCATGTGGGCGAACTTGACACTCAGATACGTCTCAGTCATCCCGTTCACCGCCCGACCATTGGTTCGGCAGTCTCGCTCATACTCAGCTTATGGTCCCGGTTGTGCGCACACGCCGGGAGACCTTTTCAACCGGTGCCGCCCTGGCGGCCCGGCGTGTCGCGATGACATCGTCGATACTGTTTTTGATGGCGATAAGGAAGCCGACGACGATAAACGCCCCTGGCGGCAAAATCGCGAGCAACAGGCCGTGGCCATCGCCGAACAGTTCCAGTTTCCAGTCTGCGGCGACCGGGCCGAATAGCAGGTTCATATTGGCGAACAGGGTTCCGCTGCCGATGATTTCCCGTATGGCGCCAACGACGACCAGCACCGCCCCGAAGCCGGCACCCATCATAATGCCGTCCACCAGGGCCGCGGGAACGCGGTTCTTGCTGGCGAAGGCTTCAGCGCGGCCAAGGATGGTGCAATTGGTGACGATGAGGGGAATAAAGATGCCCAGAATCTGGTAGAGCTCATAGGTGTAGGCTTTCATGAGCAATTCGGTGCAGGTGGTGAAGGTCGCAATGATCATCACAAACACAGGAATGCGCACGGCGTCACTAACCTGCCGACGGATCAGCGACACCACCAGGTTCGATCCCGCCAGAACCAGCAGGGTCGCAAGGCCAAGGCCCATGGCATTGACCACAGAGCCAGACACCGCAAGAAGGGGACAGAGCCCCAGCATCTGCACCAGAGCCGGGTTGTTGGACCAAAGGCCGTTACTTGTGATTTCACGATAGCTGACATCGCTCATTTCTACTCTCCGGGGGCTGGGGTCAGCCGGCTTTAGCCGGCGGCTCTCCAGCCCGCTTGATCAACTCCTGTTTGTGCTCCTTATAGAAGCGCAGGGTATCGCGAACCTTGGCAACCACGGCCCGCGGTGTGATGGTGGCGCCGGTAAACTGGTCGAAGGCACCCTTGTCTTTTTTTACGGCCCATTGCTCCACCGGCGGGTTGCCCAGGGATTTGCCGATAAAGGAAAGCACCCAGTCGCTCTTGCGCAACTCGACCTTGTCACCCAGCCCCGGTGTTTCCGCGTGGCTGGTGATGCGCACCCCTGCGATGGTGCCATCCCTGTTGATACCGGTCAGCATATGGATATTACCGCTGTAACCGTCCGGCGCAATGGCGGGGATGATAAAGCCGATGATGCTTCCGTTCTTCCGGGCCACATAAATCTTCGACGGGCCGTCGAGACCCAGGGTCGGCAGATAGGAGCGTGGCACGGCCAGAGTGTCGTCGAGGAGATTGTTGTCATGGGTTGTCGGGGGATAGATCTCGAGCAGGGTTTTCTGGGCCGCCTGACGCTCTGACTCGGCGATTACGTCCCTGGTCCCCAGATAGGTGCCGGCAAGCAGAACAGCGGTAACCAGGGCAAACAGGCCCAGTACAAGACTGTTGAAACGTATGGATTGTGTCACTTTCACGGCTTTTTCTCCGTGGCTTTGCGGGCCTTGCTGTGACCGTAGGTGCGGGGTAGGGTGTAGTTGTCAATCAACGGGGCGGCAAAGTTCATCAACAGAACCGCAAAGGCAACGGCGTCGGGATAATTGCCCCAAACCCGGATGATATAGACCAGGATGCCGATACTGGCGCCATACACCAGCCTTCCGCGGGCGCTGGTGGCCGAGGTAACCGGATCGGTAACAATAAAGAATGCCCCGAGCATGGTCGCGCCGCTCAACAGGTGCATGATCGGCGAACCGCCGCTGGTGGAGCTGCCACCGTCGTAGAAAAGCGCGGCCATCAGGGTCAGGCCGAGCAGCATTGCCACCGGCGCATGCCAGGTGAATACCTTCTTGTAAATCAACCAGACGCCGCCGGCGAGAAAGCCCAGGTTCACCCATTCCCAGCCGTAGCTGACGATTTCCGCCCGGGAAAACAGCGGCTCGGCCGCGTAGATCTGTTCGACCAGCAAACCCGTGTGGTGCTTGAAGGCATCCAGTGGTGTCGCGCCGGTAATGGCGTCGACGGCCTGACCGGGAGCGCCGAGGATCGGAAAGACAATCTGCAGGGACTGCCACAGGTCCGGCAGGTGCACGCCTGCGGGCAGTAAATCCCGCGGCGTAATCCAGGTGGTCATGGGGACCGGGAAGGAAATCAGCAGCACCACATAGCCGACCATGGCGGGGTTGAAAGGGTTGAAACCGAGACCACCATACAGGTGCTTGGCGATCCCGATCGCAAACAGGGTGCCGATGACCGTGAGCCACCACGGGGCCAGGGGAGGCAGGGCCAGTCCCAGTAAAACCGCCGTGACCAGGGCGCTGCAGTCCTGGAGATAAAACAGCACCGGCCGCTTGCGCAGGGCGACAATGGCGGCTTCTGTCCCGACAGCCACTGTACTGGCAAGCAGGATATTGATAACGGTGCCCCAGCCGAAGTTCCAGGTCAGCGCCACCAGCCCCGGCAGGGTGGCGAGGAGCACATACTGCATGACCTGGCGGGTCGACAGTGCGGAGTGTTCGTGGGGGGACGACGCGCGGGCGAACACCATGTCATGCCCCTCCTTCTGGATTAACGCCGTCGCTGTCCTGCTGTGCGAGGCTCCGGCGCTTGTTTTCGAGTTTTTCCAATGCGCCCTGAAGGGCTTCCACGTGCTCGGAACCCTCGGCAAGGGCGCTGTCCAGTTTGGACCGGGCCTTGGCGATGCGCTCGTCGAGGGATGCCAGCTCCACCCGCCGTTTTTGTTCCGGCGTCATGGCGGCCATTTCCCTGGCCTTTGCCTGGGCGCGGGCGATCGCCGCGGCGGCCGGATCGTCATTGGGCACCGGGTGTGGCTCCACGGCGGAGGGGGCGGGTACGGACTCGGCGACAGGTCGCTCGGGGACCGTCTCCTCCGGCTCTGCGCCCAGGGCCTCGATCAGGCCCCGTCGTTTCTCCTCCAGCTTCTCCAGGGCGGACTCCAGTGTCGCGGCGTGCTCGCTGTCCTCGGCCCTTGCCGCCTGTGCCTTGTCTCGGGCCTTGGCGATACGCTGATCGAGGGCATGAAGGTCTTCCCGGGCTTTTTGTTCCGGGGTCATGCTGGCACGGGCCGCCGCCTTGGCTTGCGCCCGGGCAATGGCCGCGGAGGCGGCATCGACAGTGGTCGGGTCCGTCACTTTCTGATCGCCGTCCGGCCCCAGTCCGGCGAGGGCCGTTTCGGCCTCTGCGAGCTTTTGGCGTTGCTTTTCGAGACCGGACTGCAGTGCCGCAATGGTGGCGTCCGCGGTTTCCGCCCCGATGGCCTGCTCGGCACTGGCGATGCGTTTTTTCAGGCTGGCGACGGTGGTTTCCAGTTGCTCGCGGCGGCTGGCGGTGACCCTGTCCATAACACGGCTTGCGGCGTCATCGGCGACCGTTGAATCGCCTTTACCTGGCGACGTGTCGTCGAAGCTGGCCAGCTTCTCTTCAGCGGTTTTCAGCTTCAGGGCCGCCTCGTTCACTTTGACTTCGAGCTTCGCCATCGCATCGCTATCCAGCCCCTGGTCGCGGCCTTCGGCCAGCTTGTCCCTGGCGATTTTCAGGCGGTTCCTGTTGGCTTCAACGCTGCGTTCCAGCTTGGCTTTCTGCTCATCGGGGGAGGCCTTTTTCGCCGCCGCCCGGGCCTTGGCGGCCTGAATCAGGTCGTCGGCAGAGCCCGGGCCGGAGGATGGCGCCTCTGAGGTTGCGGTTTTCCGCTGGGCTGCTTCGGCGGCCAGTCGGCGGGCCTCGCGTTTGGCGGCCTTTTCAGCCTCGGCCTTTTCCAGCCGGGCCTTGTGGAATTCGAACCGTTGGCGGGCGTGGTCGGCCTTGAGTTGCTCGGCATCGTGGCGGCGGATTTCCCCCTTGGCAGCACGGTAATACTGAACCAGGGGGATGCGGCTCGGGCAAACGTAGGCGCAGGCGCCGCATTCGATGCAATCGAACAGATTGTGGGCCTCCAGGCGCTCGTGATTCTGTGACTGGGCGTACCAGTAGAGTTGCTGCGGTAGCAGGGACGCCGGGCAGGCCTCGGCGCACAGGCCGCAACGGATACAGGCCTGTGCCGGTGGTGCCGGCGGGAACTCGGCTTTGCTGCCGGCAAGAATACAGTTGGTGGTTTTGACCACCGGTACGGCGGGGTCGAGCAGCGTAAAGCCCATCATAGGGCCACCCATGACCAGTCGTGTGCAGGCCTTGGCGTCGAAATCGTTGTGGGCGAGCAGATGGCTTATGGGGGTGCCGAGCAGCACCTCATAGTTACCGTTGCGACCGCAGGCCTGGCCGGTGACGGTGGTGATTCGGCTGATCAGCGGCTCGCCACGGCAGATGGCGTTGTAGACGGCAAAGGTGGTGCCCACGTTCTGGCAGACGATGCCCAGCTCGGCGGGCAGTTTGCCGCTTGGCACTTCCTTGCCGGTGAGGATCTGGATGAGTTGCTTTTCGCCACCGGAAGGGTACTTGGTGGGAAATTCCACCACCTCGATGCCGGTGCCCTCGGCGGCTTCGGTGAGCTGTTCGAAAGCCCGGGGCTTGTTGTCCTCAATGCCGATTAAAACGGTTTCCGGGTTGCCCAGAATATGGCGCAGGATATTGACACCCTCAATGATCTCCGGTGCCCGCGCCTGCATCAGGCTATCGTCGGCGGTGATATAGGGTTCGCATTCGGTACCGTTGATGACCAGGGTATCGATGGGCTGCCTGGGGCCTAGTTTGACCGAACTTGGGAACCCGGCACCGCCCAGACCGGTGATACCGGCGTTGCGAATCAGTTCCAGCAATGCGGTCGGGGGCTGAGCCCTGTAGTCACCCACACCCTGGTGATCGCACCATTCATCCCGCCCGTCCGGCACCAGTTCGATACAGCGGGCACTCATGCCCGACGGGTGAGGGACCGGCTGGTCGGCAATCCCATCGATGGTGCCCGAGGTGGGTGCGTGCAGTGCTGCGCTGATAAAGCCGACGGGCTCGGCGATCATCTGGCCCTTGAGCACCCGGTCGCCCGGCTTGACGAGGGGCTTGGCGGGGGCCCCGGCATGCTGGTTGAGGGGCAGAATCAACCGTTCCGGCATCGCAATGGTGCCAATGCCGTCGGTCAGGGACTGGTGCTTGTTCTCAGGGGGATGGATGCCGCCCGGGATATCCCAGATCTTTCTCATGCAGCGCGGGTTCCTGTGTCGCGGTCGGTGGCGATGATGTCGGCAGAGCGAAGCCCTTGCAGCCGTTCGCCCAGGGGCGCGGGAATAGTCCACTGCCAGTCGCTGATGGTCTGGGGCACGGGGCGCATTTCAATGCAGTCGACGGGGCAGGGCTCGACGCACAGGTCGCAGCCGGTGCACTCGCTGGCGATCACGGTGTGCATCTGCTTGGCGGCACCGAGGATGGCATCCACGGGACAGGCCTGGATGCACTTGGTGCAGCCGATACACTCCGCCTCGCGAATGTAGGCCACTTTTTTGACATCGCTCTGGTCGCCGTCCTCGGCGTCCAGTTCCGGCGCCGGCACGTCGAGCAGGTCTGCCAGGGCGTTGACCGTGGCCTGGCCACCCGGGGGACACTTGTTGATCTCGTCCCCGTTGGCAATGGCCTCTGCATAGGGGCGGCAACCCGGATAGCCGCATTGGCCGCATTGGGTCTGGGGCAGGATGTGGTCGATCTGGTCGACAATGGGGTCGCCCTCAACCTTGAACTTCACCGCCGCGAAGCCGAGCACGGCGCCGAAGGCCACGGCAAGGCCTACCATGGCCACCAGGGCGGCGAGCAGGGGTTCCTGGGTGATGATTTCGATCATGATCTATACCAGCCCGCCGAAGCCCATGAACGCCAGCGAGGCGAGCCCGGCGGTGATCATGCCGATGGCGGCCCCCTTAAAGGGCTGCGGCACATCCGCGACAGCCAGCCGCTCGCGCATGGCGGAAAACAGAATCAGTACCAGGGAAAAGCCGATGGCCGCGCCAAAACCGTACAGGGAGGCTTCCATGAAGCTGCGGTTTCTGGCGGTGTTCTGCAACGCCACCCCGAGAACCGCACAGTTGGTGGTAATCAGGGGCAGAAACACACCCAGCACGCGGTAGAGCAGGGGGCTGCTCTTTTCGATAAACATCTTGGTGAACTGCACAACCACGGCGATGACCAGGATGAACGAAATGGTCTTCAGGTACTCCAGGCCCAGGGGAATCAGAACCCAGCTATTGACCAGGTAACTGGAAATCGCCGCCAGGGTGAGGACGAAGGTGGTGGCGCTGGACATGCCGATGGCGGTTTCCAGTTTGTTGGAAACCCCCATAAACGGGCAAAGGCCCAGAAACTGGACCAGGACGAAGTTGTTAACCAGCACAGCGCTGACAATTATTATCGCTATATCCTGCATGGTCTCGGCCTCAAAATGGAGACAAACGCATAGGCGGATATTATCCGGTATAAGCGTTTATCTGGGAACTCTATAGATCGGATATACCTTATCGATTTTTCAAATAAATGCCGGGCTGTGGTGGTGCTGCCACCTGCAGGTCGGTCATGTAATGCGCATGCCCGGTTCGGCGCCGCTGTCCGGGCTCAGCAGATAGATACCCGACTTATCCCCCGCCGCCAGCACCATGCCCTCGGAGAGGCCAAACCGCATCTTTCTCGGCGCGAGATTGGCGACCATAACCGTCAGCCGGCCCTCGAGGTCCCGGGGCTGGTAGTGGGCTTTGATGCCCGAAAAGACATTGCGGGTTTCGCCGCCGATATCGAGGGTCAGCTGAAGCAGTTTGTCCGCGCCTTCGACCGCCTCCGCTTTGACGATGCGGGCAACCCGCAGGTCTACCTTGATAAAGTCGTCGAAGGCGATTTCATCGGCCAGGGGACTCTCCGCCAGATGCCCGGCGGCCGGCTGATCCGGGGTCGACGACGTCTCGGGCAGGGCGTTCCTGCTGGCGTCCAGCATGGCATCGACCTTGTCCTTGTCGACCCGCTGCATCAGCGGCTTGAAGCTGTTGATACGGTGGTCCAGCAGGGGCTCGATGGTTGCCGGCCAGGCCAGTTCATCGTTCAGGAACGCCTCGCTGTTCTTCGCCATGTCCGGCAACACGGGCTTGAGGTAGATCATCAGCACCCGGAACAGGTTTACGCCCAGAGAGCAGATGGCCTGTACGTCGGCTTCCCGCCCCGGCTCCCTGGCAAGTTTCCAGGGCTCTCTGGCGGCGATATATTCGTTGGCGGCATCGGCAATCGCCATGATCTCCCGAATGGCGCGGCCGAATTCCCGGTTTTCATAGGCCTGGGCAACGCTGTCGGCGGCGCTCACGGCCTGTTGCCACAGGGCGGGTTCGGCGATGCTGTCGGCGAGGATCCCGCTGTTACCCTTTTCGACAAATTTGGCGCAACGGCTGGCGATGTTGACTACCTTCCCGACCAGGTCGCTGTTTACTTTCTGGGTAAAGTCTTCGAGGTTGAGATCGATGTCTTCGATGCTGCCCGACAGTTTGGCGGCAAAGTAATAGCGCAGATACTCCGGGTGCAGGTGCTCGAGATAGGTGCGGGCATTGATAAAGGTACCGCGGGATTTCGACATCTTCTTGCCGTTGACGGTCAAAAAGCCGTGCACACAAA